>CAZVZV010000027.1:0-5170 GCA_964631735.1 uncultured Enterobacteriaceae bacterium
ATCGACTACAAGATCGTCACCGCGTCGGAACGGGGCACCTATTTCGCCATCGGCAAGGATCTCGCCAAGCTCGTTGCGCCGGCGGCCAATATCGAGCTGGAGGTGCTGCCCACGGACGGTTCGGCGGCCAACATCCGCCACCTGCGCTACGACCCGGGCGTGAAGTTTGCGATCGTGCAGGCCGACGTTTACCAGGCGTTCCTGGACCGCGCCGCCGGCGGCAGCGCCGAGGCTGCGACCATCATCCGTCCCCTGCGCGTGATCCTGCCGCTGTACAACACCGAGATCCATTACGTCGTCCGGTCCGATTCGCCGATGAATTACCTGCACGACATCAAGGACGCGAAGATCAACGGGGGCCTCCTGGGCAGCGGCGCGGCGCTCATCGCGCACACGCTGTATCGCATGATGTTCGGCGGCCCGATGCCGGAGGCGAACGCGAGTTACCTGACGATGGAAGACTCGCTGGTGAAGCTGATCACCGACAAGTCGGTGGACGTCGTCGTCATCGCGGCCGGGCAGCCCTCGCCGCTGATTGCCAACATGAAGCCGGAAGCGCAGAAATTCATCAAGCTGCTGAAGTTCGATCCCGCGCACCCCTCGAGCAAGACGCCGCTGACGGTCTATTCCCACTCCGTGGTCAGGGCGAGCAGCTACCCCAATCTGCTGCAGGAAAACTTCACGACCATCTCGGTGGGCGCGTTCCTGGTCACCTACGACTACAACCTCGAGGGCACGGTCAGCCACCTGACGCGCTTCGCGCGCTCGCTGTGCCAGAGCTTTCCCACGCTGCAGGCGCAGGGCCACCCAAAGTGGCGCGAAGTCAGCCTGGCGTTGCCGCAGCTCGGGCCGGGGTGGATCTACTATCCGCCCACCGCGAGAGAGATCCGCGCCTGCCTCGCGAAGAAGCCCAAGGCGGCGGCGCCCGCCAGGACGTGTTCGCCGGAAGAGCGCATCCTGGGGCTGTGCAAATAAGAATGGCCGCCAGCGCGCTGTCGCCGGTCGTTCTGGGCAGCGGCGAGCACCGCTACGCCGTGGTGGAGAACTGGGCCAAGCTGCCCGACGGGTGGGAATTCAAGGACGTGGCGGCGGTCGCTTGCGACAGCAAGGACCGTGTCTATGTGTTCAACCGCGGCGAGCACCCGATGATGGTGTTCGATCGCGACGGCGTGTTCCTGCGCTCCTGGGGCGAGGGCACGTTTCCCCGCGCGCACGGCCTGCACATCGATGCCAACGACATCCTGTACTGCACCGATGACGGCGGCCACGTGGTGCGAAAGTGCACCACCGAGGGCAAGGTGCTCCTGGAACTGGGCGTGCCCGGCAAGCCGGCGCCATTCATGAGCGGAGAGCCTTTCCACCGCTGCACGCATACGGCGCTTTCGCCCAAGGGCGAGATCTACGTCAGCGACGGGTACGGCAACGCGAAGGTGCACAAATACTCCCCGGACGGCAAGCGGTTGTTGTCCTGGGGCG
The DNA here is from genome assembly GCA_964631735.1 of uncultured Enterobacteriaceae bacterium. GTDB lineage: Bacteria > Pseudomonadota > Gammaproteobacteria > Burkholderiales > SG8-39 > JAABQT01. The sequence goes on from CAZVZV010000027.1 coordinate 1,477, forward strand.
AGCCGGGCACCGATCCCGGCCAGTTCAACGTCGTGCACAACATCGTCACCGACGCCGAAGGCTGGGTTTACGTCGCCGACCGCGAGAACCACCGCGTGCAGGTGTTCGACGGCAACGGCAGGTACGAGACGCAGTGGGTCAACATGCACCGTCCCTGCGGCCTGTACTGCTGCCGCGGGCCGAAGCCTCAGTTCATCATCGGCGAGCTTGGACCGGGGATGAACATCAACCGCAATCATCCCAACCTCGGGCCGCGTCTGAGCATCGTCGACCAACAAGGCAAGCTCATCGCGCGGCTCGGCGGCGAGGACGGCCCGGGACTGGAAACGGGCAAGTTCGTTGCCCCGCACGGCCTGGCGGTCGATTCGCGCGGCGACATCTACGTGGGCGAAGTGAGCTACACCGAGTTCCCGCGCCTGTTTCCGGACCGTTCGATGCCGAAGGGCATGCGTTCGCTGCAGAAGCTCAAGAAGGTTTCCTGAAAGGGGAGACAGAAATGATTCATGTCATCGCCGTCGTCACCGCCAAACCCGGCCAGCGCGAGTCCATCCTGCAGGCGTTCCGCGCGAATGTGCCCGCAGTGAGGGCCGAGAAAGGCTGCATCGAGTATGGCGCCGCGGTCGACGCGGAAAACGCTCTGTCGTTCCAGACCAAGTGGGGCCCGGATACCTTCGTGGTGGTCGAGAAGTGGGAAAGCATGGACGCGCTGAAGGCGCACGCCGCGGCGCCGCACATGGCGGCCTACGCCGGCAAGACCAAGGAGTTCATCGCGAGCCGGGCGATCCACATCCTGCAACCGGCCTGATATTATTGCTTGGCTTTCACTCGGAGATTCATCATGCCCGCTCTGCAGATCAAGTCCGTTACGGCGCGCCGCATCGCCCGCCTGGCAGCGCGGCGAAAGCGGTCTCCGCAACGCATGCTGGACGCGGCGCTCGCCGCGGGGCTGGACTACGAAGAATGGTTCCAGCGCGAAGTCGCCAAAGGCCTTGCGGAGATCGATGCCGGCAAGGCCTTGTCTCATGAGCAGATGCTGAAGAACCAGGAGCGCAGGAAGGCCGCGTTTGTCCGCTCGCTCGCGAAAGCGGCTTGAATGGTCTCCGCGGGCCGACAGGGACTTGTTCGCTGCTTGGGCTTACATCGCCGAGGATTCGCTTCATTCCGCTGACGCGGTAGAGGCGCGGCTCGTCGACTCCGCCGAGCGGCTCTCCGAGTATCCGCTTCTGGGCACACGCGGCCGTGTCTCCGGTACGCGTGAGTTCCCGGTCAGACACACTTCTTTCACGCTGATTTACCGCGTGCGCGGCGCGAAGGTATCCATCGCTCGTGTACTTCATCAGAGGCAAAAGTACCCTTGATCGCGCGCAAGGACCGCGCGGCGGCGATGCCGTTCATTATGCTGACGACGCTGATCGACATGATGTCGATCGGGTTGATCATTCCAGTGCTGCCGGCGCTGGTGGGCGATTTCACCGGCTCGCAGGCAGACCAGGCATTCTGGTACGGCGTGGTGACCTTCGCCTTCGGCCTGGCGAATTTCTTCGCCTCGCCGATCCTGGGCGCGCTGTCCGATGCCCATGGCCGCCGGCTGGTGCTGCTGCTCGGATTCTGCGGCATGGCGTTTAGCTTCCTCGCCACCGTGGTGGCCACCGCAATGTGGGTGCTGATCGCGGTGCGGGTGGTGAGCGGCGCGATGCAGGCCAACCTCTCGGTCGCCAATGCCTATGTCGCGGATATCACACCGCCCGAGATGCGCGCGAGGCGATTCGGCATGCTGGGGGCGATGTTCGGCCTGGGCTTCATCCTTGGACCGGTGATGGGCGGGCTGCTGGGCGCGATCGATCTGCGTCTGCCGTTCCTCGCCGCCGGCAGCCTCGCCTTGCTCAACCTGCTGTACGGATACTTCGTCCTGCCCGAATCGCTGCCGGCGGAGCGTCGGCATGCCTTTACCTGGAAGGCGGCCAATCCGGTCAGTTCCCTGCGCGGCTTGGCGCAGCTGAAGGGCGTCGGGCCGCTGGTGGCGGTCGTCGCCTGCAGCGGGCTCGCGCAGTTCGTGCTCTACACCACATGGGTGCTGTACACGACCTTCAAGTTCGGCTGGGGGCCCCTGGAGAACGGCTGGTCGCTCGCCGCAGTGGGCGTCGTGTCGGTCATCGTGCAGGGCCTGCTGCTCGGGCGCTTGCTGCGCTGGTTCAGCCCGCGGCGCCTCGCCGTGCTCGGGCTCGTGTCCTCGACGCTCGCTTTCGTGCTGTGGGGCGCCGCCAGCCAGGGCTGGATGATGTTCGCGGTCATCTTTGCCAATCTGCTCGGCGCCACGGTGGCCGCAGCCATCCAGAGCATCATCTCCAGCGCCGCGGACGCGCGCAGCCAGGGCCAGGCGCTCGGCGCGGTGGGCGGCCTGAACAGCCTGATGGCGGTGATCGCCCCGGTCATCGGCGCGCCGCTGCTGGCGATGGTGTCGCACCTGCCGCAGGGGGATTGGCGCATCGGGGCGCCGTTTTATTTCTGCGCCGCGCTGCAGGCCGCGGCGCTGGTCCTGGCGGTGATGCACTTCCGCCGCGAACGTCTCGCTATACTTCGTCCGAAGCCTTCCGCCTGAGGGGAGAGTCATGTCCGTCCACACGCTTTCGTCGCCACTTGCCGTCGATCCCGTCCGGGAGGCGAAGGTCCACCTCGCCGCCGCGCACCGCCTGGCCGTACTGGATGAGCTGGAGGAGGGCATCGACAACCATTTCACGGTGACCGTGCCGGGGCGGGATGATCGCTACCTGATCCTGCCTTTCGGCCTGCACTGGTCGGAGGCACGGGCGAGCGACATGATCGTGTTCGACGAATCCGGCAAGACGCTCGAGGGCGAGGGCGACGTCGAGCTATCCGCGCAGTGCATCCACGCGCCGATCCATCGCATCTGCGGCACACGCGTGGTGATGCATACCCACCAGACCTGGGCGGTGGCGCTGAACATGCTCAAGGACAACCGCCTTCTGCCGGCGAGCCAGACCGCGGCGTTCTTCCACGGTCACGTCGCCTACGACGACACCTACACCGGCACTGCCGATTTCGTCGAGGAAGGCGAGCGCCTCGCGCGCGTGATCGGCGGCAAGCACGTACTGTTCATGAAGAACCACGGCGTGCTGGTGACCGGCGACACGGTGGCGCAGGCCTACCGGCGGCTCTACAAGCTGGAGCGCGTATGCCGCGCCCAGGTATTGGCGATGGGCACCGGCAAGCCGCTGCAAGTGCTGTCGGAAGCCGTCGTGGCGCGCGTGCAGGCGCCGCCGGAGAATGACCGCCACTCGCGCATCGAACGCGAGCGCCTGTTCTTCGAGGCCATGATGCGCATCCTCGACCGGGAACTCCCCGGCTACGCCGACTAAAAATAGGGTCAGACCCCTTTTTTTATTTTTTCTTTCTTGCCAGGGCGGCGCCTGCCGCCAGGGTCTTGAGTTTCGCAATCGCGATCTCGCGCTGCATCGGTGCCATGCCGCAGTTGGTGCAGGGGAACAGGCGGTTCCGCGGCACGTACTTGAGCGCCTGACGGATGGTTGCCGCGACTTCCTGCGGCGTCTCGACCTTGTCTGAGGCGACATCGATCACGCCGACCAGGACATCCTTGCCCTTGAGCAGCTTCATCAGCTCCGGCGGCACGTGCGAGTGGATGCACTCCAGCGACACCTGCTTGATCCTGCTCCGC
>CAZVZV010000028.1:0-3562 GCA_964631735.1 uncultured Enterobacteriaceae bacterium
GGCCACGCCGATCACCACCACCGCGCCGACCGCCACCGCCGTCCCGGTCGACATGCCCGCCACGGTACCGCCGCCCGCCGCGCCGGGCGCCATGCCGCCTGCCACGACTCCGGGCACCGCGCCCATGCTGCCGAAGGCGGCCGCCGCCGCCGGCGGCACCGCCGAGGCGGGTATCGCGACCGCACGCGTGCTCGAGGAAGCCACCGAGCCGAAGCTGCCGGCGCCGAACACCGCCGTGCCGCCGGCATTGGTCGCGCCCACCGCGCCGGTGCCGACGCTGATGATCGCCGGGTTGACGATCGCCACCATGAAGTCGGTGCCCCGGATGCCGATGGTCGACTGCGGCACGCGCAGCTGGAAGGAGGCCTGGCTCCTCGAGGCCACCGCGCCGGAGATGATGCGCAGCGCGCCGCGCAGCAGGTCGAAGATGGCGCGGTCGCCGCCCGGCTTTTCCTTCTGGAACTGGAAGTCGATGACGCGGAAGGTGGTGTTTTCATTCAGGACCACTACCTGGCCGTCGTCGAATTTGAGCACAGCCTGCGCGCCCGCGCCGGTGGTGATCGAGGCGCCCGAAGTGATGCGATCGTTGGGGTTCACCTTCGCAGTGCCCGCGCGCACGTCGCCGCGCATGGACTGCACGTTGGCGGCGGAGTGCACCGCGGTTGCGAAGGCGGCGCTGAATGCAAGGAGCGCCCAGCCAAGCGTGCGAAGGAATTTTTTTTGTTTCATGGCTTGCCTCCCTGTGTGCCTGGACCGCGCCTTGTGATCCTGCCGCCATTGTGCACCGAACCCCGGGCCGAGAGCCAGCGCGGGAAGCGGAACCTCACCAGGCCCCGGTAACAGATCACGTAAAACACCGTGAATATCGCCGCGATCCCCTGCAGCGCGAGGGTGTGGTCCCACATGATCATGGCCGGGAGGACCACCGCGGCGCACAGGACCGCGAGGTAGACCGTGGCGAAGGCGTTCTGGCCCGTGCCGCCCTTGCCCCGGCGGCGCACCAGGCGCTTGTAGACGAGCGTATGCAGGTGCAGGCCGTCCGCGTCCATTGCGTGCTGGCCGCGCATCCTGCGGCGCAAAGAGGAAAACAGCGTCTCGCACACCGGGTAAGAGAGCACGGTCAGCGCAAACCAGGGCGAGACGTCGGAGTTCCGGTGCACCAGCAGCACCGCCATCTCGGCGATAAGGAAACCGAGGAAGTACGAGCCGCCGTCGCCGAGGAACAGGGCGCCGCGCGGGAAGTTCCACACCAGGAACCCGGCCACGCTCCCCGCGACGAGGAGGGCGATCAGGGCGACGGGCTGGTCGCCCACTTGCGTGGCGACCCAGGCGATCGCGCCGAGGACCAGGAGCGCGGTGAAGCCGGCGAGGCCGTTCAGGCCGTCCACGATGTTGATGCCGTGCGCGAGCCCGCCCACGGCGAACATGGTGAACAGGAGCGAGGGAATCGCGAAGCCCAGGAGCCAGCCGCTGCCTGGGAGATGAAGGTCGGTGATGCTCGCGTCGAGGACGAAGAAGGCGATCGCCGCGGCGATGAAGGTAAGGCAGAGGCGAACGACGGAAGAGACCTTGCGGGTGAAGTCTTCACCCAGGCCGCCGAGGAGGGCGGGGAGGCCGCACAGGGCGAGGGTGATTGCGGTGGTGCGAGTTTCGGAGTCGAGGGCGAGGCTGCCTGCCGCTACGCCCGCGACGAGGGCGAGGCCGCCGATGCGGGGGGCGGAGACGGTGTGGATCTTGCGGCGGAAGGCGGAGATTGCGTCGAGGGAGTAACGCGCGTGGTATCGGCGGGTATAGACGAGCAACGCGCCGGTCAGAACCGAGAAGAGAAATGCGCCGACTAAAGCTTCCATGGCCCGCAGGTCAATATGCTGGAGGAGAGGCGAGTCTAACCCCGGCTCCAGAGCGGGGGCATCCCATGATTGTGAGGGCTTGTTCTCCGTCGCATGAATGAATATCATTCATGGCGTGAATAGAAATCCACCACCCCTGCCGCGGCGCCTGACTGCCGTCGTTGCCGAAGCCCTGCGCGCCTTTCCGGTGGTGGTGGTCACCGGTGCCCGGCAAACCGGGAAAAGCACCCTCATCCATGAGCTGTTGAAGACGCCGCGCCGCGAGTACCACTCCCTGGACGACATCGATGTCCTGGAGCGCGCCGAGGCGGAGCCGGACGCGCTGGTCTCGGCCAAGGCGCCGCTCACCTTCGACGAGATCCAGCGCAGTCCGCAACTGCTCCTCGCCGTCAAACGCGCGGTGGACCGGGACCGCCGGCCCGGGCGCTTCCTTCTTTCCGGGTCGGCGAATCTCGCCCTGCTTGGCAGGGTTTCGGAATCGCTCGCCGGTCGGGCGGTTTACCTGACGCTGCATCCGTTCACGCATTCGGAACGTCAGGGCAAGGGCGGCACTGGCCCATGGGACAGGATCCTCGAGGACCCCGGCGCCTTCGAAGGCGAGCATGCACCCATTGCGGATCTGGGCGCCGAACTGCTGGCCGGAGGATTTCCTCCCGTGGTTCTTGCCCGGGATCGGGCACAGCACCGGGCGTGGCTGAACGGGTACGTGCGAACTTACCTGGAACGGGATCTGCAGATGCTCGCCTCGATCCACAATCTGGTCGACTTCCGCCGTCTCATGAGAATGGCGGCGCTGCGCACCGGGTCATTGCTGAACCAGAGCGACCTTTCGCGCGACGCCGGGCTCGCGCAGCCGACAGCGCATCGCTACTTCAACCTCCTCGAGGCGTCGTATCTGCTCCACCGGCTGCCGGCGTACGCGGTCAACCGGACCAAGCGCCTCGTCAAGAGCCCCAAGCTGTACTTCTGCGATAGCGGTTTGGCGGCGCACCTTGCGGGAATCGAGACGCCGGCCGATCTGGAAGCGAGCACGCTCAAGGGGCCGTTGCTCGAGTCCCTCGTGTTGAGCGACTTGCTCGCCTGGCGGGAAACCGCGGCGCCGGGCGCCGAGATCCTGTACTGGCGCAGCGTGCCCGGCGACGAAGTGGACTTCGTGATCGAGCGCGGCAGCAAGGTGTTTCCGATCGAAGTCAAGATGACCGCCCGCCCGCGTCCCGGCGACTTCAGGGGCCTGCGGGTATTTCTCGACGAGTACGGCAAAGCGGCGCCGCACGCCGTGCTGCTGCATACCGGCAGGAAAGCGGAACGCCTGGCCGACCGGATCTGGGCGATTCCGTTGTCGGCGGCGCTAGGCGCCTCGGCATAGACGCAGGCGGGCGTCGCGCAGACGCGACGTGAGCGTGCGGCGTTACCTCGACCTGCTCTGCTCGCTGTTCCTCGCCCGCGAGCTTCCGCCCTGCTACGCCGAGCTCGACCTGCTCGTCGCTCGCGGCGAGCGCAGAATCGGGTTCGAGTTCAAGCGCACCGTGGTCCCCGAGCTCACCAAGTCGATGCGCATCGCGCTCGCGGAGCTGCGGCTGCAGCGCCTCGACGTGATCCATGCGGGAGAGCGCATGTCTCCGCTCGCTCCGCGCGTGCGCGCCGTGGCGCTCGCTCGCGCCTTGCAGGATGTCCCGACGTTGTGACAAGGCGCGGCCAGCGTCCCGCCGGCC
>CAZVZV010000029.1:0-2909 GCA_964631735.1 uncultured Enterobacteriaceae bacterium
GTTGGGCGGCGTCCCTACGACAGCCCGCCAGTTGTTCGCGGTGCATCTTAAGGAGGACATCATGAAGAGCGTTGCACTGTTCGTAATTGTCGCACTGCTGTTTGGATGCCAGTCACTGCCGGAGAGTTCAGTCTCTGCTCCTGTCCTGAAGGAAATCTCAGCCAACGGCACCGCCATCGGGTATTTAGAGCAGGGTACCGGGGCCCCGGTCGTGTTCGTCCATGGTGCCTACGCGGATCACCGTATCTGGGAGACCCAGCGCGACGCCGTCGCCAAACGCTTCCGGTTCATCGCCATTGACCAGCGCTACTTCGGTACCGCCCCCTGGACAGATGGCGGCAGCCAGTTCTCCCGGGCCACCCACGTCGCCGATCTGGCCGCGTTTATCCGTGAGCTGAAGGCTGGGCCAGTTCATCTTGTCGGTCGGTCTTACGGCGCAATAATTGCCCTCACCACTGCCGTGCGCCATCCCGAGCTGATACGTTCCGTGTTCGCCCACGAAGCAACCATCCTCTCGCTCATTACCGACGAGGCCATTCGGAAGGCGGTTCTCGAAGACGGCAAGGGCTTCGCGGCGGCAGGTGCCGCAGCCAAGGCAGGAAACGCGGTTGAGGCAACAAGACTGCTCCATGAGTTCGTCAACGACAGCCCAGGAAGCTTCGACAAGCTCACGCCCGCAGTCAAAGCCATGGCACTGGACAACGCGCGCACAGTTGCGCTCCAAATGTCTTCTCCCCCACCGGCGCCGATTACGTGTGCCGAGTTTGGGCAGCTCAAGATGCCTGTCACAATCTCGAAAGGCGAGCTGACTCGCTCTAGGTTTAGGACCATGGTGGAGGTGCAGCAACGTTGCCTCCCCAGCGCTAAGGTCGTTTCGATTCCAGGCGCAGGGCACGGTGCCGCGAGCCAGAATCCGGCGGCATTCAATGAGGCGCTGCTTGCATTTCTGGCGCGCAACTAGAAGCCGCCGCCCAACCAGCGCTTCGAAGGGACGGCCGCAAGCGAGCTTGCGGTACCCTTGTCGCTGCGCTGCGCGGCCGCCTCTCAAGCGCGACGTTATGCGGCGACCAGAGGCAAAGCGGAGCGTGTGCAATCACCCGACGGCAACCGCTCGATCAAGCGAATTATCCACCTGCGAGAACCTGTCGCGTTACCCCCCATCTGAGGAGAGTTCCGATGACACTCGATCATGAGAAGGTTAAGAAGATGGCGGAGGCCTACACCGCGGCCTGGAACTCCGGGTCGCCGGAAGCCGTCGCGGCGTTCTACGCCCAAGATGGGCAGATCGTCATCAATCGTGGCAAGCCGTGGCTAGGTCGCCAAGGCATCGCCGAAATGGCCGCCGGCTTCTTTGCTGACGTTCCGGATCTCAAGCTGGTGTGCGACAACGTGCGTTGCGCGGGCAATCATGTCGCATATTTCCGGACTTTCACCGGCGCCCATTCGGGCACGAAGAGGTCCCTGCGAGTTGTCGGTTGGGAGGAATGGGACCTGGATGCGGACCTCAAAGTGACGGCGTCGCGCGGTTGGTACGACGCGGACGACTACGCGCGGCAGGCCGGGGGCAAGTAGGCGCGCGCCTGCACAATCCACGGGCGAGTGCATGATGCCGCATAACCAGCCCATCGAGACGGACCTTGGCAAGCCGGCTTCGCCCGCTTGCTCGGCCTCTCATGGGCGACGTTAGGCGTCAATCCAGCACCACCAAAAATAAGGAGACAACTGAAATGATTACCGCACTTGTGCAATTCAAACTCCCGCAACCAGTGAGTCGCGACAAGGCCCGCGACCTCTTTTCGAGTACCGCACCGAAGTATCGAGAGGTCCAAGGACTGATTCGGAAGTACTACACCCTCTCCCAGGATGGCGGGTCTGCTGGTGGTGTCTACCTGTGGAAGTCCCGGGAGGACGCGGAGCGCTTATATAGCGCAGAGTGGAAGAAATCAATTCAAGAGAGGTTCGGATCGCCTCCGATGGTCACGTACTTCGAAAGCCCCGTCGTTGTCGACAACCTGGCGGGCTCAATCCAAACCGATGGCTGAGGGATCGACGCCTAACCCCTCAATCGACAGCGACACTTGGCAAGCGCCGTTGGCGCTCGCGCGTGCGCGTCATTGCGAACGTTCGGCGTCAACGCCAGCGTGCTGACTCAGACGCTGACCCTGGTTTCCGGTCAACGCAAGCCCTGACATACAGATGAGTTCGCTGACGTCACCCAAGCCCTCAACTCCAAACCCGCAGGTCCGGAAGCGGGCCTTGTGGGAGCGGGTCGACCGGCGCGTGATCCGGTCGGCGACCTATGCCTTGCTCATCTTCATCCTGTTCATCCTGTTCAAGTCCACGGAGTGGTTTATCGAGCACACTCTGTCGGCGAGCAAGAACCAGAGCTTCATCGCCGGCCTTGCCATCGCGCTTGGGCTGGCGATCGTGTTCCAGATGTTCCATCGCCGCGTCGAACACGCGATGGATCGATGGCTCAATCGCGGCGCGAGCGAGCGTTTCGAGGGGCTGAAAGCGCTCGCGCAGGAACTCACGCTGATCCAGGACCGGGCCAGTCTGCAGCAGCGCGTCGTCGAGCGACTCGAGTCGCTGCTTGCGACCTCCGGTGCATCGATCTACTTGAATGAACAGGCGGACAGGTTCTTGCTCGCCTGTCCGACGGCTGAAACGCTTCCCCGAGAAATCTCCGCGCAAGACCCGGCCATCATCCATCTCCGGCTCAAGAATGAGCCGATCGTGCCGAAAACGGTCGGCTCGCAGCTCCCGATGCCGATCCTCTGGCCCATGCACGTACACGGGCGGTTGATCGGGTTCCTGGCGAGTGGAGAGCGCCGGCACAAGGAAAGCTTCGACGCGGATGAAATCCACGCTGTAAGCGGTCTCGCCTAATCGGTCGGCACGTCGCTCGC
>CAZVZV010000030.1:0-4947 GCA_964631735.1 uncultured Enterobacteriaceae bacterium
GGCGTTCAACCGCATGGCCGGCGACCTCGCCTCGATGGAACGCGAGCGGGCGATGGTGCTCGCCGGCATTTCGCACGACCTGCGCACGCCGCTGTCGCGGCTGCGCCTCGCGCTGGAGATGAGCGGCGCCGAGGCCGCCGCCGCCCAGGGCATGAATGCCGACATCGAGGAGATGGACCAGGTGATTGGCCAGTTCCTCGATTTCGCGCGCGGCGACGGCGAAGAGCGCGAAGCGGTGGACATGGATGCGCTGGCAGACGAGGTCGCGGCGCATTTCGCAAAACTCGGCAAGCCGGTGCGGCGCACTGGCGCAAGCGGCGCGACCCTCTCCGCGGCGCGCATGGCGCTGCACCGTGCGCTGATGAACCTGGTGGACAACGCGTTGCGCTACGCGGGCGGCGAAATCGAGGTGGCCGCGTCGCGGCGCGACGGCGACGTGGTGCTGGAGGTACTCGATCGAGGTCCGGGCATTCCGGCGGATGAAGTCGACCGCTTGAAGCGGCCATTCACGCGCTTGGACGAAGCCCGCAGCGATCGGGGAGGCGCGGGCCTCGGGCTGGCGATCGTGGAGCGGGTGGCGCGTGCCCATGCCGGGCGCTTCGAATTGGCCGCCCGGGAAGGCGGCGGGCTGGCCGCCCGCCTTGTCCTGCCAGTAGTACCTTAGAAGAAGTAAATACTTTACATGAATATACACTTGCAAACTATTGTTTCACTTGAATAGTATTCTACTCAATCACTCCTTCACCAGGTGCGTGCGCGTAAGCGCTGCGAGAGAGCGCACCGAGACGTCCTCCGACTTGTCCAGCTCCGCGGCGATCAGCTCCTGCTCGCGGCGACCGCGGTTCTGCGACAGCTTCCAGCGCGTCTCCAGGCGCGTCACTGCGAGGTCGAAGGTGACGATGCTGTTCAGCATTTGCTCGACATAGTCCGGGCGCAGCGCATCAAACGTCGGCAGCCATTGCGGATCGAGCTGCTCCACCAACGCGCGCTGCGCGGCGTGCTTCACCGTGCGGTCCCCGGTAAGCTTCACCTTGCCGTAGGCGTGCGCTGCGGCGTAGTTCCAGGTCGGCACGCGCTCCCGGTCCACGTACCAGCGCGGCGAGACGTAAGCGTGCGGGCCGGTGAAAACCAGCATCACTTCGTCGTCGAAGAATTCCTGCCACTGCGGATTGTTCTTCGCCATATGCGAATGAATCACCATGCCTGCCTCGCTGTCGGCCACGGTCACCGGCAGGTGGGAGGCCACTGGCGTGCCGCCGGTCGCCGTGACCAGCAGGGCGAAGCTATTGGCGCGCATGAACTCCACCAGCTCCTTGCGGTCCTCCACGCGGTTGTAGGGTGGCGAGTACATTTCAGGCGTCCTCGATCAATGCCACTGCCATCGCGGCGATGCCTTCGCCGCGGCCAGCGAAGCCCAGGCCCTCGGTGGTGGTGGCTTTCAAGTTCACCGCGGCCGGCGCGACACCCAGATCCGCCGCAATGTTCGCGGTCATGGCGGCGAAGTGCGGCGCCATGCGCGGCGCCTGCGCGATCACAGTAGCGTCCACGTTCACCACGCGCAATTTCTGCGCCGCGAGTTTCGCCGCCACGTCGCGCAGCAGCCTGCGGCTGTCGATCTCGGAGTACTGGGCATCCGTGTCCGGATAGTGGCGCCCGATGTCGCCCAGCCCCGCGGCGCCGAGCAGCGCGTCGCAGATCGCGTGCAGCAGCACATCGGCATCCGAGTGCCCTTCCAGCCCGAGGTGAAACGGAATCTGCACCCCGCCGATCACCAGCTTGCGGCCGGGGACCAGCGCGTGCACGTCGAAACCCTGGCCAATTCTCATGTCATCGCCTCGAGAGAATGGCCTGGGCAATGGCGACATCCTCCGGCCAGGTCACCTTCAGATTCTCGCGACTTCCCAGCACGAGCCTCGGCTTGAGCCCCAACTGCTCCACTGCGCTCGCCTCGTCGGTCACCGCGCCCTTCGCCTGGCGCAGCGCCTGCGCCAGCAACCCGGCGCGGAACATCTGCGGCGTCTGCGCCAGCCACAACTGGTTGCGGTCCTCGGTGCCGGCGACGCGCTGCGCACCGGTCTCGTCCTTGTTCACTCGCTTCACCGTGTCCGCGACAGGCAGCGCAAGGATGCCGCCGATCTCATCGTTGCGGCATTCCTCGTAGAGCCGCAACAGGTCGGAGGGCGGCAGGCAGGGCCGCGCCGCGTCGTGCACCAGCATCCAGTCGTCGGCTTGCACTGCCGCCATCGCCGCGACCAGCCCGTTGTACACCGAGTCGCGCCGCGACTCGCCGCCGCAATACAGCGACTCGATCTTCCCGGCGAAGGCGCTCCAGTCGACGCCGGCGAATGCCGTATCGCCCGGCGCGAGCACCACGAACACCATCTCTACCGGCGGTCGGCAGAGCGCCGCGACGGCGTGCCACAGCATGGGTTTGCCCGCGAGGGCGAGGTATTGCTTGGGCTGCGCGGCCGCCAAGCGGCTGCCGCTGCCCGCCGCCGGAATCAGGGCATAGCAGGTCAACGCAAAAACTCCATATATTCAAGCAAGTATAATTGCTTTCGGCATGCTCCGCGACCCGCTCCCCGCAAAGCCGCACGACGCCCGGCTTGCCGGCTCGGTGGATGCGCTCGCTGTGTGCCGCATTGCCGTCGCGTCCCGTCCCATCGTCGTGCTCAGCGCCACCGCACTCGATGCGCAGCGCCTGGTCGAGGAGGTCGCCTGGCTGGCGCCAACACTGCGCGTCTGCCTGCTGCCTGACTGGGAAACGCTGCCCTACGACTCGTTCTCGCCGCACCAGGACCTGGTGTCCGAGCGCCTGGCGACGCTCTACCGGATCCAGCGCGGCGACTTCGACCTCGCCGTGGTGCCGGCGCAAACAGCGCTGGTGCGCTTTTGCCCGCCTTCGTACCTTGCCGCGCGTACCTTCTTCCTCGAGCAGCGCAAACCGCTCGACGTGGCGGCACTGCGCCAGCAGCTCGCGGTCGCCGGCTACCACCATGTCACCCAGGTGGTGGCGCCTGGAGAATTCTGCATCCGCGGCGGGCTGATCGACCTGTTTCCCGCGGGCAGCCAGCTGCCCTACCGCCTGGACCTCGACGACGAAGTCATCGAGACCATCCGCAGCTTCGACGTGGACACGCAGCGCACGCTCTACACGGTGAAGGAAGTGCGCATGCTGCCGGCGCGCGAGTTCCCGCTGGACGACGCGGGCCGCGCGAAATTCAGGGGCCGTTGGCGAGAAGTATTCGAAGGCGATCCGTCGAAGAAGGGCCTGTACCGCGACGTCTCGAACGGCATCGCGGCGGCGGGCATCGAGTACTACCTGCCCCTGTTCTTCGACGCGGTAGCGACGCTGTTCGACTATTTGCCGCGCGACACGACCCTGGTGCGGCATGGCGACATCCCCGCCGCGATCGAAGCGTTCTGGCGCGACACCAATTCGCGCTACAAATTGCTGGGTGGCGAGCGCGAGCGGCCGCTGTTGCCGCCCGCGCAGATCTTCGTGCCGGCGGAAGAGTTCCACCTCGCCGCGCAGCGCTTCCCGCGCGCCGAACTCGAGCGGGGCCTTGCCGGCGAGGTCTTGCCGGCGCTCGCGGTGGACCGGCGCGCGCAGGACCCGCTTGCGGCATTCAAGAGTTTCCTCGGCGACTGCGGCCTGCGGGTACTGGTGGCGGCTGAATCCGCCGGGCGGCGCGAAACCATGCTCAGCTACTTCGCCGAGTACGGCTTGGCCCCCGCATCCTGCGCGACCTTCGAGGAGTGGCTGCGCTCGAGCGCGCGCTTCGCCATCACCGTAGCGCCGCTCAGCGGCGGCTTCGCCCTGCCGCATGAGGGCTGGTGCGTGGTCACGGAAGCGGAGCTCTATGCCGGCACGGTGCGGCGCCGCGCGCGGGATGCGCAGAAGAAGAGCTCCGTCGAAGGCATGCTGCGCGACCTGTCCGAACTTCGCGTCGGCGACCCGGTAGTGCACGCGCAGCACGGCATCGGCCGTTACCAGGGCCTGGTCGGCATGGACCTGGGCGAAGGCCCCACCGAGTTCCTCCATTTGCAGTACGAGGGCGGCGACAAACTCTACGTGCCGGTGTCGCAGCTCGCGGTGATCTCGCGCTACTCCGGCGCCGAGGCCGAGGCCGCGCCGCTGCACAAGCTGGGCAGCGGACAATGGGACAAGGCGAAGGCCAAGGCGGCGAAGCAGGTGCGCGACACCGCCGCCGAACTGCTCCAGCTCTACGCCAGGCGCGCGGCGCGCCAGGGCCATGCCTTCCAGGTCCTGCCGCACGATGTGGATGCATTCGCCGACGGCTTCGGTTTCGAGGAGACGCCCGACCAGGCTGCCGCCATCCAGGCGGTAACGCAGGACATGGTTTCGGGCAAGCCGATGGACCGCCTGATCTGCGGCGACGTCGGCTTCGGCAAGACCGAGGTGGCGCTACGCGCAGCTTTTGTCGCCGTCGCCGACAAGAAACAGGTGGCGATCCTCTGTCCCACCACGCTGCTGGTGGAGCAGCACTTCCAGACTTTCTCCGACCGCTTCGCCGACTGGCCGGTGAAGATCGCCGAGCTGTCGCGCTTCAGGACCGGCAAGCAGGCAACCGACACGCTCAAGGCGCTGGCCACCGGCGAAGTGGACATCCTCATCGGCACGCACAAGCTGCTGTCGAAGGACGTGAAATTCGACCGCCTGGGCCTCGCCATCATCGACGAAGAGCACCGCTTCGGCGTGCGGCAGAAGGAGGCGCTGAAGGCGCTGCGCGCGGAAGTGGACGTGCTCACGCTCACGGCCACGCCGATTCCCCGCACGCTGGCCATGTCCCTCGAAGGCCTGCGCGATTTCTCGGTCATCGCCACCGCGCCGCAGAGGCGCCTCGCCATCAAGACCTTCGCCGCGCCGTTCTCCGAGGGCCTGATCCGCGAGGCGGCGCTGCGGGAATTGAAGCGCGGCGGCCA
>CAZVZV010000031.1:0-8150 GCA_964631735.1 uncultured Enterobacteriaceae bacterium
CAGCGGCAAGTGTTCTGGCTATAATCTGGCCAGAATGCGGTTCGAGATACTCCTGGCCCCTGAGGCCGTCGAGGACCTGCGAAAGTTGAAGGCCAGCGAACGGGCAGCGGTCAAAGAAGCCCTCAAAACCCATCTAAGGCATGAACCGACCAAGACCAGCCGCAGCCGGATCAAGCGCTTGCGTGGCATGGCGAGGCCGCAATTCCGGCTCCGGGTCGAGGAGGTCCGTGTGTTCTACGATGTGTCGGGTTCGGTCGTTGCGGTATTGGCGATCGTGCCTAAACCGGAGGCTGAGTCATGGCTGACGTGGTACGGAAATCCAAAGTGAAGGAAGTACCTCTTTCCGAGGTCAAGGACGACTTGTCTCGCTTTCTTCGAGAAGCCGAAACGCAGGACGTTGTCATCACGCGCCATGGCAAACCAGCCGGGGTATTGATCGGCTTTAAGTCGGAGGACGATTGGTTTGAATATCGGCTTGAAAACGACCCCCGGTTCCTGCAGCGCGTCGAGCAGGCTCGTGCAAGCTTTCGCGCGGGTCGCGGCGTCAAGCTTGAGGACGTCAAGTAACGTGCGTTCTAACTGCCGGTTCTTGTCCGACGCGTTCCGCGCGGCAAAACCGGAACGATAGATTGCATGCCCTTGCTCGGAAAAGCCGCAATGCTTCTGTCGTTCGATATTGTTCCGGACGCAATTGCCGAACACGACGATTGGCATACGCACGAGCATCTTCCGGAGAGGCTTTCGATTCCGGGTTTTGTCCGCGGAACTCGGTGGGTGGCATGGCATGGGCCAGGCCGGTCTGTTGCTTCGCTTCAAGCCGGCACCGGAAGCGGAGATTTCAATGCGAAAGTGGCTGCTCCAGGACGAGCTACCTCAGCTTCCTTCAAGAGTTGGCCTGGGTAGCGTCCATCTGTTTGAAGGAGCTCTCGCGACGCCAATGACGAATGAACAGCGTATTCGGGGCGCCGACGCGGGCGTCGACTGGGCCTTGTTGGTCACCGGGTACAGCCAGGAATCCGTGGCAAATCTTATGCAGGCCGACCTTGGCAATGCGCAACTTGAACAGCATGGCGCCACAGGGGTTGTCGGTGCAATGTACCGAATGGAGTACGCGCTCACCGAGCGAGAGATCGACGCCTGACTTCATTCTGGTCCAAGCGCTAGCCGCCCGGCTTGCGCTTCTTCTCCAGCTTTGACTGGATCTCCTTCACGTACGCGATAGCCGGGGCATGGCCGCGGCGCGAGGCGCGCAGCATCCAGCCGTAGGCCTCCTGCGCATCCTTTTTCACTCCGCGCCCCTCGGCGTAGGCCAAGCCCAGCGAGAATTCGGCGTCGGCGTAGCCTTGCACCGCGGCGCGGCGCATCCAGCGCACCGCGACCTTGTCGTCGCGCGCCACGCCGTACTGCCCGGTGCTGTAGATCGCAGACAGCAGGAATTCGGCCTCGGGCAGTCCCTGCGCGGCCGACTTGCGCAGCCACTCCAGCGCCTTCTGGTCGCTCTTCTCCACGCCGCTGCCGGTGCCGTGCAGCAGCGCCAGGCGGTAGCGCGCTTCCCGGTCGCCGCCTTCGGCGGCCTGCTGAATCAGCATTGCCCCGGCGTCCACATTGCGCTCGTAGCCGCGCCCTTCAAGGTGCAGCATGCCCAGGCGGTACCTGCCGTAGGGATTGCCTTGTGCCGCCGCTTTCTCCAGCCATTGCTTGCCCTCGTCCAGGTTCGCGGCGCCCCCGACGCCATCGAGGGTCAGCGCGCCGAGCTTGGCCTGCGAGCGCGCCAGTCCCTGCTCTGCGGCAGCCAGGTACCAGCGCCGCGCCTCGGCGGGATCCTTCAGCGTGCCGGCGTTGCGTTCGTAGATGACCGCGGCGTTGTGCTGCGATTCGGCGTGGCCTTTGCGCGCGGCGCGCAGGAACCAGTCCAGCGCCTGCGCATCGCTTTGCTCAGCCCCCTTGCCCGAGATGTGCATCATGCCCATCAGGTGCTCGGCCACGGTGTCACCGGCCGCGGCCTGGCGCTCGATCTGCGCCTTGGCCTCGGCCGAGCCGTTCGCCGCCTTGCGCGCCAGGTCGTCGAGCGGCGCGGCGAAGGCGGCAAAGGCGCCCAGGAACAGCAGCGTCGTCGCGATTCGCATCAGAAGCGCCGGATGAGGGTCATTACCTGGCCTTCATTCTTCATTTCCACGCGGCTGAGGAAGCTCATGCCGAGCAGCGCAATGTCCAGGCCCTGTTCGATCACCAGCCCCTCCACCGCGTGCAGCTCGATGCCGCCGACCTTTACCGAGTCGAATATGAGGCGGTACACCGGCACCACGCCACCTGCGGTCCTGGTGGTGCCGGGACGGCCCTTGCGGTAATCGATGCCCAGGCGCACAGCCTCGCTCGCTGGCAACGCAACGACGGTGGCGCCGGTATCCACGACGAAGCGCACGGGCTTGCCGTTGACGGCGCCCTCGGCGATAAAGTGGCCGCGTGCGTCTGCCGTGAGGACGGTGCTCTGGCGGTCGCTGGCGCCGGTCTGGAAATGCTGGCCGCGCAGCAGTGTGCGGCGTTCGCCCTCGATCTCCACGACCGCTTGCTCGCGCTCGACCGAGAGCACCATCACCGGCCCGAGCTTCTGCCCAACCTTCACCGTGCGCGGCGCGCCGCCGTCGATCACCAGGATCGCCGCCTTGTCGCCGATCGCGCCGACGAAACTCACGTCGGCGGCGGCAACAGGCAGGGCCGCCGCGCAAAGCAGCAGCGCACTACAATTGCGGGCCATGAAACCGGTGGCCATCTTCAGGCATGCTCCGAGCGAAGGTCCGGGCTATTTTGCCACCACCCTCGAGCGCAGGGGGATCCCCTGGAAGCTGGTCGCGCTCGACGAGGGCCGCGCGGTGCCGAAGGACGCGCGGCGCTTCTCCGGGCTCGTTTTCATGGGCGGGCCGGTGAGCGTCAACGACGACCTGCCGTGGATCATTCCGGCGCTCGAGCTGGTGCGCGACGCGGTGCGCAAGGACGTGCCGGTGCTGGGACACTGCCTGGGCGGGCAGCTGATGGCGAAGGCCTTCGGCGGCACGGTGCGCGCCAGCCCGGTGAAGGAGATCGGCTGGGGCGAGGTGCGCGTGTCGGCCAACGGCGTGGCGCGCGATTGGCTGGGGCCGCTGCAGGATTTCGAACCCTTCCACTGGCACGGCGAGACGTTTTCCATTCCGCCCGGCGGCACGCGCGTGCTGGAAAACGCGCATTGCGCCAACCAGGCTTTTGCGCTCGGCAAGCATTTCGGCATGCAATGCCACGTCGAGATGACCGAGCAACTGGTCGGCGACTGGCTGCAAGGCGGGGCGCGCGAGATCGAGGAGTCGCGCGCCAGTCCCGGCGTGCAACAGCCCGACTTGATCCGGCAGGACCTCGAGCGGCGCCTGACGGCGCTGCACGCGGTCGCCGACCGCATTTACGACAGGTGGCTCGAGGGCCTTAGTCGCGGAAGTTGATGAATTGCAGCGGCAGGTCGGTCACGGATCCCCGCACCAGCTGGATCGCCGCCTGCAGATCGTCCTTCTTCGCACCCGAGATGCGCACCAGGTCGCCCTGGATCGAGCCCTGCACTTTCAGCTTCGAGTCCTTCACCAGCTTCTGGATCTGCTTGGCCTTTTCCTGCGCGATGCCGGTCTTTACCGTGACCAGGCGTTTGGCTTTGTCACCCGAAATCTTCTCCACCGCGCCCAGCTCCAGGCAGCGCACGTCGATGTTGCGCTTGGCCATCCGCTGGCGCAGCACGTCGGTCACCTGGCCGAGCTTGAACTCGTCGTCGGCGTAGACGGTCAACGCGAGCTCGTCCTGCTCGATGCGCGCGTCGGAGCCCTTGAAGTCGTAGCGGTTCTGTATTTCCTTGTTGGTCTGCTCGAGCGCGTTCTTCACTTCCTGCGGGTTGACCTGCGAGACGATGTCGAAGGATGGCATGGGATGGTGGGCAGGCTAGCGCGAATTCAGGCGCAGCAGTTCGTCGATCCAGCGCAGCGTCGCGGCGCGCAGCCAGTCCGCGTCGGCATCTTCGTCGTAGCCGGCGAAGGCGGAGACGTTGAGCGCCTTGCCGCGCACCAGCAGGTAGCTGGTGGTGGTGAGCAGGTATTGCGGCTTCGCGTTCGGCCGCGTCGGCACGCGCGTGCCCTGCAGCACCGACACGGCCTCCGGGGTGCGGCGCAGCTCCCACAGCAGGCTCGGCTGGCCCTGCGGCAGGGCCTCGAGGTGCTTGCGCAGGTCGGCGGGCGCCACAGGATTTCCCAGGCCGCGCAGCGACTCGGCGACGAAGGCCCTGAACTGCTCGGCGCCCAGGCGATCGCGCTCCATGGCGCGCGCCGTCGCCACCAGTAGGTAGCGGCGCATCTCCGGTGAATCGCCGCGGGTGAAGCTGCGCAGGTCCGCGTCGGTGAGGGCGAACAGCAGGATGCGGTTGGAGGCGGAAGTCAGCGCTTCCGCCGCCTCCTGCAGGCGCGGCGAGGCGAGCTCGAGAGCGTCGGCAAATCCCGGCGGCGTGTCGAGCGCGATGCGCTCGGTGCCCAGGCGCACGGCGAACGGCGCCGCCCACGCCTGCGCGCCGAGCGTGATGAGCAAGGCGGCCAGCCAACGCTTCATGACGAGCGGCGACCCTTTCTTGCCGCGATGCGCATGCGCAGCGCGTTGAGCCGGATGAAGCCCGCGGCGTCGGCCTGATCGTAGGCGCCCTGGTCGTCGTCGAAGGTGGCGATGCGCGGGTCGAACAGCGAATCCTTCGAGCTGCGCCCGGTCACCAGCACCGTGCCTTTGTACAGCTTGACGCGCACCTTGCCGTTGACCGGCGCCTGCGAGGCGTCGATCAGCGTCTGCAGCAGCTTCCTCTCCGGGCTGAACCAGTAGCCGTTGTAGATCAGGCGCGCGTAGCGCGGCATCAGATCGTCCTTGATCGCCAGCACCTCGCGGTCCAGGGTGATCGATTCGATGGCGCGGTGCGCGCGCAGCATGATCGTGCCGCCCGGCGTTTCGTAGCAGCCGCGCGACTTCATGCCGACGTAACGGTTCTCGACCATGTCCAGCCGGCCCACGCCGTGCTTGCCGCCGAGGCGGTTCAGTTCGGTGAGCGCCCGCGCCGGCGACAGCTTCCTGCCGTTCACCGCCACGATATCGCCGCTGCGGTATTCGAGTTCGACGCGTTCGGGCCGCGACGGCGCCTTCTCGGGCGGCACGGTGATGCGCCACATCGACTCCTCTGGCTCGTAGGCGGGATCCTCGAGGATCCCGCCCTCGTAGGAGATGTGCAGCAGATTGGCGTCCATGGAGTAGGGCGCGCCGCCCTTCTTGCTCTGGTACTCCACCGGGATGCGGTGCTTGTGCGCATAGGCGAGCAGCTTGTCGCGCGACAGCAGGTCCCATTCGCGCCATGGCGCGATGATCTTCACCTCCGGCATCAGCGCGTAGGCGCCCAATTCGAAGCGCACCTGGTCGTTACCTTTGCCGGTGGCGCCGTGCGAGATGGTGTCGGCGCCGGTCCTGCGCGCCACCTTGATCATGTTCTTCGCGATCAGCGGCCGCGCGATCGAGGTGCCGAGCAGGTACTCGCCCTCGTACACTGCATTGGCGCGGAACATCGGGAACACGAAATCGCGCACGAACTCCTCACGCAGGTCCTCGACGAATATATTGCCCGGCTTGATGCCGAGCTTGAGCGCCTTGCTGCGCGCGGGCGCGAGCTCCTCGCCCTGGCCGATGTCGGCAGTGAAGGTGACCACCTCGCAGCGATAGACGTCCTGCAGCCACTTCAGGATCACCGAGGTATCCAGGCCCCCCGAGTAGGCGAGTACCACTTTGCCGATGTTGCCCCGCTTCATTGCTTGCGCACCTTTCCCAGCAAGAGGAATTCCAGCAATGCTTTCTGCGTGTGCAGGCGGTTCTCCGCCTCTTCCCACACCACGCTTTGCTTGCCGTCGATCACCGCGGCGGCGACTTCCTCGCCGCGGTGCGCCGGCAGGCAGTGCATGAACAGGGCGTCCTTCCTGGCGGCTTGCATCATCTCGGGGTCCACCTGCCAGTCCTCGAAGTCGCGCCTGCGCTCCTCGTTCTCCGCCTCGAAGCCCATGCTGGTCCACACGTCGGTACTCACCAGGTGCGCGCCCTTGGCCGCCTGCATCGGGTCGCGGAACTCCTCGTAATGGTCGGTGCCGTAGAGGCCCGCGCGCTCGGGCTCGACCTCGTAGCCCGGCGGCGTGGAGACGTGCACGTTGAAGTCGAACACCTCCGCCGCCTGCAGCCAGGTATTGCAGACGTTGTTCGAATCGCCGATCCAGGCGACGGTCCTGCCCTTGATCGAGCCGCGCTGCTCGACGTAGGTATAGATGTCGGCCAGCACCTGGCAGGGATGGTATTCGTTGGTCAGGCCGTTGATCACCGGCACGCGCGAGTGGGCGGCGAAGCGCTCGATGATCTGCTGCTCGAAGGTGCGGATCATCACCACGTCGCACATGCGCGAAATCACCTGCGCCGCGTCCTCCACCGGCTCGCCGCGCCCGAGCTGCGAATCTCGCGTGCTGAGGAAGATGGCGGCGCCGCCCAGCTGGTGCATGCCGGCCTCGAACGAAAGCCGTGTGCGCGTGGACTGCTTCTCGAAGATCATCACCAGCGTGCGGTCTTCCAGCGGCCAGTAGCGCTTGTAGCGCCTGAACTGCTGCTTGATCCAGCGCGTGCGCGCGAACAGGTGCGCGAACTCGGCGCGCGAGAAATCGTTGAATTGCAGGAAATGGCGCAGCTTCGCCATGCGGGAACTCGCCGGCCTTCAGCGCGCCGCGGCGGCGCGCGGAGCTGCGGCGGATTGCTCGAGGAATTCCCGCACGATCGGCGCGAGGCGCTCGACCACCTGGCGGGCCTCGACCTCGTTCATCACCAGCGCCGGCATGATGCGGATCACATTCTCGGCGGTGACGTTGGTCACCAGGCCGTGCGCGAGCGCCATCCTCACGATCTCGCCGCAGGGCCGGTCCAGCTCGACGCCGATCATCATGCCCATCCCGCGCACTTCAACCACGCCGGCGACCCCGCGCAGCGCCGACTCGAGACCGCCGCGGATCGCGTCGCCCACGCGCAATGCGTTTTCGAGCAGCCCTTCGTCCTGCATGGTGTCCAGCGTCGTCACCACGGCGCACATGGCGAGCGGGTTGCCACCAAAAGTCGAGCCGTGGTTGCCGGGCTTGAACACGCCCCTGGCCCGGTTGCCGACCACGCAGGCGCCCACCGGCACGCCCGAAGCGAGGCCCTTGGCGAGCGGCACCACATCCGGCTGCAAGCCTGCGTGCTGGTAGACGAACCATTTGCCGGTGCGCCCCAGGCCGCACTGCACCTCGTCGGACATGAACAGCCATTCGTTGCGGTCGCAGATCTCCTTCAAGCCGCGCAGGTAGTCCAGGCGAGACACATTGATGCCGCCTTCGCCCTGGATCGGCTCGATGAACACCGCGACCACGTTCTTGTTGTGCTCGGCGACCTGGCGCACCGCGTCCAGGTCGTTGAGCGGGACGCGCACGAAGCCCGAGACCAGCGGCTCGAACCCCGCCTGCACCTTGCGGCTGCCGGTGGCGGACAGCGTCGCCAGCGAGCGGCCGTGGAATGCCTTCTCCATGACGATGATCGCCGGCTCGGCGACGCCGCGCTCGTGGCCGTACTTGCGCGCCACCTTGATCGCCGCCTCGTTGGCCTCGAGGCCGGAGTTGCAGAAGAACACTTCGTCCAGGCCGGTGATCGCGGCGACGCGGTCCGCCGCCGCCTCCTGGTCGGGAATGCGCCAGAGGTTCGATGTATGGATGACGCCGCTGTTGATTCTTTCCGACAGGGCTTTCGTCAGCCTGGGATGCGCATAGCCCAGCGTATTCACCGCGATGCCGGCCAGGGCGTCGAGGTACTTGCGGCCCTGCTCGTCCCAGAGCCAGACGCCTTCGCCGCGCACGAACGCCACCGGCTGCCGGGCGTAGGTGTTCATGACGTGGCTCATGGCGTTCTCTCCAATGGAAAACGGCGGCCCAGGCCGCCGTTGGACGGAAATCTTAGCACGCTAGCGCAGCGCGGCGAGCGCCTGCTCGGCGTCCTTGGCGAGCGGGTGCTGCGGCTGGCTCTTGATGAAGTCGTCGAAGGCCGCGCTCGCGCGTGCTTTGTCG
>CAZVZV010000032.1:0-10779 GCA_964631735.1 uncultured Enterobacteriaceae bacterium
CACTGGGACAACGTGCCGACGATGGTGGTGGACCTGCTCTCGCACCCCAAGGCGCTCGAGCACGATGTGTCATCCCTCAAGTGGATCTTCGGCGGCGGCGCGGCAATGCCCGAAGCCATCGCGCAGAAGCTCTACGAGGTGTGCGGCGTGCGCTACATCGAAGGCTACGGCCTGACCGAGACCATCTCGCAGACGCACATCAACCCGCCGCAGAACCCGAAGCAGCAGTGCCTGGGCATCCCGACCTTCGACACCGAGGCGCTGGTGGTGGATCCGGATGGCTTGCGGATTCTCGGGCCTGGCGAGCAGGGCGAAATCGTGGTGCGCGGGCCGCAGCTTCTCATCGGCTACTGGGGCAACGAGAAGGCCACCCGCGAGTCCTGGGTGGAGATCGAAGGCAAGCGCTACTTTCGCACCGGTGACCTCGGGCGCACTGACGAGGACGGCTACTTCTTCATCTCGGATCGCCTGAAGCGCATGATCAATGCGGCTGGCTTGAAGGTCTGGCCGGCGGAGGTGGAGGCCGCGATGTACCAGCACCCGGCGATCAAGGAGTGCTGCATCATCGCCTCGCCCGACGAGCGCCGGGGCGAGACGGTGAAAGCGGTGGTGGTGCTCAAGCCCGGCGCCGCGGCAAGCGCCGAGGAGATCATGGACTGGGCGCGCGGGCGAATGGCTGCCTACAAAGCGCCGCGCAGGGTCGCTTTCATGGACGCGCTGCCGCGCACCGGCTCGGGCAAGCTGATGTGGCGCGCGCTGCAGGAGCGCGAGTTCAGCTAGGGCGCCGGCCCTCGAAGGCATTCTTCAACAGCGCGAGCACCCCGGCGTACTCGATGGGCGCCGGGTTCGGGTAAGGCGCCTGGGTGGCGAGCTGCGCCGCGCGCTCGAGGTCGGCCTCCTGCATGCCGAGGTCCGCGAGCTTCATCTTCAGGCCGAGCTTCAACTCCAGATCGTAGAGGCCAGTGGGCGCGTCCTTGGCACCGAGCGCGCGCGCGATGCGCGCCATCGCCTCGGGCGCCGCGTCGCGGTTGTAGCGCGCCGAGTGCGGCAGCATGATCGCGTGAGTTTCGGCGTGCGGCAGGTTCCAGGTACCGCCGAGCGTGTGGCAGAGCTTGTGGTGCAGGGCCATACCGACCGCGCCCAGTGAAACGCCAGCGAGCCAGGCCCCGTAGAGCGCATCCCCTCTGGCATCCAGGTTCGACGGATTCCTTACCACGACGGGCAAGGCAGTCGCCAATGCCCGTATTCCCTCCTCCGCCATCAAGCTGATGATCGGATTCGCATCCTGCGCGTACATCGCTTCCACGCAGTGCGCAATGGCATTCATGCCGCTCGCGGCCGAGGTCGCCGGCGGCAGACCGAGCGTGAGCTCCGGATCGTAGATCACGGTCTTCGGCAGCACCCTGGCGTCGCGCTGCGTGCGCTTCTGGCCGCCTTCGGTCAGGCCGTAGATCGGCGTCATCTCGGAGCCGGAGTAGGTGGTGGGCACAGCGAGCACCGGCATGCCTGATGCGGCGGCGATGGCCTTGCCCAGCCCGATGGTCGAGCCGCCGCCGACCGCAACGCAACAGTCGGCGCCCAACTCCTTCGCCACGCGCCGCGCGTCCTCGGCCACCTCGATCGGCACGTGCATCACCGCCTTGTCGTAGAGGCCGGCGTAGCGCGCACCGAGCGAGGCGACCACCAATTTCACGCTCGCCGCGCGGCCGGGCGTGGACAGCACCAGCGCGCGCTTCGCGCCCAGCTTGTCGATCTCCGCCGGAAGCTGCGCCACCGCGCCCGCGCCGAACACCACCCGCGCAGGCAAGGCGGTGTAGGTAAACGCCTTCACGAGGTCACTCGAAGGGGGCGAGCAGCAGGGATGCAAGCAGGCGTTTCACGTCGTTGTCTCCAGAGACTGCATGGCACGCAGTTTAGCCAGCCGCCGCCTGAAATCGAGCACGAGCGCCGAAAGCCCGATTGCCGCAACGCAATACACCGGCCGTGCGCCGGCGGCATCCACTGCGTGCGAGGCGAGCCACACGCCCGCCGACTGGCCGGTGAACAGGCTGCAGGCGAACAACGCTAGTGCCCCGCCGCGCGCCTCGGGCGCCATCTGCGTGGCGTGCACTTGCAAGGTGTTGTGCAGCATGTAGAGGCCTGAGCCGAGCGCCACCATGCAGGGCAAGGCATAACCCGCCGAAGGCGCGGCGACGAGGCCGAGGAAGCCGAGCGCAATCAGAAGCCCACCCCCCAGTACCAGCCCGCGCTCGCCAAGCCGTGGCACGACGCGTCCAGCCATAACGGCGTACAGCAGCCCGCCGGCGGCAAATACCGCCAGCATCGAGCCGCTTGCGCCCAGGCTCAGGCCGAAGCGCAGGTGCAGATCGAGTGCGACGAAAGCGAGCGCGCCATAAAACAGCGCGCCTTCGACGAACACCGTGACCAGCATCACGCGCACCCAGGGCCGGCGCGTCAATGCGGCCATGCGGCGGAAGGTTTCGGCGATCGGTCCGGTGTCGGGGCGCGCCTCGGCCGTCAGCGGATTGCCGCGCAGCTCCAGGTGCAGGAGCAGCGCAATGCCCGCGTGCAACGCGGTCAGCAGGAAGAACATCGCCTGCCAGCCGAAGCTCGCGCCGAGGTAACCCGAGGCCGAAGCCGCGAAAGCAATCCCGAACATGTGGCCCATGAGAAAGCGCGCCAGCACCGGCTGGCGGCGCTCGTAGGGCACCGCGTCGCCGATCCAGGCGATCGCCAGCGGAATGATCGCGCCGACGCTGGCGCCGGTGGCGAAGCGCGCCGCGACCAGCCAGGCAAGCGACGGCGCAAGCGCGCAAGCGAGATTGCCGAGCGCAGAGATCGCCGTCAGCCAGAACACCATGCGGTACTTGCCGATGCGCTCGGCGAGCGGCCCGTTCACCAGTTGCAGCAGGCCGTAGCCGAGCGCAAAGCCGGTGATGACTGCGGCAGCGCCGCCGGGCGTGGTGCCGAATGTCCCCGCGATCAGCGGTAGCAGCGGGTCTGCCGCGCGCAGCGCGGCGGCACTGGCGAAGGCGGCGAGGGAGAGGAGAACGACGGCGCGACCTTGCACAGCGCCATTGTAGGGTGGGCCAACGGCCCACCCTACGCTAGGTACTGGAAAGGCGCAGCGAGCGGCGCGCCTCCAACTCCAGGCGCTCGTCGGGCCAGTCCGGATGGGTCATGCGCAGCCCCTCCATCCGCAGCCGGATGCCGGTGTCGTACAAGTCCGCGACCATCTGCAACTTTTGCGCCGGGGTCATGCGCTTGAGCGCTTCGAGTTGAACAGGGTGGATGGCCTCGCGCATCGAGCGCAATGCTACACCCCCAAGAGAACGACGACGGCGCGGCTATGCATAAAAAAACCCCAGGCGGTTCAGCCTGGGGTCGGATGACTGCGTGCGCTGGGCGTCAGAAGTTGTAGCGCGCGCCCAAGGCCAAGGACTTGTTGTCCACGCCGGCAGCGGAGGTCCTGAAACCGTAGTTGCCGTTCGTTTCGTTATCGACGACCGTGTAGAAGCCGTAAACCTTGAACTCCTTGGTGATGTTGTAGTTGTAGCCGAGCGTCCACTGCGTCGCGCCGTCGCTGCTCAAACTCGCGTCCAGCCGGTGATCGACATTGCCGAGGTTGAAGTGGAACTCGTGCTTGTCCATCGGCACCATCACGGACCCCCGGAAGTAGCTGCGCTTCGCACTGCCCGTGAGCAGGTCGCTTTCCGCCTGTTCAATCAGCGCGCCGACGATCACCTTCTTGTTGAAGTCGTATAAGGCCCCGACGGTGAAAGCGGTGTCGTTACTGGGCTTGCCCCCTCCAAGGTTCGAAGTGTTCTCCGTGCTCGCGTACGACACTGCGATATGCAAAGGCCCCTGGTCATACGCGCCGACGATGCCCAGATACTGCGGCTGCGACAGGCCGGGGACCCGCGCCTCGCCGAGCAGGGAATAGGCGACGTCCACGGTGAACGGACCGAGCTTTGGGCTCGTATACCACAGGGTGTTGTTCATGAAACCTTGGTTGCCGAACACGGTAGGGGCGAGTAAGGCATCCGAGGAGGTACCCGTGTCGTGGTTGTGGTTGCTGATGTAGTCGTAGGTGGCGTAGTACACCGGACCGATGGTGCGCCCCAGCCTTGCGGTGCCGAAGCCCCCCTGCAGGCCGAGGTAGCTGTCGCGGCTTGACAGCACGTCGCCGCCGCTGTCCAGCCTGACCCGGCTCTCGATCTGGAAGAATCCGGACATGCCGCCGCCGAGATCCTTCTTGCCGCGGACGCCGATGCGCGAGCTGTTGTCGACCACTTCATAGTTGGACTGGTTGGCGGATGCGACCGGGCTGTTGCTGACGGTGATGCGCTCATAAGTGAGGTTGGCGCGGCCGTAGATCTGCAGATCGGGCGGTATCTGCGCCATCGCCAGTGTGGGTAGCGCGCAGGCGGACGCTACAGCCGCCGCCAGCAGCCTTTTGCGCGGCACATCCGATGCCAAAACCGAATACATCAAAGCCGATGCTGTTGCGACTCTCATGGTGGTTTCCTTTTCGTGGTTGTTACTGCTTGCGACAATCGCGATCACGGTCGTTAAGGACCTCGCGGGCATCAACTGCCTGGTTACTGTACTTACAATACGGCACGCAGAGCAAGTGCCGGTTCTGACGCCACGCGACTGTGCCCTCGGGGAGTTCGGGCGGTTCGCGGCGCGATCGTAGGGTGGGCCAACGGCCCACCCTACAGATTGAATTCCTTGAGCGCGTGCGCGCGCAGCTTCGCTTTCTGCACCTTGCCGCTCGCCGTCATGCCGATGGACTCGAAGTCATGGACGATCTTAACGTAGCGCGGCACGCGGAAGTTGGCGCAGCGCTGCTTCATCCAGGCGATGAGCGACTCCTCCGTCGTCATCAGTCCCGACTTGAGCGAAACGTAAGCGCAAGGCACTTCGCCGAGCCTCGAATCCGGTACGCCGACGACCTGCGCAGTTTCAACTGCCGGGTGGCCCAGCAGCACCTCCTCCACCTCTGCGGGCGCTACGTTCTCCCCGCCCACGCGAAAAACATCCTTTAGCCGCCCCACCATGCGCAGCCGCCCGCCGGGATGCAGTTCACCCAGGTCCCCGGTGCGCAGCCAGCCGTCCTCGGTGAATGCCTTCGCCGTCGCTTCCGGATTGTTGTAGTAGCCGCGCATCACGCTCCAGCCGCGCACCTGGATCTCGCCATCGACGGTGCGCAGCTGCAGTTCCGGGAGCGGCGTGGCGAGCCCCTGCACGCGCAGTTCTTCTGCGTCGCGCCAGTCGTTCATCACCACGTTGGGGGAAGCTTCGGACAATCCATAGGCAGCGCAGATGTACTTCGCGCCGAGCACGTCGATGATCTTCCTCATCGTCTGCGGGCCCGCCGCCGCCCAGCCGCCGCGCAGGCGCAGCTTGCGCCGCGGGAAATCCGCATGACCCATCAGCATCTGGAAAATGGTGTCGTTGCCCGACGTCAGCGTGCAGCGTTCCTTCTCCATCATGGCGAGGGCCGCGCCCGCGTCGAAGCTCGGGAGCGTCACCAGGCAGGCGCCAAAGGAAAGCGCCGAGAGCGCCGAGAGCGTAGAGCCGCCGACGTGGAAGAACGGCCGGCAGTTGAAGTAGCGATCGCTCGCCTTGACGCCCATGCGCGTGCCAGCGGCCCAGGCGTTTCTCAGCATGCTGTCGTGGGTCAGCATCACCCCCTTGGGATAGGCCGTGGTGCCCGAGGTGAACTGGATCAGCAGCAAGTCGTCGGCCTTGACCCTGGCATGCAGCGCCTGCCCGCGGTCGAGCGCGGCGAACCTGCGCCACGATGTCTCGCCGAGCACCACCTTGTGCTTCAACAGCGGCAGCCGGCCCTCCACTTCGCGCAGCATTGCCGCGTAGTCGTTGTTGAGGAACTCCGGCGAGAGGAAGATCGCCTTGCAGTCGGCCTGCTTCAGGCAGAACTCGAGTTCGGCGGCCTTGAAGCGCGTGTTCACCGGCACGGTGACCACGCCGAGCAGCGCCGCCGCGTAGAACAGCGTCAGCCAGAGCTCGTCGTTGCCCATCAGGATGGCGGCGTGGTCGCCCTTGCGCAGTCCGAGGCCGTGCATGGCGCGCGCGACGCCCTGCGCCGCCTTCAGCAACTCGCCATAGCGCAGGCGCCGCGTCGGCGTGACGAGCGCCTTGGCGCCGCCCTGCTGCGCTGCCAGCACCTCGCCCAGCGTCCTCGGCCGCCAATCGCTCACCGCTTCCCCATCCAGTCGCCCGCGGCGAGCTGCTCCTCGATGGCCGCGATCTCGGTCTCGAGCGCGCCTTGTGGATCGAGCTCCACGCTGCGGTCAACGCAGCGCTTGGCCAGGCGCAACGCATGCGCCGGCGCTTCGACGATGGTCTTGGCGATGTGCGCGAGGACGGCCTCGAGCTGCTCGGCGGCCACCAGCCGGGACACCAATCCATGCCGCTGCGCCTCCTCGGCAGTCAGCGTCCTGCCGGTGAACAGCAGATCCTTTGCCAGCCGCTTGCCCAGTATCCGCGGCAAGCGCTGGGTGGCGCCGACCGTGCCGCGGATCGCCTCGGGCACGCAGAAAGACGCTGCCGGCGTGGCAATGATGAAATCACAGGCCGCCGCAATTTCGCAGCCCGAGCCCACCGCCGGACCCTCGAGCACCGCGATGGCGGGCATCGGCAACGCTTCGAGCGCGGCGTAGGCGGCAAATGCTTTCATCCGGCGCTCACGCACCTGCGCCGCGTTCATGCCCTGGCGTTCCTTCAGGTCCGCGCCGGCACAGAACACGGGGCCACTCCCGCGCAGCAGCACGAGCCTGATCGAGGCGTCGGCAGCAGCCGACTGCGCAGCGGCGTGCAATTGCTCGCACAGCGCGAGGTTGAGCGCGTTGCGGCTTTCGGGCCGGTTGAGCGTGATCGTCACCACGCCACCCCTGCTCTCGTAGATGACGCTCATATGGCGCGCGCCTTCCTGAGTTCCTCGATGCGCTCCGCTGAATAGCCGAGCCTTTCCTTGAGGATCTGCTCAGTGTGCTGCCCAAGCGCCGGCGGCGGTCCGATCTGCGGGTCGTCCCAGCCGAGAAACTTGTAGGGCAGCGCCAGCGCCTTGAACTCCCCCACCCCCGCGTAGTCGAAACTGCCGACCATCTTGCGCGCGCGCACGTGCGGGTCTGCTAGCACCTCGGCCACGTCGTTCACCGGCCCGATGGGCACGTCCACCGCATCCAGTTTCGCGATCAGCTCGGCGCGTGTGAGCTTGCCGGTCGCTTCACTCAACGCAGCCATTACCTCACCGCGGCGCGCTGCGCGCCCCGCGTTGGTGGAATAAGCAGGGTCAGACCCCATTTTTTCCAAACCAAGAGCACCGCAGAGCGGCGCCCAATGCTGGTCGCTCGCGGTGATGTGCGCGTACTTGCCATCCTTGCAGCGGAAAGTGGCTGTGGGCACGCGCCCCGGATGCTCGGTGCCGAGGCGCGGCGGTACTTCGCCCAACGCGAAGTAGCGCGCGGCGGCAAGCGTGAGCAGGCTCACTTGCCCATCCAGCATGGAGAAGTCCACGTGCGCGCCGCGCCCGGTCTGCTCGCGCCCGGCAAGCGAGGCCAGGATCGCGATCGCCACCCACAAGCCGGAGGTGAGATCTGCGATCGGCAGCCCCGGCTTCACCGGCCCGCCGCCCTTCTCGCCGGTAAGGCTCATCAACCCGCCCATCGCCTGGAATACCGTGTCGTAGCCCTTCTTGTGCGCGTAGGGGCCGGTCTGGCCGAAGCCGGTGCAGGAGACGTAGACGAGCTTCGGGTTCAACGCGGACAGCGTCGCGTAATCGAGGCCCTGGCGGCCAAGGGTGCCGACCGGAAAGTTCTCCACGAAGACGTCCGCCTGCTGCGCCAGTTCGCGGATGATCTTGCGGCCGTCGTCGCTGCGCAGGTTGACGGTGATCGAGGCCTTCGAGCGGTTGCAGGCGAAGTAGTAGGCGCTGTCGCGCGCGAGCTGCGGCTCGAAGCCGCGCGTCTCGTCGCCCGCGCCAGGCTGCTCCACCTTGATCACCGTGGCGCCGAGCTCGGCGAGGATCATGCTCGCGAACGGGCAGGCGAGCACGCGCGACAGGTCGAGGATGGTGAGGTGCTGGAGCGGCTTCATCTCAGCGCAGGGCGAGGAAAGCGATGCCGGCGAGCACCAGCGCAGCGCCCAAGGCGGTGCGCGGCGTCAGCTCCTCGCGGTTCTTCATAAGGAACACGCTCACCGGAAAGATGACCAGCGGCGTGGTGTGCACCACCAGCACCGCCAGCGCGATCTCCATGCGCGTCATGGCGAGCGAGATGAAGATGGAGCCGAGCGAGGTGAACATGCCGCAGCCGATGTACAGCCAGATCGCGCTGCTTTTCGCGCCGCGCAACTGGGTCCGCACTCTTGCCCAATTCCGCGTCACCGCGAACTGGCAGGCGAGCGCCGCCATCGAGGCGATCACCGTGCCGAGCGCCGCCTCGTTCCACTCGCGCATGGCCAGGCCGCGCAGCACGTTGCCGAAGCCGAATCCCGCCACCGTGAGCAGTCCAGCGGCCAAACCCTTGCGCAGGACTTCCGGCGCCAGCGCGTGCTGCGAACCAGCCCGCGGCTGCGTCAGCCACAGGCCGAGCCACACCACGGCCATCAGCGCGATTTCGTAGGCGCCGAGGATTTCCCCGGCAAGGATCCACGCGCCTATCAGCGCGAAGGCCGGCGCCGTCGAGTGGAACACGCTGGCGCGTGACGGGCCGAGGATCTTCACCGTATCGAACAGGAACCTGCGGCCGAGGAATGTGCCGATCACCCCGCCGATGGCGAACAGGCCGGCGCTCTTCCACTGCCAGGCGTAGGGCGCCGCGCGCAGCGCCAGTTCGGCGCAGAACAGCGCTGCCGGAAACAGGACGTTGATTGCCAGCACCACGAAGAACCCCGACTCCACCGGCAGCCGCGCTATCGCGTAGCGGGTGATGATGATGTTGGTGGCGAACGCGAGCATCGCCAGCAGCGCGTAGGCGATCCCCATGGCTCAGGGCTTGCGGAATGCCCGCATCCTCTTGTTCGCTTCGCGGCCGCGCGCGAGCGCTTCGGCAAGCGGCAGGTCGGCGGCCTCGTGGAATAACTGCTTGGTGAGTTGCATCGCCGGTCGGCTTACCGCTGCGAGGCTTTGCGCGAGTTGTAATGCGGTCGCGAGCATTTTGGCCGCTGGCACGACGCGATTCACCAGTCCCAGCGCCAGCGCGCGCTGCGCGTCGACCGGCTCGCCCAGCCCGACCAGCTCGAACGCGGCCTTGCGTCCTGCCTGGCGCACCAGATTGGCCATCACGATGGCGGCGACGATGCCGTGCTTCGTTTCGGGGTAGCCGAGCGTCGCGCTGTCGGCCATCACCGCGAGGTCGCCGGCGATGGCGAGCCCCGCGCCGCCTCCCATCGCCGCGCCGTTGATCGCCGTCACCACGGGCTTCGCCATCCTGGGGAACGCGAGGTGCAACTGCATGGTGAGTTCGGCGCGTGCCTCGACCAGGTGCTGCTTGTCCGGCGTCAGGTCCTTGAACTCGGAGAGGTCCGCTCCCGCGCAGAATCCCGGCCCCGCCCCCGTCAGCACCACGCAGCCAATCGCCTCGTCGGCATCCGCCGCGCGCAGCGCATCGAGCAAGGCTTGCGTCAGTTCCGTGTTCAGCGCGTTGCGCTTCTCCGGCCGGTTCATCGTTAGCAGACGAACCGCGCCGCGATCTTCGGCGAGGAGCGCGCTCACAGCGACGCCAGGCGCCGGCGCGCCTCCTCCAGTTCGGCCATCAGGCGCTTCACCACTTCCGCGGCAGGGAGGATCTCGTCCACCAGGCCCGCGGACTGCCCGGCTTCGACCTTGCCCCACTCGACGTCGCCCTCCAGCGCCGCCTGCTTGAGGCTGGAGGCGTTGAAGATGGCGTCGAGTTCCGCCTGCGACGCGCCGGCGCGCTCGGCGGCATTGAAATTTTCCGAGAAGGCGTTCTTCAGCTGCCGGATGGGCAATCGTCCGCGCGCCACCAGCGTGGAGCCGTCCACGTCCGCGGCGAGGACGGCGCGCTTGTAGTTGTCGTGCACGCTCGCTTCGGGCGTGGCGATGAAGCGCGTGCCGAGCTGCACGGCATCGGCGCCGAGCGCGAGCAGCGCGGCGATGCCCGCGCCGTCGGCCACGCCGCCGCTTGCCACCACCGGCAGCTTCACGGCCTTCACCACGCGCCGCACCAGCACCAGGGTCGTGACCTCCGAGGGCGGCGGATGGCCGCCCGCCTCCGCGCCGTCCACCACGAGCGCGTCCACGCCCGCGGCTTGCGCCTTCATCGCGTGTTCGACGGACGCGACCACGTGCAGCCACTTGGTGCCGATGGCGCGAAAGCGCGGCATCTGCTCCCTCGGCCCGCCCTGCGAGGCGACCATCACCGGGATGCGCGCCTCGTAGGCGATGTCGAGTAATTCAGCGGCGCGCTCGCCGTTGAGGGGAATGTTCACGCCGTAGGGCTTGTCGGTGCCCGCCCGGATCTCGGCGAGCGCGCGCCGGAAGTCCTCTGGCCGCATCGGCCCTGCCGCGATCACGCCCATGGCGCCCGCGTTCGACACCGCGATCACCAAGGGTGCGTTGGACGAGGCCCAGCTCATCGCAGCCTGGAACACCGGGTAGCGGATGCCGAGCAGTTCGGTGATGCGCGTCTTCACTCCGCCACCCGTTCGCGCTCGATGTATTTGCGCGCCCGCATGGAGAGCTTGGCGAGCGCCTGGTCGAAGGCGGCGCGCTCCTTCGCGCTGAGGCAG
>CAZVZV010000033.1:0-1045 GCA_964631735.1 uncultured Enterobacteriaceae bacterium
AGGTGATGACCAATTTCGAGATTGGCCGCCGCATCGTGGAGCATGAGCAGAAGGGGGCGAAGCGAGCGATGGCGCGGAACTGCTGAAAGAGCTGTCCGGGCGGTTGACGGAGGAGTTCGGGCGAGGGTTTTCAGAACGAAATCTCCGGAACTTTCGCCATTTCTTCCAAGTCTATCAGGAGCGTGTTCCCAAGATTTGGCAGCAGCCTGCTGCCAAATGGCCAACAACGGAGATTCCCCAGTCGCCGTCTGGGCAATTGGCCCTTTCCGGGATTCGGCAGCAGCCTGCTGCCATATCCGGCAACCCTTTCACCATCAGTTGGACACACTACGTTGAACTGCTCTCGATCAAAGACCCGAACGAGCGCAGCTTCTACGAGATCGAGGCCACCAACTCCGGCTGGTCGGTGCCGGAACTCCGCCGCCAGAAAGCCGCCTGTCTCTACGAGCGTCTCGCCCTGAGTCGCGACAAGGCGGGGATCAAACGCCTCGCCCGCGAAGGGCAAATCATCACAAAGCCGGACGACCTCTTCAAAGAGCCGCTCGTGCTCGAATTTCTCGGTCTCGACGAAAAGGCCAGCTACTCCGAATCCGACCTCGAAGCGGCGCTCATCACGCACCTGGAGCGCTTCCTCCTCGAACTCGGCAAAGGCTTCCTCTTCGAGGCCCGGCAGAAGCGTTTCACCTTCGATGGCGATCATTACTTCCTCGACCTTGTCTTCTACAACCGGCTGCTGCGCTGCTATGTCGTCATTGATCTCAAGCTGGATAAGCTCACGCATCAGGACCTCGGGCAGATGCAAATGTATGTGAACCATTACGACCGCGAGGTGAAGTTGCCGGAAGAAAACCCAACCATCGGGCTGCTCCTGTGCAAGCAGAAGAAAGATGCCGTGGTGAAACTCACCCTCCCGCCCGACGCCAACATCCATGCCAAGGAATATCAGCTTTACCTGCCATCGAAAGAACTGCTCCGCCAAAAACTCCTTGAATGGGCCCGCGAGGTGGAGCCGCAAACCGTCAAACCCCCGCAACGAACTTCAAAA
>CAZVZV010000034.1:0-7923 GCA_964631735.1 uncultured Enterobacteriaceae bacterium
GCGCTCTTCGCTTCGCCCACCAGGCGCGCGGCTTCCTCGCCGGCGATCCTCTCGATGTCGTCCTGGTACTTGAGCAGCACGCCGAGCGTGTTGTTGACCGTCTCCGGGTCGAGCGCGATCTTGTCCAGCGCCACCAGGCAGTTCGCCCAGTCGATGGTCTCAGCGACCCCGGGCAGCTTGAACAGATCCACGCCGCGCAGGCGTTGCACGAAGGCCACCACCTCCCGCGACAGCGCCGCCGAGGACTTCGGCGCCTTGCGCTTCAGGATCTCCAGCTCGCGGCGCGCGTCGGGGTAATCCACCCAGTGGTAGAAGCAGCGGCGTTTCACCGCGTCGTGGATTTCGCGCGTGCGGTTCGAGGTGATGATGACGATCGGCGGCTCGGCCGCCTTCAGCGTGCCGATCTCGGGTATCGTGATCTGCCAGTCGGAGAGCACTTCCAGCAGGTAGGCCTCGAACGGCTCGTCGGTGCGGTCCAGCTCGTCGATCAGCAGCACCGGCGCGCTGCCCGGCTTGCCTTCGAGCGCGAGGGCGAGCGGGCGCTTGATGAGGAAGCGGTCTTCGAAGATGTCGTGCGAGATCTTGTCCTTGGACTTCTCCCCCGAGGCTTCCGCCAGCCGGATCTCGATCATTTGCCGCGGGTAGTTCCATTCGTAGGCCGCCTGCGCGATGTCCAGGCCCTCGTAGCACTGCAGGCGGATCAGCTCGCGGCCGAGGGCCTGTGCCAGCACCTTGGCGATCTCGGTCTTGCCGGTGCCCGCCTCGCCCTCAAGGAACAGCGGGCGCTGCATGGCGAGCGCAAGGTACAGCGCGGTGGCAAGGCTGCGGTCGGCGACATAGTCCGACGAGGTCAGCAGCTTGAGGGTGTCGTCGATGGACTGCGGCAGCATGCGGCGATTCTAAAAGAAAAAGGCCCGCGCGAGCGGGCCTTGGTCAAAACGCGCAGCGCCTACTTCAGCGCCGCTGCGACCGCGCGCTTGGCCATCACCGTGATCAGGTGGGCGCGGTACTCGGCACTCGCGTGCAGGTCGCTGTTCAGGCCATCGGCCTTGACCTTCAGGTTCGCCACCGACTCCGGCGCGAACTTGGCAGCCAGCGCTTTCTCCATCTCCGCCAGGCGCAGCACGCAGGGCGCGGCGCCGGTGACCGCCACGCGCACACCCGCACCGGTGTCGGCGACGAAGACGCCGACGATGGCGAAGCGTGAAGCCTGGTTCTTGAACTTCATGTAGGCCGCGCGCTTCGGGATCGGAAACGACACCGAGGTGATGATCTCGCCCGGCTTGAGCGCCGTTTCGTACAGCCCCCTGAAGAATTTGTCCGCGGGGTGCGTGCCCTTGGTGGTGGTGATGGTCGCCCCGAGGCCGAGCACCGCGGCGGGGTAGTCGGCGGCCGGGTCGTTGTTGGCCAGCGCTCCCCCGAGGGTGCCCATGTTGCGCACCTGGCGGTCGCCGATCATGCCGGCGAGCGCGGCGAGGGCAGGAATCGCCTTCTTCACGTCGGCCGAGCCTGCCACCTCCGCGTGGCGGGTCATGGCGCCGATGGTCACGGTCTTGCCGTCGCTCTTGATGCCGGCGAGGTCCTTGACCATGCCGAGGTCGACGATATCGGTGGGCGCAGCAAGGCGCAGCTTCATCGCCTGCACCAGCGACTGGCCGCCGGCGAGGACTTTCGCGTCCGCGCTCTTGGCCGCCAGCGCCGCGGCATCGTTCACGTTCGAGGGACGGTGATAGTTGAATGCGTGCATGGTGGTTTCCTCAGGCCGCTTTCTTTTGCTGGAGAGCGCGCCACACGGTCTGCGGCGTCGCCGGCATCGCGATGTCCTTCACCCCGAGCGCGTCGGTGATGGCGTTGATCAGCGCGGCTGGCGCACCGATGGCGCCCGCCTCGCCGCAGCCCTTCACGCCGAGCGGATTGTGCGTGCACGGCGTCTCGCGCGTGTCCACCTGGAAGAAGGGCACGTCGTCGGCGCGCGGGATGCAGTAGTCCATGAACGAGCCGGTCACCAGCTGGCCGGTGGAGTCGTATTTCGCGCCTTCGATCAGCGCCTGCCCGATGCCCTGCGTGAGGCCGCCGTGCACCTGGCCTTCGACGATCATCGGATTGATGATCTTGCCGAAGTCGTCCACCGCGGTCCAGCGCTCCACCTTGACCACCCCGGTCTCCGGGTCGACCTCCACCTCGCACACGTAGGTGCCCGCGGGGAAAGTGAAATTGGATGGGTCATAGAACGCGTTCTCGTTCAGGCCGGGCTCGAGCTTGTCATGCGGGTAGTTGTGCGGCACGTAGGCGGCGAAGGCCACCTCGCCGAACAGCTTCTGCTTGTCGGTGCCCGCCACCTTGAACACGCCATTGGCGTATTCGATGTCGCCTTCCGCCGCCTCCAGCAGGTGCGCGGCGATTTTTTTGCCCTTGGCGATGATCTTGTCCAGCGCCTTGACGATGGCGGTGCCGCCCACGGCGATCGAGCGCGAGCCGTAGGTGCCCATGCCGAACAGGACCTTCGAGGTGTCGCCGTGCACGATGTCCACGTTCTCGATCGGCATGCCCAGCCGGTCGGCGACCACCTGCGCGAAGGTCGTCTCGTGGCCCTGGCCGTGCGAGTGCGAGCCGGTGAACACGGTGACCGAGCCGGTCGGGTGCACGCGGATCTCGCCCGCTTCATACAGCCCGGCGCGCGCGCCGAGCGCTCCGGCGACTGCCGAGGGCGCGATGCCGCAGGCCTCGATGTAGGCCGCGTAGCCCATGCCGCGCAGTTTGCCCCTGGCTTCGGAAGCTTTCTTGCGCGCCGCGTAGCCGGCCACGTCCGCGAGCTTCTGCGCCGCGTCCATGGTGGCGTCGTATCCGCCGGTGTCGTAGAGCAGGGCCACCGGCGTCTGGTACGGAAAGCTGCGGATGAAATTCTTGCGCCGCATCTCGGCCGGGTCCATCTTCATCTCGCGTGCCGCCGTTTCCACCAGCCGCTCGACCACGTAGGTCGCTTCCGGCCGGCCAGCGCCGCGATAGGCGTCCACCGGCACGGTGTTGGTGAACACCGCGGTCACTTCGACGTGGATCGCCGGCGTGGTGTACTGCCCGGCGAGCAGCGTGCCGTAGAGGATCGTCGGCACGCAGGAGGCGAAAGTCGACAGGTAAGCGCCCACGTTCGCCGTGGTCTTCACGCGCATGGCGAGGAACTTGCCGTCCTTGTCCAGCGCCAGTTCGGCGATGGTGTGGTGGTCGCGCCCGTGCGCGTCCGATACATAGGACTCCGAGCGCTCGGCGGTCCACTTCACCGGCCGCGCGAGCTGCTTCGAGGCCCAAGTCACCACCACGTCTTCTGCGTAGAGGTAAATCTTGGAGCCGAAGCCACCCCCCACGTCGCCGGCCACCACGCGCACCTTGTGCTCGGGCAGGCCCATCACGAACGCGGTCATCAACAGCCGCTCGACGTGCGGATTCTGGCTCGCGACGTACAGCGTGTAGCTGTCGTCGGCGCGGCTGTAGGAGCCATTGGCCACGCGCGGCTCGATCGCGTTCGGGATCAGCCGGTTATTGACGTAGTCGAGCTTGGTGACGTGGGCCGCCTTGGCGAAAGCCGCGTCCACCGCCGCCTTGTCGCCAAGCGCCCAGACGTAGCAGGTGTTGTCCGGTGCGATCTCGTGCAGCTGCGCGGCGCCCTTGGCGCGTGCGAGGCGCCCATCGGCCACCGCGGGCAGGGCCTCGTAGTCCACCTGCACCAGTTCGGCGGCGTCGCGCGCCTGGTCCTGAGTTTCGGCAATCACCACGGCGACCCGCTCGCCGACGTGGCGCACCTTGCCCTGCGCGAGCACCGGGTAGGGCGGCTCCTTCATCGGCTGGCCGTTGACGTCGGTGATCAGCCAGCCGCAGGGTAGCCCGCCTAGCTTGGCGGCGGCGATATCGTCGCCGGTGTATACCGCGAGCACGCCCGCTGCGCCCTTCGCCTTCGCCGTGTTCACGCTCTTGATTTTCGCGTGCGCGTGCGGCGAGCGTACGAACACGGCGTAGCTCTGGCGCGGCAGCGTCACGTCGTCCGTGTACTGGCCCGCGCCGGTGAGAAAGCGGTAGTCCTCTTTGCGCTGTATGCGAGCGCCGATCAGCGGTGCACCCATGGGTAGCTCCTTATTTTCCTGCCGCCATGGACTTGGAACCGGCCATGATCGACTTGACGATGTTGTGGTAGCCCGTGCAGCGGCACAGATTGCCTTCCAAAGACTCGCGCACTTCCTGCTCGCTGGCGCCCGGGTGGCGCTTGGCAAAGTCCACCGCGTTCATCACCACGCCCGGCGTGCAGAATCCGCATTGCAGGCCGTGGTGCTCCTTGAACGCGGCCTGCATGGCATGCAGCGTGCCGTCGGGCAGGGCCAGGCCTTCGATGGTGAGGATGTCCGCGCCCTCGGCCTGCATGACGAGCATGGAGCAGGACTTCACCGCCTTGCCGTTCATGTGCACGGTACAGGCGCCGCACTGCGCGGTGTCGCAGCCGACATGCGTGCCGGTGAGCCGCAGGTGCTCGCGAATGTAGGTGACGAGCAGCGTGCGCGCCTCGACCTCCGCGGAGACAGCCTTGCCGTTGACCTTCATGGATACCCTGACTGCCATGCTGCCTCCTCGTCGTTCGGGGTTCTTGGTGCTGGCGGGATGGCAATCCTAGCCAAGCGTTTCCCCAAGGGCAATGTTGCGCCGCAATAGCCTTCTGACGGAGTAAACTCGCGCCCCATGGATTCCGTCGACATCGAAGTGCTGCGCAGCGCCGAAGCCTGGCGCAAGGCGGGCCACCGCGTCACGCTGGGCACCATCGTCAAAACCTGGGGCTCGGCGCCACGCCCGGTGGGCGCGCTGGTGGTGATCCGCGACGACGGCCAGGTGGTCGGCTCGGTCTCCGGCGGTTGCGTCGAAGATGACCTGGTCGACAAGGTGCGTTCACAGGCCGTGGCGAAGGAGCTGCCGCAGCTAATCACTTACGGCGTCACCAACGAGGAGGCGACACGCTGGGGCCTGCCCTGCGGCGGCACGCTGCAGCTGGTACTCGAGCCGGTGAGCGCGCAGAGCGCACTCGACGAACTTCTGCAAACGATCTCCAGGCAGCAGCTGGTGAAGCGCCGGCTGGACATGAAAACCGGCCGCGTCGTCCTGCAGCCGGGACAATGGCAGGACGCGCTGGCATTCGACGGCGAGGCGCTCACCACGGTGCACGGGCCACGCTGGCGCCTGGTGCTGATCGGCGCCGGCCAGCTTACGCAATACCTTGCGGAGATGGCGCGCATGCTCGACTACCACGTCAGCGTGATCGAGCCGCGCGAGGAATACGCCAGCGGCTGGAACGTCGCCGGCATTGAACTGGACCGCCGCATGCCCGACGACGTGATCGCCGCCATGAACCTGGACGGCCACAGCGCCGTGGTGGCGCTGACGCACGACCCGAAGATCGACGACCTGGCGCTGATGGAGGCGCTCAAGTCGGCCGCGTTCTACGTCGGCGCCATCGGCTCGAAGAAGAACAACGACACGCGCCGCGCGCGGCTGCAGGAATTCGACCTGTCCGCGGGCGAGATCGCGCGCCTGCGCGGGCCGGTGGGCCTGTACATCGGCTCCAAGACCCCGCCCGAGATCGCAGTGGCGATCCTCGCCGAGATGACCGCAGTGCGCCACGGCGTGAGCGAGCCGAGCTGGGCGGCGAAGAAGGATTCGCGCTTCGATCCGTCGGCTTGCGAAGTCAAGGCTTGAAGTTCGTCGGCCTGCTGCTCGCCGCAGGCTCCGCCTCCCGCTTCGGTTCCGACAAGCTGCAGCACTCGCTGCCCCACGGCGTGGCGATCGCCGTGCAGGCCGCCCGCCACCTGATCGCGGTGGTTCCGCGCGTGGTCGCGGTGGTTCGGCCGGGCACGCAAGACACGGCGCGCTCGCTCGCCGCGGAAGGCTGCGAGGTGGTGATCTGCGACATGGCCACCGACGGCATGGGCGCGAGCCTCGCCTGCGCGGCGCGCGCCGCGGGCGAGGCCGACGGCTATCTGGTGGCATTGGCCGACATGCCCTTCGTGCGCCCGAGCACCATCGCGGCGGTGCGCGACGCGCTGGCGCAGGGCGCATCGCTGGCGGCGCCCTACTGGCGCGCAAGGCGCGGTCACCCGGTCGGCTTCGCGGGGAGCCTGCGCGCCGAGCTCGAAGCAATGTCCGGTGACGAAGGCGCCAAGCGCCTGCTCGACGCGCATGCCGCGCGCTTGGTGAAGGTGCCGGTCGGCGACCCGGGTGCGATCCGCGACATCGACCAGCCCTCCGACCTTGCGCCGCCGCTCGTCGTGTAGTTGGCGTTCGTTCGGGTACACTCGCCGCAGCAGCTAAACAGGGGGCGCACCACAGCGTGGAGACCGCGCAGCGCGCCGTGCTGTTCGTCGACGTGACCGACAGCACGAGGACTTACGAGAGGCTTGGCGATACGCAGGCGCTGGGCCTGATTCACCAGTTGCTCGGACTTTTGGATAAAGCGTCGGCGCGCCACGGCGGCGCCGTGGTGAAAACGCTGGGCGACGGCATGGTTTGCGTGTTTCCGCATGCGGACGCAGCCATGCAGGCGGCATGCGACATGCAGATGGTGGCGCCCGAGGCGAGCCCGGAACGCCTGACGATCAAAATCGGTTTCACCTTCGGTCCAGTGGTGCTCTCCGAGGGCGATGTGTTCGGCGACACGGTGAACGTCTGTGCGCGCCTGGTGGCGCTGGGCAACGCGGAACAGGTGCTGACGACGCAGCAGACGGTGGACGCGCTGTCACCGGCACTGCGCGTCCGCTGCCGGCAGATGTTCCCGATCCGCGTACGCGGCCGGCACGAGGAGATCATCGCCTGCAACGTGCAGTGGCGCTCCGACCCGGACCTTACCGAGATCAACCTCATCCCTTCCACCATCACGCGCACGCGGGAGACGGTACTCAAGCTCACGCACCAGGGAGAACTGCGGGTGCTGCGCTCGGGCGGCACCGGCATGCGCATCGGCCGCGACAAGGACAACGACCTGGTCATCGACAGCCACTTCGCCTCCCGCGTGCACGCGCGGGTGTACGCGCGGGAAGGCCATTTCATGCTGGTGGACCAGTCCTCCAACGGCACCTACGTCCTGGCGGATGGCAACAGCGCGGAGATCCTGCTGCGCCGTGAAGAGGCGGTGCTCGGCGAGCGCGGCTGGATCGGCCTGGGCAACAGCGCCACACGGCACGGCGATCACGCCCTGCGCTACCGGGTGGAGCCGGAGAGCGGTTGATCGCTTAGCCTGTAAAATCGCGGGTCCTTTCCCAGGCCCGCCATGTCCGCCTCCGACCTGCTAGCCCGCACCGACCCAGAGCTCTGGGACGCCATCAGCCTCGAGAACCGGCGCCAGGAAGACCACGTCGAGCTCATCGCGTCCGAGAACTACGTCAGTCCCGCGGTGCTGGCCGCGCAGGGCTCGCAGCTCACCAACAAGTACGCCGAGGGCTACCCCGGCAAGCGCTACTACGGCGGCTGCGAGTACGTCGACATTGCCGAGACGCTCGCCATCGACCGTGCGAAGAAGCTGTTCGGCGCGCAATGGGCCAACGTGCAGCCGCATTCCGGCGCGCAGGCCAACCAGTCGGTGTACGTGACGGTGCTCAAGCCGGGAGACACGGTGCTCGGCATGTCGCTCGCGCACGGCGGGCACCTGACGCACGGCTCGCCGGTCAACCTCTCGGGCAAGCTCTACCACTTCGTTGCCTACGGCCTGAATGCGAAGGAGGAGATCGACTATGACGCGGCCGAGCGCCTTGCGCTGGAACACCGGCCGAAGCTGATCGTCACCGGCGCATCGTCCTATGCGCTGCGCATCGACTGGCAGCGCTTCCGCGCCATCGCCGACCGCTGCGGCGCGCTGCTGATGGCCGACATCGCGCATTACGCGGGGATGGTCGCGGTCGG
>CAZVZV010000035.1:0-8265 GCA_964631735.1 uncultured Enterobacteriaceae bacterium
CAGTACGCGCTGCTCTCGGCGCTCGCCGCGCTCGGGCGCGTCTACGTCGGGCCTGCAGCGGGCGCGATGGTCGAGGCGACGGGCTGGCCGGTGTTCTTCTTCTTCACTTTCCTCGTCGCCCTGCCTGGCATCGCGCTGCTCATATGGGCGCGCGAGCGCATTGCATCGCTCGACACGCGTCGCTGAATGGCGCTAGAATCGCGCCCCTTTCCCTCGTCTCGCAAGGAAATCCACCATGCTTAGATTGACGTTCGCCGTTCTTGCTATGTTCGCCGCGGCCGCGGTCCACGCCCAGAAGCCGCCGGCCGGGGTGGTGGTGACGAGCACGGCACCGGGCAAAGGTTCGGTTACCGAAGCAGTGCAGGTCAGCGCCACCGTGGTCGGAATCGACAAGGCGGGCCGCACGGTCGACCTGAAGGGGCCCAAGGGCCGCGTCGTCACGCTCGCCGTGGGCGACGAAGTGCGCAATTTCGACCAGGTCCAGCTGGGCGACCAGGTGGTGGTGCGCTACGTGCGCGCGCTGTCGCTGGAGCTGAAGAAATCCGGCTCGGGCGTCATGGAGAAGTCCGAGAAAGCCGACGCGGTGCGCGCGCAACCCGGCGCGCGTCCCGGGGCGGCCGGCGCGCGGCAGGTCAAAGTCATCGCCAACGTGGTTGCGGTGAACGCGAAGACCAAGACGGTCACGCTGAAGGGACCCAAGGGCAACCTGGTGGACCTGCACCTGGAAGATCCCAAGCAACTCGCGCTGGTGAAGAAGGGCGACCAGGTCGAGGCGATCTATACCGAAGCGGTCGCCATATCGGTCGAGGCCGCGCCAAAGTCCAAGTAGCGCGGCGCCGTCAGCGCGCGATGCGGTACAGGGCGTTGCTGCCGAGAAGGTTCGGCAGCACGCCGACCGGGTCGCCGTCGCGCAGCACCACCCGCTTGAGGATGCGGATGTCGAGCTTCGCGCACAGCGCCTCGAAATCCACCAGCGTGCAGTGGTGCACGTTGGGCGTGTCGTACCACTGGTAGGGCAGCTCCTTCGACACCGGCATGTGGCCGGCAAGCGCGATCTGGATGCGCGCCTTCCAGTAGCCGAAATTCGGGAACGACACGATCGCCTCGCGCCCGACGCGCAGCATGTCCTTCAGCAGCTCCTCCTGCCGGTGAATCGCCTGCAGGGTCTCGGACAGGATCACGCTGTCGAAGGAGCGGTCGGCGAATGCGGCGAGACCGTCCTCCAGGTCCATCTGCAGCACATTGACGTCGTTCCTGATGCACTCGAGCACGTGCGAGTCGTCGATCTCAACGCCGTAGCCCGGCGCCTGCTTCGCCTG
This sequence comes from uncultured Enterobacteriaceae bacterium, assembly GCA_964631735.1. Classification (GTDB taxonomy): domain Bacteria; phylum Pseudomonadota; class Gammaproteobacteria; order Burkholderiales; family SG8-39; genus JAABQT01. Next base: position 1,320 of record CAZVZV010000035.1, read on the forward strand.
CCACAGGTGCTTGAGCATGCTGCCGTTACCGCAGCCCAGATCGAGGACGCGCGAGCGCGGCGCGATCCAGCCGGAGATGACCTCGATCTCGGTCATAGCTCGATGTTTGCGAAGTAGGCGCGCAGCGCCCCGTGATAGCGCGGGTCGTCCATCAGGAAGGCATCGTGGCCCTGCGGCGCGTCGATCTCCAGGTAGGACAGCACGCGCTCGTTGTCGAGCAGCGCGCGCACGATTTGGCGCGAGCGCTGCGAGGTGAAGCGCCAGTCGGAAGTGAACGACACCACCAGGAAGTTGGCCCGGGCGCGCGCCAGCGCCGCCGACAAGTCGCCGCCGAAGTCCGCCGCCGGATCGTAGTAGTCGAGCGCCTTGGTGATGCGCAGGTAAGTGTTGGCGTCGAAGTAGCTGGCGAACTTGTCGCCCTGGTGGCGCAGATAGCTCTCGATCTCGAAGTCCACGTCGAAATCAAACCTGGGCCCGTTCTTGCCGCGCAGCACGCGGCCAAACTTCTCCATCATCGCGTCGTCGGACAGGTAGGTGATGTGGCCGATCATGCGCGCGATGCGCAGGCCCCGCTTCGGCACCACCCCCTTTTCGTAGTAGTGCCCGCCATGGAAATCCGGGTCAGTCATGATTGCCTGCCGAGCGACCTCATTGAACGCGATGTTCTGCGTGGACAGGCGCGGCGTCGCGGCGATCACCAGCGCATGGCGTACGCGCTCCGGGTACGACAGCGTCCACTGCAGCGCCTGCATGGCGCCGAGCGAGCCTCCGATCACCGCGGCAAAACGCTCGATGCCCAGGCGATTCGCGAGCTGCGCCTGCGCGGCCACCCAGTCCTCTACGGTCACGACAGGGAAGTCGGCGCCCCAGGGCTTGCCGGTCGCGGGGTTGGGCGAGGCCGGGCCGGTCGAGCCGAAGCAGGAACCGAGGTAGTTGTTGCCGACGACGAAGAAGCGGTCCGTGTCGAGTGGCTTGCCCGGGCCCACGAGGTTGTCCCACCAGCCGATATTCTGCGGGTCATCGGCGTACGCGCCCGCGACATGGTGAGAGGCGTTGAGCGCATGGCACACCAGCACTGCATTGGAATGCGCGGCGTTCAGGCTGCCGTAGGTCTCGTAGGCGATTTCGTACTCGGGCAGCACGGCGCCGCCCCTCAGCTGGAGAGGCTCGGTGAACCTGGCCTTCTTCGCTTCTGCGATCACGCTGCACCTGCCAATGAAAAAGCCCGTTCAGCTTGCGCGAGAACGGGCTCCGAGGTCCGGCCTCTTTAGCGGTATTTGTAGAGCGCCCGCAAGCTGAACATCAAATCGGCGCTGGCGCGGATTATAGCCGAGCCGCTCCGCTTTTCGCCAAGTCGTCGATCTGCGCTTCCGTGTAGCCCGCCTCGCGCAGCACCTCGCGTGTGTGCTCGCCCAGCCGCGGCGCGTGGCGCCGCACCTCGGGCTGCGTCTCCGACCACTCCGAGGGAACCTTCATCGAAAGGAGCTTGCCCTCGGTCGGGTGCTCGATCTCGCGGAAGTAACCGATGGCATTCAGGTGCGGGTCGCGCAGGATGTCCTGCAGGCTGTTCATGCGCTGCACCGGGATGTCGGCGCGCTCGAAAGCCTCCAGCCATTGCGCGGTCGTGCGCTTGGTCACTTCGCCGGCGACGAAGCCGTACACCGCGTCGTAATTCCGGCTGCGCCCCTCGGGCGAAGCGAAGCGCGCATCCGCGAGCATGTCCTGCCGCCCGATCATCTCGAAGAACGCTTTCCAGTGCTTGTCGTTGTAGATCAGCACGCAGACGTAGCCGTCCTGCGTCTCGTAGGGCCGCCGGTGCTTCGACAGCATGCGGGTGTAGCCGCCTTCGCCCAGCTGCGGCTCAAAGGTGAAGCCGCCCATGTGCTCGCCCAGCACGGTCTGCAGCAGGCTCTCGAACATCGGCACGTCCACGCGCTGGCCCTTGCCGGTTTTTTCGCGCGCATAGAGCGCCGCGCACACTGCGTTCACCACATGCAGGCCAACCGAGCGATCGGCCATGGTTGCCGGCACGAAGCGCGGCGACTCGGCGCCCGATTCGCGCGACAGCCACGGCAGTCCCGCGGCGCCCTGGATCAGGTCGTCGTAGGCCGCCTTGGCCGCGTAGGGGCCCGACTGGCTGTAGCCGAAGGCGCCGACGTAGATGATGCGCGGGTTCACCGCGCGCACATCGTCGTAGCCCAGCTTCAGCCGCGCCATCGCCTGCGGGCGGATGTTGTACACGAGCACATCGGCGTTTTTCGCCAGGGCCAGGCAGGCCTCGCGCGCAGCCGGTTTTTTCAAGTCGAGCACGATGCCGCGCTTGTTGCGGTTGGTATTCAGAAAGATGTGCCCCATGCCCTTGGAGCGAAAGGGCCAGGCGTAGCGCATGATGTCGCCCTCGGGCGGCTCGACCTTGACCACGTCGGCGCCGAAGTCGGCGAGGATTTGCGTGGCGTAGGGCCCCATCACAACCGTGGTGAGGTCCAGCACGCGCACGCCGTCGAGTGGTCCTGGCATCGCGCTCCTCAGGAATTCAGCCTGGCTAGCAGCTCGCGCGTCTTGCGCGCATCGCTCGAGCGCAGCACCTTTTGCGCCAGCGGCTGCACATCGGCGAGGCTCGAGCGCAGCACGCGCTCCTTGATCGCCGGCAACTGCGCCGGGTGCATGGAAAAATTGCGCAAGCCGAAGCCGAGCAACAGGCGCGTGAGCGCGAGGTCGCCCGCCATCTCGCCGCATACCGCCACCGGCACCTTGCCGCGCGTGGCGATGCGGATTACGTGCGCGACGAGGTGCAGCACCGCGGGGTGCAGCGGATCGTACAGGTGCGCCACCGCGTCGTCGGTGCGGTCGATGGCAAGGGTGTACTGGATCAGGTCGTTGGTGCCCAGGGACAGGAAGTCCAGGCGCTTCATGAACATCGGCAGGGCGAGCGCCGCCGCCGGGATTTCGATCATGCCGCCGACCTCGATGCCCTGGTCGTAGGGCACGCCCTTGTCGTCAAGCTGCAGCTTGGCCTGCCGGATGAAAGCGAGCGCCTGTTCCACCTCGTGCGCGTGCGCCACCATCGGCAGCAGGATCCTCACCTTGCCGTGCCGCGAGGCGCGCAGGATCGCGCGCAGCTGGACGAGGAACATCTGCGGCTCGGCGAGGCAGAAACGGATCGCGCGCAGGCCGAGGGCGGGGTTGGGCATCGGCTGGCCGCTACCGGAGAGAGCCTTGTCGGCGCCGATGTCCAGGGTGCGGATCACCACCGGCTTGCCGTCCATCGCCTGGGCCACTTCACGGTAAGCCTCGTATTGCTCGTCCTCGCCGGGCAAGTCCTTGCGGTTCATGAACAGGAACTCGGTGCGGAACAGGCCTACGCCCTGCGCTCCCGCTTCGTGCACCTGGTCCAGGTCCTGCGGCAATTCGATGTTGGCGTAGAGCTCCACCGCCGTCCCGTCGAGCGTCGCGGCGGGGGTGCTCTTCAGGCGCCGCAGCTTCTTTCTTTCGAGTTCGTGCTGCGACTGGCGCAGCTGGTACTCGGCGAGCACGATCGGGTCCGGGTCCACGATCAGCACGCCCTGGCTGCCGTCCACGATCAGCAGCTCGCCCTCGCGGATCATGTGGCGGGCATGGTGCAGGCCCACCAGCGCCGGGATGTTGAGGCTGCGCGCGACGATCGCGGTATGCGAGGTCACGCCGCCGATGTCGGTGACGAAGCCACCGAACTCGTGGCGCTTGAACAGCAGCATGTCGGCGGGCGACAAGTCATGCGCCACGACGATCAGCTTGTGTTCCTCGGACAGCTGCGGCTCGGTCGGCGCCTTGCTGCCCATCAGCGCCTTCAGCACGCGCTCCACCACCTGCTGGATATCGGCCTTGCGCTCGCGCAGGTAGGCGTCTTCCATCGCCTCGAACTGCTCGACCAGGGTTTCCATCTGCTGCACCAGTGCCCACTCGGCATTGCACTTGCGCTCGCGGATGAGGTCCCGCGGCGCATGCGACAGCGACGAATCCTCCAGGATCATGCGGTGCAGGTTGATGAACGCGCTGAACTCGGCCGGCGCCTCGGCCGGCAGCTGGCTCTCGAGTTGCGCCAACTCCTGCTTGGCGCGCGCGATGCCGGCGTCGAAGCGGAAAATCTCGGCCGGCACCGATGCATCGGGGATCCGGGTGTGCGCCACGTCGAGGCGCGCGCTGGAGACGAGGTGCGCCTGGCCGATAGTGATGCCCGAGGCGATGCTCGAGCCGTGCAGGACGAAGTTCACCGTCCTACTCTGCCTCGCCGAACCGGCCGGCGATCAGCTCCCGGATCGCCGCGAGCGCGGCGTGCGCATCGGCGCCTTCGGCCTCCAGGCCGATCGAAGCGCCCTGGCCGGCTGCCAGCATCATCACCCCCATGATGCTTTTCGCGTTCACGCGCCGGCCATTGCGCGACAGCCAGACTTCGCTCTTGAAGCCGTTTGCCAACTGCGTCAGCTTGGCCGAGGCGCGCGCGTGCAGGCCCAGCTTGTTGAGGATCGTGACTTCCGCGCTAGGCACCGCAGCTGTCCGTGTTCATATGCACCACGCCCTCGGCACCGCCGGACAGGGCGCGCTGCACTGCCGCGGGCAGCGAGCCGTTGCGACCGGAGAGCACGCGCACCAGCATCGGCAGCGAGATGCCGGAAACTCCTTCCACGCGTCCGTCAGCGAGCAGGCGCGAGGCCACGTTGCAGGGGGTGGCGCCGAACATGTCGGTCAGTATCAATAGGCCCGCGCCGTCGTCGAGCTGCGCTGCGAGCTGGCGCGCGCGCGTCAGCACTGCGCCCGGGTCGTCGTTGCGCGACACGCCCAGCGCCGCCGCCTGCGCCTGCTTCGCGCCCAGAATCTGCTCGGCACTGGCGAGCAGCGCCTCGCCGATGGCGCCGTGCGAGATCACCAGGACGCCGATCACGCTTTGACCTTCGCTTCCAATGCCTCGATGAACATGCCGGCGACATCGAAGCCGGTCTGGTCCTGGATCTCGCGAAAGCAGGTCGGGCTGGTGACGTTGACTTCCGTCAGGTAGTCGCCGATCACGTCCAGGCCCACCAGCAGCAAGCCGCGCGCGGCGAGTTTCGGCCCCAGCGTCTCGGCGATCTGCCGATCGCGTGCCGACAGCGGCTGCGCCACCCCTTTGCCGCCGGCGGCAAGGTTGGCGCGCGTCTCGCCGGGCTTGGCCAAACGCGCGAGGCAATGCGGCACCGGCTTGCCGTCGATGAGCAGCACGCGCTTGTCGCCCCTGGCGACCTCGGGAATGTAGCGCTGCGCCATCACGCTGCGCGCGCCGAGCCCGGCCACCGTCTCGACGATGGCGTTGCGGTTGGGGTCGCTGGCGCGTACGCGGAAGATGCCGGTGCCGCCCATGCCATCCAGGCTCTTCAGGATCGTGTCGCGCTGCTCTTCGACGAAGGCCTGCAGCTGGTCCATATCGCGCGTCACCAGCGAGGTCACGGTGAACTCGGGGAACTCGGCGATGGCGAATTTCTCGTTGTGGTCGCGCAGGGCGCGCGGCGCGTTGAACACCCTGGCGCCCTGGCGCTCGGCCTCCGACAGGAGCCAGGTGCTCGCCACGTATTCGATGTCGAAGGGCGGGTCCTTGCGCATCAGCACCGCGTCGCAGGAGCTCAAGTCGCGCCGCTCGCGGCCGTCGCTGCGGTACCAGTCCTCGTCGTTGTCGGTGAGCGCGATGCGCGTCGCCTGCGCCATTACGGCGCCGGCGCGCCAGGCGAGGTCCTGCTGGCCGCACACGAGCACCGCGTGGCCGCGGCGCTGCGCGGCGCGCATCATGGCGACAGTAGTGTCCTTGTACGCCTTGAGCGAATCCAGCGGATCGATGATGAAGAGCAGGTTCACGCCGTGGGGGCCGCCGCGCGTGGCCGGGGGCTGGGGATCAAGGTATGATTTTAGCTTGAAAGCGCCCGTAGCTCAGCGGATCAGAGTATTGGCCTCCGAAGCCAAGGGTCGTGGGTTCGAATCCCGCCGGGCGCGCCAGACTAGCTGTTCTTGAGCGCGACCCCGCGGATGCTGGGCCGCACGATGGGCAGGGCCTTGCGGATGCTCTCGCGCTCGATGCGCTCGATCGTGAATCCCGCGGCGCGGATGGCGGCTTCGGTGCGCCGCGTGAGGTGGCAGTTGCCCATCAGGTGTTTCCAGATCGGCTCGATGCGCCCCTGCCATTTCAGGCGGTTGGGCTTGCCGTCGGCAGCCACGTGCTCGAGGAACACCAGCTTTCCGCCAGGCTTGAGCACGCGCTGAATCTCCTTGAGCGCGGCTTGCTGGTCGGGGACCGAGCAAAGCACCAGCGAGCACACCACCGCATCGAGCGAGGCGGGGGCTGCGGGCAGGGACTCCAGCGAGGCATCGGATATCTCGACGTGCTTCGCTCCTGCCGCATCACGCTTTGCCTGCAACTTGCGTCGCATGTGGGGATCGGGTTCGCACAGCACCAGCCGCGTTACTGTCGTTGGGTAGTAGGGCAGGGTCGCGCCGGTTCCGGCGCCTACTTCGAGCACCTCGCCCGAGAGGTCGCGCAGCAGCTCCGCGCGCCACTGATCGAGGCAGGCTGCGTTGCTTTCGCGCGTGAAGCGGTCGTAGACCGCAGCCATCAGCCAGGACATGGGCTCACCTGAAGGTCGGTCTCATTGCAAGTCTCTACGCCGCCAGTTTCATCACGCGTAATTGCTTGCGCCGCTGTTTCGCGTGCCAAAGATCGTACTGCGTTTGCTGATTCAGCCAGCTCTCTGCGGAGGTTGCAAACGCGATCGACAGCCGTACCGCCATTTCAGGGCTCACGCCCGCACGACCATTCAGAATCGCCGAAAGAGTCTTGCGGCTGACTCCCAGGGCCTTGGCCGCTTCGGTAACCGTTACGCCGAGGGGCTCCAGGCAAAGCGACTTGATGATCTCGCCGGGATGCGGGGGATTGTGCATGCGCATGGCG
>CAZVZV010000036.1:0-3572 GCA_964631735.1 uncultured Enterobacteriaceae bacterium
GCGACTCGGTGCTCGAGCGCCTGGACGAGCTGCGCGCGGCGGGCGAGCCGCTCGCGCACATGGACACCGGCGCCGGCCTCGACACGGTGCGCAGCCGCATGTTGTTCGCCAACGCCTACCTCGGCGCGCAGCCGAGCGTGCGCGCCCTCGAGCCGGGCGCGGACATCGTGCTCACCGGGCGCGTCGCGGATGCCGCGCTCACGCTGGGACCCCTCGCGCACGAGTTCGGCTGGCAGTGGGATGACTGGAACCGGATGGCCGCCGGCCTGACGCTGGGCCACCTGCTCGAATGCTCGGGCCAGGGCTCGGGCGGCAACTTCGGCTCGGCGGGCGAATGGGCCAAGGTGCCCGATTACGCGCACCTCGGCTATCCGATCGCCGAAGTGTCCGAAGACGGCAGCGCACTGTTCACCAAACCCCCCGGAACGGGCGGGCGCGTTTCCTTCGATACCATCCGCCAGCAGTTGCTCTACGAGGTGCACAACCCGCACGCCTACGTCTCGCCCGACGTGGTGCTCGACATGGGCACGCTCAAGTTCAACGACGAGAAGAATGACCGCGTGCGGGTCACCGGCGCGAGCGGCGCCGCACGCCCGCCACAGCTTAAGATCGTCGGCGGCTACCAGGACGGCTGGATGGGTACCGGCATCATCGGCTTCTCCTGGCCGCAGGCCTACGCCAAGTGCGAAAAGGCCGCCGAAACCATCAAGACCCTGGTGGCCGAGCGCGGCTGGCCGGTGGAGGAAACGAACATCGAATACATCGGCTACAACTCGCTGCTCGGCGCGCAGGCTGACCCGACCTACCGCGACCAGTTGAACGAGTGTTTCCTGCGCATGACCATCCGCACGCAGGAGCGCAAGGTGGCGGACGCCTACGGGCGGCTGTTCCCATGGTTGGGCCTCTCCGGCCCGCCCTACGTTGGAAGCATGAAGGGCGTGCAAGGCGCCAAGGAGCTGCTCGGCATCTGGCCGACCCTGGTCAAGCGCGAGCTGGTGGAGGACAAAGTCGAAATCGCCGTGGAGAAAATCTGATGCGCGTGCCGCTGTGGAAGATCGCCCACGCGCGCTCCGGCGACAAGGCGGACCGCGCCGACATCGGCCTCTTCGCCTGGGACGCGCCGACCTACGCGGTGCTCAGGCGCGAGGTGACCCCCGAGCGCGTGGCGGCGCATTTCCGCGAGCTGTGCCGGGGGCCGGTCGAGCTCTGGCCGCTCGATAACCTCCTCGCCCTCAAGATCGTGCTCAACCGCGCGCTGCAGGGCGGCGCGGCGCGGTCCCTACGCATGGACAACCTCGGCAAGGTGGTCGCCGCGCAGCTGCTGCGCATGGAGATCGAGGCGCCGGCAGACCTGCCCCGGCTGCGCAGCTAGGCCTGCCAGGGATCGACGACCGGAACTTTGAGGTCGCGAAAGTGCCGCAAATTGCGGGTCGCAAGCGTGGCGCGCCGCGTGAGCGCAATGCCTGCGATCTGGGTGTCGCGCATGTCCACCGGCCGCCCGGTCCTCTGCCTGTCAGCAGCCAATGCCGCCGCTTCGGTCGCCGCTGCGCTGTCGAACGCCAGGACTCGATCCTCGAGATCCTCCTCAAGCAGCCGAGCAAAGGCCGATTCCAGCGCTTTGCGCCGCTGGCCCTTGGGCAGAAGCGCGAGGCCAAAACGCGCTTCAAACAGCGTGATACTCGTGATCCAGACGGATTCGGACGGCTGCCGGTCGAGCCATGCCACCACTGGCGCCTCCGGCACCTGGCGCATCAATGCGGAAAGAACATTGGTGTCGAGGATGATCACTTGCGCAAGTCAGCGGCGCGCGCCGGCTGGCCGCGCAGTTCCGGCAGGTCCGCGCTCAGGCCCGCTTTCGCGAAGCGCGCCGCGATGCGCGAGCCCAGCTTCGGCGCCGGCTGATTGCCCCGCTTGACGGCATTGCGCAGGATGTGACGGACCTCGTCTTCCATGCTGCGCCCGTATTTCCTGGCGCGGCGCTTGAGGCGCGCCTTGACTTCGTCTTCCAGGTGGCGAACGACGAACTGGGCCATGGCTGTCCTCGCGCTCTCGACTAATTTGATATCATGATATCACAGGTCAGCACCTTAGCGGCATACGCACTAGGCTCGAGTTGCGACGATGCGGGTCCCGGTGTCGCCGCGCAGCGCACGGGCGAGGCTGGGCTGATTGGTGATCAGGCCGAGACTGCCGCCGCCGCCGACGAAATCGATCAGCGCCGAGACTTTCGGCCCCATGCTGCCGGAGCCGAACTGCCCATCGGCGAGGTGCTTCTTCGCCTCGGCGAGGGTCATGCGGTCAAGCCAGCGCTGTGTCGGCTGGTTGAAGTCGAGCGCCACTTTCTCCACCCCGGTCGACAGGATCAGCGTATCCGCTCCCATGCTGCGCGCCAGCAGGCTGGAGGCGAGGTCCTTGTCGATCACTGCCTCGATGCCTTTCAGGTCGCCGCCGGCTTCCTCGATCACCGGGATGCCGCCGCCGCCGCAGCAAACCACGACGTAGCCGTCGTTCGCCAGCTTGCGGATGGCGCCCGTCTCGATGATGGCCTTGGGCTTGGGCGAAGGCACCACGCGGCGCCAGCCGCGGTCGGCATCCTCGCGCACGGTCCAGCGGTACTTGGTCGCGAGCTTCTTCGCACTCGCTTCGTCCATGTGCGAGCCAATGGGCTTGGTCGGGTTGGAGAACGCCGGATCGTCGCGGTCGACCACGGTCTGGGTGACCACCGCGACGGTCTCTTGTTTCATCCCGCGCCGCTTGAATTCATTGCGCAAGGCCTTCACGAACATGTAGCCCACCGCGCCCTGGATGTCGGCGCCGGCGTAGTCCATCGGCACCGGCGGCACCGTGTTAATCGACATCTCGGAGCGGCGCAGGATGAACCCGACCTGCGGCCCGTTGCCGTGGGTGACCACCACGCGCCATTCGGCTTCGATCATGCCGGCGATGTCCACCGCGAGGCGGCAGACCATGTCGTACTGGTCAGGGATGGATTCATGCCCGCGGTCGCGGATGAGCGCGTTGCCGCCGATCGCCAGCACCGCAAAGCGCGCCTCTGTCATGGATCGCCGACTTCCTGGTCGTCGGAGAGGCGGGCCAGGATGGCGGCCATCCGCGCTCCGCCTGCTGGCGGCCGCCAATCGAGATGCAGGACGGGAACGCCGTCCGCTGCCAGATCCCGAGCGAAGATCTCCAGCCCGACGTTGATCACCGCGAGCGGCCCGTCGAGCGGCCTCGCCAGGCTCATCGCGCCCCGCCAAGCAGCGCCGTCGCGAGATCGGGGCGGAGCGCGAGCGCAGCGAAGCGCGAGGCTTCGGCGTTCGAGGGCAGGACCATCGCGCCCGCGGCTTCAAGCGCCTCGGTTTGGCCGCGCTGCGGGTCGCGCGCTGTGCCGGTCACCGAAGCGATCACGCTCAACGAGCGGCCTGCCCGCTCGGCGCTGCGGCGGGCATCGACAATGGCGGCCGCGAGCGGCCCGGCCGGGTCAGGGTGCGCCGACTTGCCAAGGACAAGGTCGAGCAGCAGCACGGAAACCTCCTCGCGCGTGCCGGCGTCTCGCACGCGCGCGGCGCGCG
>CAZVZV010000037.1:0-26813 GCA_964631735.1 uncultured Enterobacteriaceae bacterium
GGCGGACCCGCCGTGAGCCGCGCGGCGAGACTGCGGACCGGCGGCGCGATGAACCTTTCGCAATGAGTATCATGCGCGCCTCCTCAACTTCGCGAAATGACGCAAAACCCGCCGTAGCGGGTTCTAGAACATTTTTTCCAATCCTGCTTGCTTGAGCACTGCGTTTGCAGTGTGTCTCGACTTGATGTTGCTGTCTACCGGAAAGCGCTTTCCCGAGATTGGGCTGTACCAAATGTCGTGATCGCCCTTACCTGGGCGCTCGTAGCGGCAACCTGCCTCTTTGAGCAATTTCCTTAGCGGGCCAGTGTATCCGGCCACGCGACACTACGCGGCTTCGCGGTGTGCTACTTCGCTGATCTCGCCAAGAACTTTAAAGCGAACATCCTCGTCGCCGCCGGCATAGCCGTTTGCGTCCAAGAGGTCTGGAATCATTGCCTTGAGTTTGGGAATCAACTTGTCCCAGCTCGGGGCCTCAGTAGCGAGCCCAGGTACGTCTTCGCTTGTGGCTACCCAAACTTGCGCCTCATCGTCCCAAATGGCGTGAACGATTAAAGGCTCCCGCGCGCTCATGTCCGGCTCCATCCTGTCTCCCCCCAGCCTCTGTTGGCGAGTATAGCCCACGCCATGCGTGCGTCTGCAATCCAATGTCAAGCCGTTCATCGCCGAGTTCTTGATGCAAGTCAGCGGTTACCAACTTCTTGAGCCTTGAACTGCCGCGTGAACGCAACGAACTCATCCAGCTTCTGCTTCGCCTCGCCCTTGGCGATGACGCGGCGCGCCCGGTCGATGCCGGCCTGCAGCGAATCGGCGACGCCCGACACGTAAATCGATGCGCCGGCGTTCAGCAGCACGATGTTGAGCGCCGGCCCCGGCTGGTTCTCCAGCACCGCCTGGATCATCTGCCTGGACTCCTCCACCGTGTTCACCTGGATCGCGCGGCGGTCAAAGAGCTCGATGCCGAACTGCTGCGGGTGGATGAGGTATTCGCGGATCTCGCCGTTCACCAGCTCACCGACCATGGTTTCGCCCGAAATCGAGATCTCGTCCAGGCCCTCCAGCCCGTACACGGTCATCACGTGCCTGGAGCCCAGGCGCTGCAGCACGCGCACCTGGATGCCGACCAGGTCGGGGTGGAATACGCCCATCACCTGGTTGGGGGCGCTCGCCGGGTTGGTCAGCGGGCCGAGGATGTTGAAAATGGTGCGCACGCCGAGGTCCTTGCGCACAGGCGCGGCGTACTTCATCGCCGCGTGGTACGAGGGGGCGAACATGAAGCCGATGCCCAGCTTCTCGATCGCCTCGCCCGTCTGCTCCGGGGTCATGGCGATGTTTGCGCCGAGCGCCTCGAGCACCTCCGCGCTGCCCGAGGACGAGGACACCGAGCGCCCCATATGCTTGGCGACGCGCGCGCCGGCCGCCGCGGCGACGAACGCCGAGGCGGTCGAGACGTTGAAGGTGTGCGCCGCATCGCCCCCCGTGCCGCAGGTATCGACCAGCCGGCTCGCATCGGCCACCCGCACCGGGGTGGCGAATTCGCGCATCACCTGCGCCGCCGCCGCGATCTCGCCGATGGTTTCCTTCTTCACCCGCAGGCCGACGACGAAGCCGCCGATCTGGGCCGGCGTGAGCTCGCCGCGCATGATCTGGCGCATGATGTGCAGCATCTCATCGTGGAATACCTCGCGGTGCTCGACCGTGCGCTGGATCGCCTCCGCGATCGTGATCTGTTTCATGGCGTCGCCCCCTTGAGAAAATTTTCCAGCATGCGGTGGCCGTGCTCGGTGAGCAGGGCCTCCGGATGGAACTGCACGCCCTCCACCGCCTGCTCGCGGTGGCGCAGGCCCATGATCTCGCCGTCCTCCGACTGCGCCGTGACGGTGAGCGCCGCAGGCAGGCTCGCGCGCTCCACGGCGAGCGAGTGGTAGCGCGTGGCGGTAAAGCCGTCCGGCACGCCCGCGAACACCCCGTGACCGTCGTGCCGGATGCGCGACACCTTGCCGTGCATCACCTGCTTTGCGCGCACCACCTTGCCACCGAACGCCTGCCCGATCGCCTGGTGGCCGAGGCACACGCCGAAGATCGGCACCTTGCCGGCGAGCCGCCGGATGAGTTCGAGCGAGATACCCGCCTCGTTCGGCGTGCAGGGGCCCGGGGAAATGACGATGCGCTCCGGCTGCAGGCGCGCGACCTCCTCCACGCTCAGCTCGTCGTTGCGGACCACTTTTACCGCCGCGCCCAGCTCCCCCAGGTACTGCACCAGGTTGTAGGTGAAGGAATCGTAGTTGTCGAGCACCAGGATCATGGCGCCTCCGCCGCGGCAAGCTCCGCCGCCCGGAGGATGGCGCGCGCCTTGTGCCGCGTCTCCTGCCACTCGGACTGGGGGTCGGAATCCGCCACCACGCCGGCGGCGGCCTGCACGTGGAGCTTGCCGTCCTTCACCACGGCGGTGCGGATGGCGATGGCGACGTCCATGTCGCCGTTGAAGCCAAGGTAGCCCACCGCCCCACTGTAGACGCCGCGCTTCACGGGTTCGAGTTCGTCGATGATCTGCATTGCGCGCACCTTGGGCGCTCCGGTGACGGTCCCCGCCGGGAAGCTCGCCTTGAACACATCGAGCGCGTCCACGCCCGGCGCGCAGCGCCCCTCGACGTTGGAGACGATGTGCATGACGTGAGAGTAGCGCTCGACCACCATCCTCTCGGTCACCTGTACGCTGCCGATGGCGGCAACGCGGCCGACGTCGTTGCGCCCCAGGTCGATCAGCATCACGTGCTCGGCGCGCTCCTTCGGGTCGGCGAGCAGTTCTTCGGCGATGCGCGCGTCCTCCTGCGACGTCGCGCCGCGCGGGCGCGTCCCCGCGATCGGGCGCAAGGTGATCTTGTCGCCGGCCACGCGCACCATGATCTCGGGCGACGCGCCGACCACGTGGTGGTCGCCGAAATCGAAATAGAACATGTAGGGCGAGGGATTGAGCCCGCGCAGCGCGCGGTACAGCGCGATCGGCGGCGCGCGGAATTCGCGCGTGGTGCGCTGCGACACCTGCACCTGCATGCAGTCGCCGGCGTAGATGTATTCCTTCGCGCGGCGCACCGCCGCGAGAAAATCCGGCTCGGTGAACGAGCAGGACAGCGCCGCCGGCGGCGCCTCCTCGCGCGGCTGCGACAGCATCAGGCTTTCAGGCAGCGGCGCGGCCAGGCGGGCGCGCAGGCGCTCGAGCCGCTCGCGCGCTAAGCGCCAGGCGTCCGGCTGCCGCGGATCGGCATACACCACCAGGTGCAGTTTGCCGAGCACGTTGTCCACCACCGCCAGCTCATCCGAGACGAGCAGCAGCACGTCCGGCGTGCCAAGCGCATCCGGCTTCGCGCCCGCCAACGCCCGCGGCTCCACGTGGCGTACCGCCTCATAACCGAAGTAACCGGCGAGACCGCCCGGAAACTTCAACTCGCCGGGGGCGGGCGCCACGCGGTGGCGCTTGAGGTAGGCGCGCACGTACTCGAACGGGTCGCCCTGTATTTCCTCCAAGCAGACGTCGGCGCCACGCGCGTCGCGCAGCAGGCGCCGGACTACGGCGCCTCGTGCTTCTATGCGCTCCGCGCAGGGCAGGCCGATGAACGAATAGCGCCCGAAACGCTCGCCGCCGACCACCGATTCGAGCAGGTAGCTGAAGGGGCCGCCGGCGAGCTTCAGGTACACCGCCAGCGGCGTATAGAGGTCGGCGCGCGCTTCCGCCAACACCGGGATGCGGGTATAGCCTTGCTGCGCGAGCTGCTGGAACTCGAGCTCGTCCATGAAACGATCTCCGCTGCTTTTTACCTGGGGGAACTGCTTCGCGGCCTGGGAGACACGCGCCGCCGAGCCGCCCGGGGCGCGCGAGAGATTAGCGGCGCCAGCAGCGCCAGCGGAGGGATTCGGTGCGAGGTGAAATGTGCGTCACGGCGGCGCCGACTATACCACCAGGCGCGCGCGCATGTCGCGGATCGCCGCTGCGTAGTCGCGGTCCCTGGCGCCGAAGATCGCCGACCCGGCGACGAAGGTGTCTGCCCCGGCCGCCGCGATCTCGGCGATGTTGTCGGCCTTCACGCCGCCGTCCACTTCCAGCCAGATGTCGCGCCCGAGCTTGCCGATGCGCCGGCGCACCTCGGCGATCTTGGGCAGCACCGCGCGGATGAACTGCTGGCCGCCGAAGCCGGGATTGACCGTCATCAGCAGCACCAGGTCGAGCTTGTCCAGCGTGTGGTCGAGGCACGAAAGCGGCGTGGCCGGATTGAGCACCAGCCCCGCCTTGCAGCCCTGCTCCCGGATCAGGCCGATGGTGCGGTCCACGTGGTCGGAAGCTTCCGGGTGGAAGCTGATGATGCTGGCCCCCGCCTTGGCGAACTCGGGGATGATGCGGTCCACCGGCTTCACCATCAGGTGCACGTCGATCGGCAGGCGGGTATGCGGCTTGAGCGCCGCGCACACCAGCGGGCCGACTGTGAGGTTGGGAACGTAGTGATTGTCCATCACGTCGAAATGCAGCAGGTCCGCGCCGGCGGCCTCGACCGCGCGCACTTCGTCGCCGAGGCGCGCGAAATCCGCCGACAGGATGCTGGGAGCGATGCGGAACACCATGGCCGCGCGAGTTTACAATGCGCGCATGGCTCAGGAGAAGCTCTACGACATCGCGGTCAGCACCGTCGCCCAGTACCTGGCCGACCAGTCGGACGAGAACGCCGGGCGCTTCGTCTTCGCCTACACCATCACCATCCGCAACCCGGGCAACGTCACCGCGCAGCTGATCAGCCGGCACTGGATCATCACCGACTCGCAGGGCCTGGTGCAGGAAGTGCGCGGACTGGGCGTGGTCGGCGCGCAGCCGGTGCTGCAACCGGGGGAGAGCTTCGCCTACACCAGCGGCACGTCGATCGCCACTCCGGTGGGCACCATGCGCGGCAGCTACCAGATGTTGGCCGAGGACGGCACGCGCTTCGAGGCAACAATCTCGGAGTTCACGCTCTCGGTGCCGCGCGTGTTGCACTGACCACGACCCACTTGCTGCGTCTCGTCCTCCCCGCATTGGCCGCGACAGCACTTGCCGCCGGCTGTGCGCAGTTGCCGGCGCCCTGCCCCTGCCCGCCACCGCCAAAGCCGCCAGCCGAAGCACGCTACGAGCAGGCGCCGTTCGACGCGCTGCCCGGTTGGTCGCAGGCGCCCTTCGCTGCCAGCATGCGCGCATTCGTTACCGGCTGCAGCCGCCCGGCGAACCGCCGCGCACTGCAGGTTGTTTGCGACGAAGCGAAGACGCTGCCGGCCGGCGACGACGCGGCGGCGCGCGCGTTCTTCGAGCGGGCCTTCAGCGCCTACGCCATCGTCGCGCCCGAAGGCGCCGCCGAGGGCCAGGTCACGGGCTACTACGAACCGGTGATCGAAGGCAGCCGCACGCGCACCGCGCGCTACTCGCGCCCCGTGTTCGGGCTGCCGGAGGACCTGGTCGTGGTGGACCTCGCCGCGCAGTATCCGGAACTGCGCGGCATGCGCCTGCGCGGCCGGCTCAACGGCCGGCGGCTGGAGCCCTATTACTCGCGCGGCGAGATTGACGCCCAGGGCGCTGCCTTCCTCGCGCCGGTGCTCGCCTGGATCGCCGACCCGGTGGAGCTGTTCTTCCTGCAGATCCAGGGCTCGGGGCAGATCCAGCTCGATTCCGGCGAGCGCGTCCGCGTCGGCTTCGCCGAGCAGAACGGGCACCCCTACCGCTCGCTCGGCCGCCACCTGGTCGAGCGCGGCGAAATGACACTCGACCAGGCTTCGATGCAGAGTATCAAGGCCTGGGCCGCGGCCAATCCGCAACGGCTGCAGGAAGCGCTGAGCCACAACGCGAGCTACGTCTTCTTCCGCGAGCTGCCCTCCGCCGGGGGCCCGATCGGCGCGCTGGGGGTGCCACTGGAAGCCGGCTACAGCATCGCGGTGGACGCGCGCTACGTTCCGCTCGGCGCACCGGTATTCCTCGCCACCACCTATCCGTTGTCGCCGCAGCCGCTCGAGCGCCTGGTGATGGCGCAGGACACGGGCGGTGCGATCCGCGGCGCCGTGCGCGCGGACTTCTACTGGGGCACGGGAGCGGAGGCCGGCACCCTCGCCGGCCGCATGCGCCAACCCGGCCGCATGTGGCTGCTGTGGCCGCGCGGCGAGCCGCTGCCGCGGCCCTAGGCCAGCCGGGTCGGCCTTACTTGGCGCGCGCGGTGCGCGCCGATTCGTCGAGCATGGTGCGCAGCTGCGCCGCGGGCAGGCCGCCGCGCAGGCGCTCGCCGTTGGCGAAGAACAGCGTCGGCGTCGAGCTCACGCGCAGCGACTTGCCGAGCTCGAGGACGCGCTCGATCGGCGTGTCGCAGCTCGCCTCCGCAGCCGGCACGCGCGGCTTGGGCCGCGCGGCAAGCTCGAGCCAGGCCTTGGCGCGGTCCGGCGAGCACCACACCGCCTTCGAATGGTCGGCCAGTTCCGGCCGGATCACCGGATACATGAAGTAGTAGATGGTGATGTCCTCCACCTGCGCCAGCGTCTGCTCGAATTGCCGGCAGGCCGGGCAGTAGGGGTCGGAGAACATCGCCATCACGCGCTTGCCGTTGCCGCGCTGCACCTTGACCGCCAGGTCGAGCGGCAGCGAGTCGAAGCTGATCGCCGATAGCTTGCGCAAGCGCTCTTCGGTCACGTTGCGCTGCTTGCGCGTGTCGTACAGGCTGCCCTCGAGGATGTAGTTGGCGTCCTCGTCGGTATAGACGATCTGCGGCCCCTCGCGCGTGGTGAAGCGCACCTCGAAGAATCCCGGGATCGGCGCGGGCTGCACGCCGTCGACACGCGCGCCGCCCAGAGCCGCTTCGACCACGCGGCGGATCTTGGCTTCGTCGGCCGCGGCCCCTGCCGCGGCAAGGAGCAGGGCAAGCATTGCGATCATTCGGGTCATCAGTTCATCGCCTGGCGCATGAGAAGGTTCTTTAGGACCGGCAAGCGGTCGGTCAAGTTCAATCCGGCGTTGCGCAGGCGCGCAATCGGCCGCGCGCCGGAGGCAAACAGGCGGTACAGGCCGTGCACCGTCGTGTCCATCGTCAGGATGTCGACCGCGCGGGCGCGCTCGTAGCGGCGAAGCAGGCGCAGGCCGCCCGGGTCGCGCTGCGGCTCGCGCGCGCCGAGCACCGCGGCAAGTTCGCGCGCGTCCTGGAGGCCGAGGTTGGCCCCCTGACCCGCGAGGGGATGCACCACGTGGGCCGCGTCGCCCGCGAGCGCGACGCGCGGCGCAACCATGCGCTGCGCGGCGAGCCGCTGCAGCGGGAATGCACGCGGCACGCACAGCAGGCGCAATTCGCCCAGCGCGTGACCGCAGGCGCCGCCCACCTCGCGGCACAGCGACTGCGCATCGAGCGCCAGCAGGCGCCCGGCATCCGCGGTGGACCAGACCATCGACACGCGCTCGCCGGGGAGCGGCAGCAAGGCGAGCACCGGCCCGCCCTGGAACCATTGCAGCGCGACGCCGCGATGCGGGCGTTCGCAGGAGAAGTTGGCGACCAGGGCGCTCTGCGCGTAGGGGCTGTTGGAAGCGGCGATGCCGGCCTGTTCACGAATGAAGGAGTGTGCGCCGTCCGCGCCGACTACCAGCCGCGCAGCGAGGGTGCGTCCGTCGCGCAGCCGCAGTCGCGCCACGTCGGGCCCGATGTCGAGCGCCTCGCACTGCGCCGGGGCGAGGATCTCGACGCTGCCTTCGATTTCGAGCACTCGCCACAGCGCCGCCTGCAGCGCGCGATCCTCGACCATCCACGCGAGTTCGCCCACGCCGGCGCGGTAGGCGTCGAATTCGAGCGCGGCGCCGGGGGCGTCGCCGAACACGCGCATCGCACGTACCGGCGCGATGCGCTCCGCGTCCAGCGCCCGCCACGCGCCGAGGCTGGACAGGAATGCGGCGTTGCCCGGCGTGATGGCATACACGCGCGCATCGATCTCCTCGCCCGACTGCGGCGCGGCCGGGGCGCGCTGCTGCGCCACCAGCGCGATGCGCAGGCCGCGCGCCGCGCGCGCCAATGCGAGGCCGGCAAGGCCACCGCCGACGATCGCCAGGTCGAAGGTCACGCCGGAATTGTAGCCACGCGCTGTGGCGTTAAGCCGCTGACTGGATTAAAATTTGCCATGCGTGGCGAATTAGCTCAGCTGGTTAGAGCAGCGGAATCATAATCCGTTTGTCCGGGGTTCGAGTCCCTGATTCGCCACCACTCATTCCCCCACGCATGGCCGGCAAACTCTTCCTGCGCAGCTTCGGCTGCCAGATGAACCAGGTCGACTCGGCGAGTATTGCCGCCCTGCTCGCCGAGGCCGAAGGCCTCGCGCCGACGGCGCGGCCCGAAGAGGCCGACGTGATCGTGTTCAACACCTGCTCGGTGCGCGAGAAGGCGCAGGAGAAGGAGTTCTCCGACCTCGGCCGCGTCAAGCACCTGAACGCCGCCAATCCGCGCCTGAGGATCGCCGTCGGCGGCTGCGTCGCGAGCCAGGAAGGCGCCGGCATCGTCGCGCGCGCGCCCTTCGTGGACGTGGTGTTCGGCCCGCAGACGCTGCACCGCCTGCCGGAATTGCTCGCGCGCCGCCGCGATACCGGCCGGCCCCAGGTGGACGTGAGTTTCCCTGCGATCGAGAAGTTCGACCACCTGCCGGCGGCGAGCGTCGCAGGCGCCACCGCCTTCGTTTCGATCATGGAGGGCTGCAGCAAGTACTGCAGCTTCTGCGTGGTGCCCTACACGCGCGGCGAGGAAGTCTCGCGGCCGTTCGAAGATGTGCTGGGCGAGGTCGCCGGGCTCGCGGCGCAGGGCGTGCAGGAAGTGACGCTGCTCGGGCAGAACGTCAATGCCTGGCGCGGTGCGATCGACGGCGCGCCGGGGGATTTCGCCGAGCTGCTGCGCTACGTCGCCGAGATCGATGGCATCGCGCGCATCCGCTACACCACCTCGCACCCGCGCGAGTTCACGCAACGCCTGATCGACGCGCACGCGCAGTTGCCGGGCCTCGCGCCGCACGTGCACCTGCCGGTGCAGTCGGGCGCCGACCGGATCCTCGCGGCGATGAAGCGCGGCTACACGTCGCTTGAATACCGTTCGATCGTGCGCCGCCTGCGCAAGGCGTGCCCGGACTTGAGCCTGTCGTCGGTCTTCATCGTCGGCTTTCCCGGCGAGACCGAGGCCGATTTCGCGGCCACGCTGCGGCTGGCGCGCGAACTCGAGTTCGATGCCTCGTTCTCGTTCCTCTACAGCCCGCGGCCCGGCACGCCGGCCGCCGAACTCCCCGACCCGGTGCCGCAGGAGGAGAAGCAAGAGCGCCTGCAGCGCCTGCAGGCGCAACTGCAGGGGCAGGCTGACGCGGTGAGCAGCGCCATGGTGGGCAGCACGCAGCGCGTGCTGGTCGAAGGCCGGTCGAAGAAAAACCCGGCGGAGCTCGCCGGCCGTACCGGCAACAACCGGGTGGTGAATTTCCCCGCGCAAGCAGATCTCCTAGGACACTTCGTCGAGGTGCGCGTTTGCGCGGCGCTGGCGCATACGCTGCGCGGCGAACTGGTCGATGCCTAGCAGGCCGGTCGAAGTCCGCCTGGCCCCGGTGGACAACCAGCGCCTGGCGCGCCTGTGCGGTGCGCTCGACGCCAACCTGCGCCAGATCGAATCCGCGCTCGATGTCTCGATCGCGCGCCGCGGCGCCCGCTTCATGGTGCGCGGGCAGCCGCAGCAGGCGGCGCGCGCCGCGCACGCCCTGGAACATTTCTATGGCAAGGCGACGGAGGAGCTGAGCGTCGACGACGTGCAGCTGGGCCTGACCGAGCTGTCGCAGGGCAAACCAGCGGGCGATGGCGACGACGCGGGGCCGCAGCTGCTGACGCGGCGCGCCGACCTGCACGGCCGCACCCCGCGCCAGTTGCAGTACCTCGAACACATCCTGGCGCACGACATCTCGTTCGGTACCGGCCCGGCCGGCACGGGCAAGACCTACCTCGCCGTGGCCTGCGCGGTGGACGCGCTCGAGCGCGACAAGGTGAAGCGCATCGTGCTGGTGCGCCCGGCGGTGGAGGCGGGCGAGCGACTGGGCTTCCTGCCCGGGGACCTGGCGCAGAAGGTGGATCCCTACCTGCGGCCGCTGTACGACGCGCTCTACGACCTGATGGGCTTCGAAAAAGTGGGCAAGCTTCTCGAGCGCGGCACCATCGAGCTCGCGCCGCTCGCCTACATGCGCGGGCGCACGCTGAACCACGCCTTCGTCATCCTGGACGAGGCGCAGAACACCACGCCCGAACAGATGAAGATGTTCCTCACGCGCATCGGCTTCGGCGCCAAGGCGGTGGTCAACGGCGACGTCACGCAGATCGACCTCGGCCGCGGGCAGAAGAGCGGTCTGGTCGAGGCGCGCCGCATCCTCGCCGGAGTGCGCGGAATCGCGTTCACCGAGTTCACTGCCGCCGACGTGGTGCGCCATCCGCTCGTCGCGCGCATCATCGATGCGTACGAGCAGGACTCCCGCGCAACGCCGCCGAAGTAGCGTCGCGGTGCAGCGCGCGGTGCGCGCCGCGCCGCCGGCGCGGCGGCTGCGCGCCTGGGCGCTGGCGGCCGCGCGCGCGGGCAGCGTGATCACCCTGCGCGTGGTCGGCGCCGCGGAGGGGCGCACGCTCAACCGCGCGTTCCGCAGGCGCGACTACGCTACCAACGTCCTGTCCTTCGCCTACTCCAGGCGGCAGGGCGACGTGGTGCTTTGCCATCCCGTGATCCGGCGCGAAGCGCGCGCGCAGGGCAAGACGCTCGCCGCGCACTACGCGCACCTGGTGGTGCATGGCGTGCTGCACCTGCGCGGGCTGAGCCATGCTCGCGCACGCGACAGGCAACGCATGGAGCGCAGGGAAATCCGCATCCTGCGCCGGCTCGGGGTCGCCGACCCCTACGCGGTAACATGAGCGCCTCGGCATGAACGACCCGTCACGACCCAGCCTGATCGAGCGCCTGTCCGCGCTGCTCCTGCGCGAGCCCGAGGACCGCGAGCAGCTGTTGTCGCTGTTGCGCTCCGCCTACCAGAGGAACCTGCTCGACGCCGACGCGCTGTCGATGATCGAAGGCGCGCTCACCGTGTCCGAGATGCCGGTGCGCGACATCATGGTGCCGCGCGCGCAGATGGACGTGATCGACGTCAACGAGGCGGTGGACAAATTCATCCCACAGGTCATCGCCACCGCGCACTCGCGATTCCCGGTGATCGACCAGAACCGCGACGACGTGATCGGCGTCCTGCTCGCCAAGGACCTGCTGCGGCACTACGCCGGCGAGGAGGAGTTCAACGTGCGCGAGATGCTGCGCCCGGCGGTGTTCGTGCCCGAATCCAAGCGCCTGAACGTGCTGCTGCGCGAATTCCGCGCCAGCCGCAACCACATGGCGATCGTGGTGGACGAGTACGGCGGCGTGGCGGGGCTGGTCACCATCGAGGACGTGCTGGAGCAGATCGTCGGCGACATCGAGGACGAGTACGACTTCGACGAGGCGAGCGACAACATCCTGCTCGAGTCCAGCGGCCGCTACCGCGTCAAGGCGCTGACCCAGATCGCCGACTTCAACGCCGCCTTCGGCACCCGCTACTCCGACGGGGAGCACGACACCGTCGGCGGCCTGGTGATCGCGCACCTCGGGCGCCTGCCCAAGCGCGGCGAGATCGTGCCGATCGAGGGCTACAAGTTCCAGGTGCTGCGCGCCGACAGCCGGCGCGTCTACACGCTGCTGGTCGACAAGCCGAAATGACAAAAAAGGGGTCAGACCCCTTTTTTCGAAAATGGGGTCTGACCCCAATTTTGCCTTTCCTCGCCGGCGCGGCGATGGTGCCGGCCTACGCCCCGCTGGAGTGGTTCCCGCTCGCGCTCGCCGCGCTGGCGGTGCTGGTCCACCTGTGGCTCACAGCGCCGGGACCGCGCGCGGCGGCCTGGACCGGTTTCTTCTTCGGCATGGGGACGTTCCTCGCGGGCGTGTCCTGGGTGTACATCAGCCTGCATCGCTTCGGCGCCATGCCCGCGCCGCTCGCGGCCTTCGCCACCTTCGCCTTTTGCGTGGTGCTATCGCTCTACCTGGCGCTGGCGGGCGCGCTGCAGGCAAAATTCCGCACGTCACCCGCGGTGCGCGCCGCACTCGTCATACCGGCTCTTTGGACGCTTGCCGAGTGGCTGCGCGCGACGCTGTTCACCGGCTTTCCCTGGCTGTCGCTCGGCACCGCCGCGATCGATACGCCGCTCGCCGGCTTCGCCCCCGTGGGCGGCGTTTACGCGGTGTCGTTCGTGACTGCAGTCGCCGCGGGCTTGCTGTGGTGCATCGTGCTCGGGCAGGCACGCTGGGCAGCAGCGGCGGCCTTTGCGCTGCTCGGCCTCGCCGGCGCCGGCTTGCGCGGCGTCGAGTGGACGGCAGCCGCAGGCGCGCCGTTCGAGGCGAGCCTGGTGCAGGGCAATGTCCCGCAGGACCTCAAGTTCGACCCGGCGCGCTATGCGCGCACGCTGGAAACCCATGCGCGCCTCGCCGAAGGCAGCCGCGCGCGGCTCATCGTGCTGCCCGAGACCGCGCTGCCACGCATGCTGGACAGCGTGGACCCGGCTTACCTATCGCGCCTGGAAGCCGCCGGCAGGCGCAATGGCGGCGACCTGCTGCTCGGCGCGCCTACCCGCGTGGCCTCCGGCGCGTATTACAACAGCGTGGTCAGCCTCGGCGCCTCGCCGCGGCAGCTGTATCACAAGGTGCACCTGGTGCCCTTCGGCGAGTTCGTGCCGCCGGGCTTTGGCTGGATCGTCAGAGTGCTGTCGGTTCCGCTCGCGGACTTTTCGCGCGGCCCGGTGGAGCAGCGTCCCCTGCGGGTGGCCGGGCAGCGCGTAGCGGCGAATGTCTGTTACGAGGACGCCTATGGCAGCGAGTTGATCCGCCAGCTGCCCGAGGCGACCCTGCTGGTGAACGTTTCCAACGTCGCCTGGTTCGGCGATTCGCTCGCGCCCGCGCAGCACCTGCAGATTGCGCGCGCGCGCGCGCTGGAGACCGGACGCATGCACCTCACCGCGACCAACACCGGGATCACGGCAGTGGTCGGCCGCGACGGGCGCGTGCTCGCGCAGCTCGCGCCTTTCGCCGAAGGGCGACTGGACGCGGTGGTGCAAGGCTATGCCGGGGCCACACCCTATGTGCGATTCGGCGACTGGCCGGCGCTGGCGGGGTGCGTGGCGCTCCTGTTGCTCGTCGCGCTGGTCGCATGGACCAGACGCAGCCGGTAACATTCCGGGCGCGATGCTCACCTTCCAGCAACTGATCCTGCGCCTGAACGAATTCTGGGACCACCAGGGCTGCGTGCTGCTGCAGCCCTACGACATGGAGGTCGGCGCCGGCACCTTCCACACCGCGACCTTCTTGCGCGCTATCGGCCCCGAGCCCTGGAACGCGGCCTACGTGCAGCCTACGCGCCGGCCGAAGGACGGGCGCTATGGCGAGAACCCGAACCGCCTGCAGCACTACTACCAGTACCAGGTGGTGATGAAGCCTTCGCCCGCAGACATCCAGGAGCGCTACCTCGCTTCCCTCGCGGCGCTCAGCATCGACGCGAAGGAACACGATATCCGCTTCGTCGAAGACGACTGGGAGTCGCCGACGCTCGGCGCCTGGGGCCTGGGGTGGGAGGTGTGGCTGGACGGCATGGAAGTCACGCAGTTCACCTACTTCCAGCAAGTGGGCGGGCTGGACTGCAAGCCGGTGCTCGGGGAGATCACCTACGGGCTGGAACGGCTCGCGATGGTTCTGCAGGGCAAGGAATCTGTCTTTGAGCTGGTATGGACACCTGGGGTGACTTACGGCGACGTGTATCACCAGAATGAAGTGGAGCAGTCGCGTTACAACTTCGAACTGTCGAGCCCGGACATGCTGTTCAGACACTTCGCCGACTTCGAAGCCGAGGCCAGGCGCCTGATCGAGGCGCAGTGCACCCTGCCCGCCTACGAGATGGTGCTGAAGGCCTCGCACGCCTTCAACCTGCTCGATGCGCGCGGCGCGATCTCGGTCACCGAGCGCGCTGCCACCATCGGCCGCGTGAGGTCTCTCGCGCGCGCGGTGGCGCAGGCCTTCTACGAGGCGCGAGAGAAGCTCGGCTTCCCGATGGG
Organism: uncultured Enterobacteriaceae bacterium; assembly: GCA_964631735.1. GTDB lineage: Bacteria > Pseudomonadota > Gammaproteobacteria > Burkholderiales > SG8-39 > JAABQT01. Next base: position 14,153 of record CAZVZV010000037.1, read on the forward strand.
AAAGGCTTAAGCGATGGCAAGGAAATCCACCGCCCTGCCGAAGACGGAGACCCTGCTCATCGAGATCCTCACCGAGGAGCTGCCGCCCAAGGCGCTGGAGGCGCTGGGACGGAGCTTTCGCGACCATCTCACCAACGACCTCGAGCAGGCCGGCCTGCGCACCAGCGAGAGCGCGGCGCGCACCTTCGCGACCCCGCGGCGCCTGGCCGTGTCCATCTCGCATGTGCGCCCGGAGGCGGCCGAGGTGCGCGACAAGGTGCTCGGGCCGTCGGCCAAGGCCCCCGAGCAGGCGGTGTCCGGCTTTGCGCGCAAGCACGGCGTGGACACAGTGCAACTGATCAAGATCGAAACGCCGAAGGGCACCGTGTACGCGGTGGAACGCACCCTGCCGGGCATCCTGCTGGCCGACGTGCTCGCCCAGCGGGTCGAAGCGGCGCTCAAAGGCCTGCCGGTGCCCAAGGTGATGCGCTGGGGCGACGGCGACGCGCAGTTCGTGCGCCCGGTGCACGGCGTGGTGATGCTGTACGGCTCGAAACTGATGGCGGGCACGGTGCTCGGCCTGGAGTCCGGCAGGCACACGCGGGGGCACCGCTTCATGGGCAAAGCGAAGATCACGCTCGACAGCGCGGAAGGCTATGAATCGGCGCTGCGCGAGCAGGGCATGGTCATTGCCGACTTCGCGCAGCGGCGCGCCGAGATCGATCGCCAGCTGCACGCTCACGCGAAAGCGCTCGGCGCGGGGCTTGGCGAGCATGCGGGGCTGCTCGACGAGGTGACGGCGCTGGTCGAACACCCCAGCGTGTATGTCGGCGGCTTCGATCCGTCCTATCTAGACGTGCCGCAGGAGTGCCTGATCCTCACCATGCGGCAGAACCAGAAGTACTTCCCGCTGTTCGACGGCAGCGGCAAGCTGCTGCCGAAATTCCTCATCGTCTCCAACATGCAGCTCGCCGATCCGCACCACATCGTCAGCGGCAACGAGCGCGTGCTGCGGCCCAGACTGGAGGACGCGCGCTTCTTCTACGACCAGGACCGCAGGAAACCCCTGGAAGTCCGCGCCCTGGAGTTGAAGAAGGTCCTCTACTACCGTGAACGGCTCGGCAGCCAGGACGACCGGGTACAGCGCATTGCGTCCATTGCGACAAGGCTTGCCGCCGCCCTGCACGCAGACGTGTCGATCGTGACGCCGGCAGCGAAGCTGTGCAAAGCAGATCTATTGACAGGCATGGTCGGGGAGTTCCCGGAATTGCAGGGAATCATGGGGCGGTACTACGCGCTGCACGATGGGGTGCCGGAAGACACGGCGAATGCGATCGAGCAACACTACTGGCCTCGCTTTGCCGGCGACAAGCTTCCGCAGAAGCTTGAGTCCTGCGTGGTCGCACTTGCCGACAAGCTCGAAACGATCGCCGGCATGTTTGGCGTCGGCAACGCGCCGACGGGCGACAAGGATCCGTATGCGCTTCGCCGCAACGCGCTGGGCGTGGTGCGCATCCTGATCGAGAAGAGAATCGATGCCAGCCTTTTCTCGATCGTCGACCTGGCGATCGGCGAGATGCCGCAGGACGCCAAGTCCGACTGGGCCGTAATGCTCGACTTCCTGCTTGAACGCGCAAAGAGCTACTTCCTCGAAAAGGGCTACGCGGCGAAGGCGATCGAGTCGGTGCTGCGGCCGATGGGAAGTGCGACTCCGCTGCATACCCTGCTCGGCTGCATCGATGGGGCTTCCCGGTTCATCGCCACGGAGGAAGGCAAGATCCTGGCGGAAGCGAACAAGCGAATCACCAACATCCTCAAGAAGTCCGACGTTGAAGTGCCATTCGGATTGGCGCCGGATCAGCTAACCCGGAAACCGGACGCAACGAAGCTGACGGAAAAGGCCGAGATCGATTTCTGGAACGCCCTGCAGCAAATCGGCGGCGAGTCGGTGGAGCTGCGGCGCCAGCAGAAATTTGCGGAATCGCTGCGCGCACTGAGCAAACTGGCGTTGCCCACCAAGGTGTTCTTCGACAGTGTCCTGGTTAACGCTGAAGATCCGGCAGTGCGCGACAACCGCATCACCTTGCTGCAGCACGCCCGCGCCTACATGAACCAGGTGGCCGACCTGAGCCTGATGGCGGCGTAACCCGGTGAAACTCGTCATCCTTGACCGCGACGGCACCATCAACCACGACAGCGACCAGTACATCAAGTCGCCGGCGGAATGGAAGCCGATCAAGGGCAGCCTGGAGGCGATCGCGCGCCTCAGCCAGGCCGGCTGGCACGTGGTGGTGGCCACCAACCAGTCCGGCATCGGGCGGGGCCTTTTTGACATGGCCACGCTGAATGCGATTCACGACGGCATGCACCGTGCGGTGCACCAGGCCGGCGGGCGCATCGACGCGGTCTTCTTCTGCCCGCATGCCGGCGACTCCAACTGCGACTGCCGCAAGCCCAAGCCCGGCATGCTTCTCGAGATTGCCAGGCGCATGAACGTGGGGCTGCAGGACGTGCCGATGGTCGGCGATTCGCTGCGCGACCTGCAGGCCGCGGCCGCCGCCGGCGCGAAGCCGGTACTGGTGCTCACCGGCAAAGGCAGGAAGACGCGCGATGCGGGAGGTCTGCCGGCGGGGACTGCCCTCTACCCCGACCTCGCCGCCTTTGCCGCACAGCTCGCTCCATGACGGTGTTGCGCTCGGCGCTGTTCGCGCTCGCGCTGATCCTCGTCACCCCACCCTACGCCGTCATCGCGCTGCTCAGCTTTCCGCTGCCGCGCATGGCGCGCTATCGCCTGATCTCCGCCTGGTCGCGCCTGGTGGTCTGGCTGGCGTGGCTGTGCTGCGGCATCCGCTGGCGCATCGAGGGGCGCAAGCACCTGCCGGACGAACCCTCGGTGATCCTGTCCCAACACCAGTCGGCCTGGGAAACCCTCGCCTTCCAGGAGATCTTCCCGCCGCAGGTGCTGGTGCTGAAGAGGGAGCTCCTGTGGATCCCGTTCTTCGGCTGGGGCCTCGCGCTGATGAGCCCGATCGCCATCAACCGATCGCGCGGCATGGCGGCGATGCGCGAGATGGCGCGCAAGGGCCGTGAGCGGCTGGCGCAGGGCTTCTGGGTGGTGATTTTTCCCGAAGGCACTCGGGTGCCGCCGGGAAAGAAGCGCGAGTACCAACAGGGCGGGGCATGGCTGGCAGTGAACTGCGGCGTACCGGTGGTGCCGGTGGCGCACAACGCAGGCAAGCTCTGGCCGCGCAACGCCTTCCTCAAGCGCTCCGGCACCGTGACCGTGCGCATCGGGCCGCAGATCGACACCGCGGGTCGCCAGCCGAAGGCAGTGATTGCGCAAGTGAAAGCCTGGATCGAAGCCCAGCAGGAGACGCTGTAAACTCGCCCCCATGAGACTCCTGCATACCATGCTGCGGGTGGGCGACCTGGACCGCTCCGTCAAGTTCTACACCGAGGTGCTTGGCATGAAGATGCTGCGCAGCACCGATCGGCCGGAACAGAAATACTCCCTCGCCTTCGTCGGCTACGACCTGGAAGACCGCGCCTCGGTGCTCGAGTTGACCTACAACTACGGCGTGCCGCAGTACGACCTGGGCTCGGCCTTCGGCCATATCGCCATCGAGGTGGACAACGCCGCGAAGTCCTGCGACGCGGTACGCTCGAAAGGCGGCAAGGTCACGCGCGAGGCCGGCCCGGTGAAGGGCGGCAGCACGGTGATCGCGTTCGTCGAGGACCCGGACGGGTACAAGATCGAATTTATTGAGCGCAAACGCGCTGCGTGATGCGCACGTAGTCCTGCGGCGAGAGGTTCTCCGGCCGCAATCCGGCATCTAACCCTAATTCGGTATAGTCCTCCGGTGCCAGCGAAAGTGCATTGCGCAGCGTCTTGCGCCGCGCGCTGAAAGCCTCCCGCACCACCTGCTCGAAGACTTTCTGATCGCAGCCCAGCGGCGTAGCCAGCGGCACCATTCGCACCACCGCCGAGTCCACCTTTGGCGGCGGCCTGAAGGCCCCGGACCCGACGCGGAACAGTTTCTCCATCCTGAAGCGCGTCTGCAGCATCACCGACAACCGTCCGTATTCCGCCGTCGAATGCTTCGCCACCATCCGCTCGACCACCTCGAGCTGCAGCATGAAGTGCAGGTCGCGCACGCGATCCGCGTAGCGCGCGATGTGGAACAGCAACGGCGTGGAGATGTTGTAGGGCAGATTGCCGACGATGCGTACGTCCATTGGAAAAACGCCGAAGTCGAATTCCAGCGCATCCGCGACGTGCACCTTGATCCGCTCGCCGGGCAGCGCGGCGGCCAGGTCCCGGTCGATCTCGATCACTTCCAGACGTTTGACCCGCTCCGCGAGCGGCAGTGTGAGTACACCCTGCCCCGGCCCGATCTCGACCATGAAGTCATTCGCAGAAGGTGCGATCGCCTCGACGATCTTCCGGATCACCCCCGGGTCGTGCAGGAAGTGCTGGCCGAATCTCTTACGTGGCCGATGCGAGTTTGATGGCAAGCTTGACGGCCTCGAGCAGGCTGCCGGGATCGGCCTTGCCCTTCCCAGCGATCTCCAGCGCAGTGCCGTGGTCCACGGAGGTGCGCACGAATGGCAACCCGAGCGTCACGTTGACGCCGGCGCCGAAGCTCGCGTACTTGAGCACCGGCAGCCCCTGGTCGTGGTACATGGCGAGCGCGCAGTCGGCACCCTGCAGGCGCGATGGCACGAACAGCGTGTCGGCCGGAATCGGGCCTTGCACCGAGATGCCCAGCTTCTTCGCCTCGAGCAGGGCAGGCTCGATCACCTCGCGCTCCTCGCTACCGAAGTGCCCCGACTCGCCGCTGTGCGGATTCAATCCGGCGACCAGGATGCGCGGCCGCCTGATGCCGAAGCGCTTGCTCAGATCCGCATGGATCACCCGCAGCGTCGCGACCAGCCCCGCGCGCGTGATGGCGCTTGGCACTTCCTTGAGCGCAAGGTGCGTCGTTGCCAACGCCACGCGCAGGCCGCCGCCCACCAGCATCATGACCACGTGGGAATTGCCCGCGCGCGCGGCCAGGTACTCCGTATGACCGGTAAAGGAAATTCCCGCGTCGTTGATCACGCCCTTGTGCACCGGCGCGGTGACCATCGCGTCGTACTCGCCGGACAGGCAGCCGTCGACTGCGCGCTCGAGGACCGCGAGCACGTAGCGGCTGTTCGCGGGATTCAGCTTCCCCGCCTTGCGCCTCGCGCTGAGCGGCACGTGCTCGATGTGCGGGCAACCCCGCAGCAGACCCTGGTCGCCGATGGCGACCAGGCGCGCGCCGCGGAACTTCCGCGCCATCGCCACGCACAGCTCAGGCCCGATGCCCGCGGGCTCGCCCGAAGCGAGCGCGACCGTGATCACCGCTCCTCCAGCCGCGTCTCGACGTAGGTGCGGTCGCGCAGCTGGCGCAGCCACTCCTGGTAGGCGTCCTCGGCCTTCCTCTCGCGCAACAGCTGGCGCGCCTGCAGGCGCTCGCGCTCCGCGCTCAGGTCCGCCGTGCGCCGCTCCTGCACCTGGATCAGGTGAAAGCCGAAGGGCGTTTGCACCGGCTCGCTCAACTCGCCTGCCTTGAGCGCGTTCATGGCGCGCTCGAACTCCGGCACCGTGTCGCCGGGATGGATCCAGCCCAATTCCCCGCCGCGCGCGGCGCTGCCGTCCTCCGAATTGAGCCGCGCCAGCTGCGCGAAGTCGGTGCCGCCGGCAATGCGCTCGCGCAGGCCGCTCAGCCGCCGCCGCGCTTCCGCCTCCGACACCAGTTCGCTGGTCTTGACCAGGATGTGGCGCACGCGCGTCTGCGTCACCGGCGCCGCGACGCCCGCGCCACGGCGCTCGAGGAGCTTGAGCACGTGGAAACCCGCCGGGCTGCGCAGCACCGGGCTCATCTCGCCGGGCTGCAGGCTCTTCAGCGCGTCGGCGAACAGTTCGGGCAGGCGGCTCGGCGCCCGCCAGCCCAGCGCGCCGCCCTCCAGCGCATCGCCCGCATCCGAGGTACTTGCCGCCAGGCGCGCGAAGTCGCCGCCTGCCTGGGCTTCGGCGCGCGCTTTCTCGGCGCGCGCGCGCGCCTGCTCGATGCGCTCCGGGCTCGCCTGCTCCGGGATACGCACCAGGATGTGCGCGGCGTTGTATTCCACCGCGCCGGAGGTGGCCGCCTTGTTCTCCTCCATGAAAATGTCGATCTCGCTGTCGCTCACCTGCACGCGGTCGTCGACCTGGCGCTCGCGCAGCCGCGTCAGCAGGATCTGCTGGCGCAGCTCGGCGCGGAACCTGTCGAACACCACGCCGTCGGCTTCCAGGCGCCGCCGGAACTCGGCCAGCGTGACCTTGTTGCTCTCGGCGACGCGCTGCACGGCGCGATCGAGCTGCAGCTCGTCCACGCGCAAACCGCTTTCGACGGCCAGCTGCACCTGCGCCTTGTCGAGGATCAGCCGCTCGAGCATCTGGCGCTCGAGCAGCGTGCGCTCGGGCATGGCGATGTTCCCGCGCCTGAGCTGGCGCTCGGCGAACTCGATCCGCTCGCCGAGCTCGCTGGCGGTGATCACCTCCTTGTTCACCACCGCGACGATACGGTCGACGAGGACGCCGCGCTGCGCCAGGGCCTGCGGTACGGCGCAAGCCAGCAAACCCGCGAGCAGCAGGGAGCGCATCAGTACACCTGCTGGAACGGCAGGCTCGGGCGCAGGCTGGGCGGCACCAGCGCCTGGTCCCCCGGGTTGGTCACCGAGTAGCCGGGCACCGTGCGGCGCAGGAGGGCCAGGGTCTCGTTCGAGCCGATCTGGCCAAAGCCGTTGAACTCGAGTTGGAACAGGAACTGCGAGGAGGTCACCTCGGTGGCCGCGCGCAGGCGCTGGTACACCCCGCGGAACACCCAGCAGCCGCCGTTGTACTCGATGCCGGCGATCCCCTCGAGCAGCTGCGCGTCCCGCACGGAAAAGTTGTAGCGCCCGATCGCATACCAGCCGGCTTTGACCGGCCACTGCGCGGAAAGATCCACCTGGCTTTGCTCGTCGCGCTGGTAGCGGTAGCTGGCGTTGAGCACTTTCGCGACCTCCGGTGTGTAGCGCAGCAAAGCGCCGAAGCGATCGGTGCGCGCTTCACGCGGGTTGTACTGCACCGAGCTGTCGAAGGACCAGTGCGCCGCAAAGCGCCCGCCCAGCGAGGCCAGCCAGTCGGATTGGCTCGCCGTTCGCAACGACGAGGTCGGGGTCAGGCCAACGCGCTCGCTGTCGAAATAGTAGCGCTGTGCCAGCGTGCCGCGCAGCATCTCCTGGCCGCCCGCGCCCAGCAGGCGCGAGGTCACCGCCATGGTGACCTGGTTGGCGTCGCCGAAGCGGTCGCCGCCGACGAAGCGGTTCTCGTTGAACAGTTGCGCGTAGGTGAAGTCGGCGAGCGCCGTGTCGAACAATGGCGCCTGGTCCTGGTTGCGGTAGGCTGCGTAGACGTAGTACAGCCGCGGCTCCAGCGTCTGCGTCAGCTTGCTGCCGAACCAGTGGCTGTCGCGATCGAACACCAGGCCGCCGTCCAGGCTCAGCCAGGGAACAGCGTAGTCCTGGCGCTCAAGCTGCCCGGGGTCCGGCCGCGTGAGGTTGTAGCTCACGCCGCGTGCGCCGAGCTTCGGCGTGACGAAGTATCCCGGCGCGACCAACGGCGCGGTCAGCACCGGAGAGATCGTGGAGCGCGCGCCTTCGGCCAGTGTCGGGTGGGTGAAGAACACGTACTCGGCGGGCACCGCGACGTCGAGCAGGCCGCCGATGTCGTTGCGCGTGACTGCCAGGTTGAGCTGCGGCACGCGATGGTAGGGGGGTACGATCGGTGCCAGCGGGTCCTGCAGCGTCTGGAAACGCTGCACCCGGCCTTGCATGGAGTAGGAAGTGCCGGCGAGCGTTCCCGTGTACTGCAGGTAGGCGTCGCGCTGCAGGTTGCCGGTCGACACCTGCCGCACCTGGCTGTACAGGTCGACGAAATACGTATCGTCCGAAACGCCGTTCAGGTCCAGGCGCCCAAGCAGCGCGGGCGTGAAGCGCTGCTCGTGCTGCCAGGAGTAGCCGCCGCGCGACGTGCCAAGCAATTTGTCCTCCGGCAGGTACTCGACGCGTGCCTCGCCGAAGTACCTTGCATCGAGATAACGGTAGTGCGTCTTCAACTGCTCGCCGCGCTTGGACATGACCACCGGCGTGATGGTCGCGTCCTGCTCCGGCGAGATGTTCCAGTAGTACGGCAAGCTGATCTCGGCGCCGCGCAGCGAGGTCTGCGCGTAATGCGGCGCCAGCACGCCGCTCTTGCGCCGGTTCTCCAGCGGGAACGAGGCATAGGGCGTGCCGAGGATGGTGGTGTCGAGGAAGCGCAGCCGCGCGCCGCGCGCGATGCCGGTCTGCTCGTCGTAGTCGAGCTCGATCTCGCGCGCCTCGAAGCGCCAGTCGTCGTTGCCCGGTTCGCAGGTGGTGAAATGAGCGCCGCTCAGGCGGAAGCGGTTCGCGCCGAGGAACTCTACGCGCTCGGCGCCGCCGCGCGCGGTCTGCCCGCGGCGCAGCAGGAACGCGGGGGCTTCCATCTCGCCGGTGTGGTCGGTCGTGTTGTAGCGCAGCCGCGTCCCGGCAAAGTGGTCGGCGCCCTGCTGGAAGCGCACGCCGCCCTCCGCTTCCAGGCGCCCGAACTCGCGGTTGAATTTGAGGTAATCGGTGTAGATGGCCGTGTCGTCCTGCCTGAATTCGACGCCGCCGCGCGCGGTCACCTCCAGTCCGGAGATGCCCTCAATGCTCTGCGCGTCGATGGTCGCTGGTGCCGTCGCCGGCTGCGCCTGCACAAGGGCGGCGACGAGCAGCGCGAGCAGCGGCGCCGGGGAAAACCGCAAGGAGATCAAAGAGAAACCGTGCGTATGCAGGTAAAATCGCACATTACCACGCTACTCGCACCGCACCCCTTGGACGAAAGGCTCGCCGCGCTCAAGCGTTGGCTCGCCGGGCCGCTCGCCGGCCCGGACTTCAGCATCGCCTGCGCGTCCGCGGACGCGAGTTTCCGGCGCTATTTCCGCGTCACGGCGGCCGGCGGGCGCAGCTTTGTCGCCATGGACGCGCCGCCGGACAGGGAGGATTGCCGCCCCTTCCTGCGCGTCGCCAGCCTGCTGCGCGCCGCCGGCGTGCACGCGCCGAGCGTCCACGCCGAGGACCTCGCGCAAGGATTCCTGCTGCTCGAAGACCTCGGCAGCAACACCTACCTCGATGCGCTGAGGCAGGACCCGGACAAGGCGCCGGCGCTGATGCGCGACGCGATTGGCGCCCTGATCCAGTGGCAGCTGGCGTCGCGCCCGGGGGAGTTGCCGCCCTACGACGAGGCCCTGCTGCGGCGCGAATTGGCGCTGTTCCCCGAGTGGTACGCGCAGCGCCACCGCGCACGGCCGCTCAGCGCCGCACAGGCGTCTTGCTTCGAGTCGGTCTGCGCGCTGCTGGTGGCGAGCGCCCTGGCGCAACCGACGGTGTACGTGCACCGCGACTATATGCCGCGCAACCTGATGCTGAGCGAGCCCAACCCCGGCGTGCTCGACTTCCAGGACGCGGTCATCGGCCCGATCAGCTACGACATCGCCTCGCTGATGCGCGACGCCTTCATCAGCTGGGAGGAGGAGCGCGTGCTCGACTGGACGGTGCGTTACTGGGAAAGCGCAGCAAAGGCGCGCTTGCCGGTGCACGCCGACTTCGCCGAGTTCTGGCGCGCCTTCGAGTGGATGGGGCTGCAGCGCCACCTGAAGGTGCTTGGCATCTTTGCCCGCCTCACGCACCGCGACGGCAAGGAGCACTACGCCGCCGACACGCCGCGCTTCGTCGCCTACGCGCGAGCCGTCGCGCAGCGCTATGCCGCACTCTCGCCGCTGGCGCGGCTGCTCGACGAGCTCGAGCGGTGAAGGCGATGATCCTCGCGGCGGGCCGTGGCGAACGGATGCGCCCGCTCACCGACCGGATGCCGAAGGCGCTGGCCGAGGCCGGCGGCAAGGCGCTCATCGCCTGGCAGCTCGAGCGGCTCGCCGCAGCGGGTTTGCGTGAAGTCGTGATCAACGTCTCCTGGCTCGGCGAGCGCATCGAGACCCATCTTGGCACCGGCAGCGCCTTCGGCGTGTCGATTGCCTATTCGCGCGAGTCTCAGGCGCTGGAATCCGCGGGGGGCATCGCCTGCGCGCGCGCCCTGCTCGGCGCATCGCCGTTCGCGCTGGTCAACGCCGACGTGTACTGCGACTTCGACCTCGCCGCCCTGCGCGCGCGCGCGCTCGGCGGCCACCTCGCGCACCTGGTGCTGGCGCCCAATCCGCCGCACCACGCGGCGGGCGATTTCACGCTGCAAGCGGGCAAGGCTGGCAATGCCGCGGCGCCGCGATACACTTACACGGGCATCGCCCTCATCGATCCAGCACTGGTGGCGCCGGTGCGCGCGGGCGACAAGGCGCAGCTGGCGCCACTGCTGCGTGCGGCGGCCGACGCAGGCCGGCTTTCCGGCGAACTGCACCGCGGCCTGTGGCGCGACATCGGCACCACCGGGCGGCTGGCCGACCTCGATGCACTGCTGCGCGCAAGGACCAGGGCTTGAACATGAAGGTAAACGATCTGACGCAGGACGTGGCGGTGCGCGCGGAACGCAGGCAGCGCCTTGCCCGGGCCATGCCGGGCGGCGTCGCGGTGATACCCACCGCGCCGGAGCGCGCACGCAACCGCGACACGCACTACCCCTACCGCTACGACAGCTATTTCTACTACCTCACCGGGTTCCAGGAGCCCGCATCGGTGCTGGTGCTGGTCGCCGACCCGCAGCCGCGCTCGATCCTGTTCTGCCGCGAGCGCAATCCGGAGCGCGAAATTTGGGACGGCTTCCGCTACGGGCCGCAAGGGGCGCGCGAGCGCTTCGGCTTCGACGAAGCGCAACCGATCGCGGCGCTCGACGACGCCATGAGCGCGCTGCTCGCTGACCGCGCCGCGCTGTGGTACCCGGTGGGCGCAGACGCGGAGTGGGACGCGCGCGTGATGCGCTGGCTGAACGCCGTGCGCGCCAACGTGCGCAGCGGCGTGGCCGCGCCGCATCAGCTGCACGACGTGCGCACGCCGCTCGACGACATGCGCCTGGTGAAGGACGCGCAGGAGATGGCGCTGATGCGCCAGGCCGCGGCGATTTCCGCTGGCGCGCACCGCCGCGCCATGCAGGCCACGCGCCCCGGGCGCAATGAGTACGAGATCGAAGCCGAGCTGCTGCACGAATTCCGGCGCAACGGCTCGCAGTTTCCGGCCTACTGGCCGATCGTCGCGGGCGGCGCCAATGCCTGCGTGCTGCACTACGTGGCGAACGACGCGCCGCTGGCCGACGGCGCTCTGCTGCTGATCGATGCCGGCTGCGAGCTGGATGGCTACGCCGCCGACATCACGCGCACTTTCCCGGTCGGCGGCCGCTACAGCGGCGCGCAGCGCGAGGTCTACGAACTGGTGCTCGCCGCGCAGCGCGCGGCGATCGCCGAAGTGCGCCCCGGCAACGGCTGGAATGCACCGCACGACGCGGCGGTGAAGGTGCTGGCGCAAGGCATGCTCGACCTCAAGTTGCTCTCGGGCAGCCTCGATGCGGTGCTGGAGAAAGAGGCCTACAAGCGCTTCTACATGCACCGCACCGGGCACTGGCTCGGCCTGGACGTGCACGACGCGGGCGAATACAAGCACGCCGGACAGTGGCGCTCGCTCGCCGCCGGCATGACGCTCACCGTAGAGCCCGGCCTGTACATCCGCGCCGCGGACGACGTGCCCGAGCGCCTGCGCGACATTGGCGTGCGCATCGAGGACGATGTGCTGGTGACGCAAGCCGGTTGCGAGGTGCTGACCGCGGCTGCGCCCAAGGACGTCGCCGAGATCGAAGCGCTGATGCGTGATGCGCGACGCTGAGGTCCTCGTCCTCGGCGCCGGGCCGGTCGGCTGCGTGCTGGCGCTGGCGCTGCAGGAAGCGCGGCACCGTGTCCGGCTGGTGCAACCGCGGCTCGACGCCTCGCCGGCGTTCCGCCCGATCGCCCTGTCGCAGGCCAGCCGCCTGATCCTCGAGCGGGTCGGCGCCTGGGGTACTTTTCCCGCCACGCCAATAGCCACGGTCCATGTGTCGCAGGCCGGCGCCTTCGGGCGCACGCGCATTGAGGCGGCGGAGGCCGGCGTGCCGGTGCTCGGCTACGTGACGCAGTATGCAGACCTCGCGGCGGCGCTGCGCGCCCGAGTCCGCATCGAGCATGACGTGGGCGACACGCCCACGCTAACGGTTCACGCCGAAGGCAGCGGCGGCCAATCGCGCGAGCGGCGTTACGGGCACGACGCGGTGGTGGCGCTGGTCGCCGCCGAGCCCGCATCGCAGGACCTGGCCTACGAGCGATTCACGACGGAAGGGCCGCTCGCGCTGCTGCCTCTCGCGGGCGGGTGGGCGCTGGTATGGGGCGCGCGGCCCGAACGCGCGGCAGCGCTTGCCGTGGTGCCGCCGGAACAGTTCCTGCATGCGTTGCAGGCGGCTTTCGGTGACCGCGCGGGGCGCTTCGTCGCGGTCGCGGAGCGCGCTTGCGTTCCGCTTGCATTGCGCGTGCGCGACTCCCGCGTCGCCACACGCGAGGTGTACATCGGCAATGCCGCGCAGAGCCTGCATCCGGTGGCGGGCCAGGGG
>CAZVZV010000038.1:0-9341 GCA_964631735.1 uncultured Enterobacteriaceae bacterium
TATTCGCAGGAAGAACTGGCGTTTCGCGACGAAGTGCGCGGCTGGCTGCAGGCCAACCTGCCCGCCGACCTGCGCGACAAGATCGCCAATTACGAGGGGCTGACGCGCGAGGACCTGCTGCGCTGGCACAGGATCCTCGCCAAGCAGGGCTGGGTGGCGCCCGCCTGGCCCAAGGAATGGGGCGGCACGGACTGGAGCGTGGTGCAGCGCTACCTGTTCGAGGAGGAGTGCGGCTACGCCGGCACGCCGCCGCTGATTCCCTTCGGCCTGTCAATGTGCGGTCCGGTGCTGCTGCGCTTCGGCAGCGAAGAGCAGAAGAAGCGTTTCCTGCCACGCATCTACCACGGCGAGGATTTCTGGTGCCAAGGCTATTCCGAGCCGGGTTCGGGTTCCGATCTCGCCTCTCTGAAGACCAAGGCGGTGAGGAGCGGCGAGCACTACGTGGTCAACGGCCAGAAGACCTGGACCACGCTCGGCCACTACGCCGACTGGATTTTCTGCCTGGTGCGCACCGACTCCGGCGCCGCCAAGCGGCAGGAAGGCATCTCGTTCCTGCTGATCGACATGAAGACGCCGGGCATCAGCGTGCGGCCGCTGATCCTGATGGACGGCGGGCACGAGGTGAACGAGGTGTTCTTCGACGACGTCAAGGTGCCGGTGGAAAACCTGGTGCACAAGGAAGGCGAGGGCTGGGCGGTGGCCAAGTACCTGCTCGGCCACGAGCGCATGGGCACGGGCCGCATCGGCGGCTCGAAACGGGAACTCGCGAAGCTGAAGGAGTTTGCCGCGCAGCAGAGGAAGGACGGCGGCTCGCTGATGGACGACCCGCGCTTCCGCGACCGGCTGTCGCGCCTGGAAGTGGAGCTGATGGCGCTCGAGATCACCAACCTGCGGTTCCTCGACCGCATGCGCCGCACCGGCCAGCCGCCGGGGGCGGACGTGTCGATGCTCAAGATCAAGGGCACCGAGATCCAGCAGGGCCTCACCGAACTCATGATGCAGGCGGTTGGGCCGCTCGCGCAGCCGTTCAAAGCTGTGAACGGAGATGCCGATTTCGACGAGTTCACCGCCGCGATCGCACCGCGCTACTGCAATTACAGGAAGACCACGATCTATGCGGGGTCGAACGAGATCCAGCGCAACATCATCGCGAAAATGACGTTGGGGTTATAGCCATGAACTTCGACTACAACGAAGAGCAGCAACTCCTCGCCGACTCCGTCCGGCGCTTTATCCAGAAGGACTACCAGTTCGAGGCGCGCAGGAAGATCGTCGCCTCGGCCGAGGGCTATAGCGAGTCGGTGTGGGCAACCTTCGCCGAGATGGGCCTCACGGGCATTCCCTTTTCGCCGGACTACGGCGGCTTTGGCGGCGGCGCCATCGACCTGCTCAGCGTGATGGAAGCTTTCGGCGAAGGGCTGGTGGTGGAGCCGTTCCTCGCGACCCTTCTCGGCGCCCAATGCGTCGCGCGAGCCGGAAGCGATACGCAGAAAAAGACGATCCTTCCCGCGGTAGTTGAAGGAAAACTCAAGATGGCCTTCGCCTTCTCGGAGAAGGGCGCTCGCTACGACCTTGCGCACGTGAAAGCCACGGCGAAGAAGTCGGGCAGCGGCTGGACGCTGGACGGTGAGAAAGTCGTGGTGCTCGGCGCGCCCTCGGCGGAGAAACTCGTGGTGTCAGCGAAAACGCCGGCGGGCTTGAGCCTGTTCCTCGTGGAGTCGAAGGCGGCGAAGCTCAAGCCCTACCGCACGCTGGACGAGATGCGTGCGGCGGATGTGCTATTGCAGAACTCGCCCGGCGAACTGCTTGGCACCGAAGGCAAGGCGCTGCCGGTGATCGAGGAAGTGGTGGACTTCGCCACAGCCCTGGTGTGCGCGGAAGCCGTGGGCGCGATGAAGTTCGCCTGCGACACCACGCTCGAGTACCTCAAGTCGCGCAAGCAGTTCGGCGTGCCGATCGGCACCTTCCAGGCGCTGCAGCACCGCATCGTGGACATGTACGTCGCTTACGAGCAGGCCAAATCGATGGCCTTCCTCGCCTGCAGCCAGGCGGACTCCTCGACGGACGCGAAAGAGCGCATGCGCGCCATCTCCGCGGCGAAGATCAAGATCGCGGACAACGCGCGCCTGATCAGCCAGGAGTCGATCCAGCTGCACGGCGGCATGGGCATGAGCGAGGAGCTCAAGGTGAGCCACAGCTTCCGGCGCCTGACCGTGATCGCGCAGCAGTTCGGCGACGCCGACCACCACCTGGAGCGGTTCGCGCGAAGCGCGAGCTGAGGATTTAAGGCGCGGCTCGCCCGCTATGTCGGGGGCCCGTCGAGCAGATGGCAGGCAGCCTCGTGCCCGTCGCCGCCGGCTGCGCGCAGCATGGGCATCTCCTGCTCGCAGCGCAGGTGGCCGTCGGGGCAGCGGCCGAAGAAGCGACAAACGGTGGGCGATGGATCGATCGGACTGCGCGGCTCGCCGGCGAGGCGGATGCGTGCCTTGCGGGCCGCGGGATCGAGCACAGGGATGGCCGAGACCAGCGCGCGAGTGTAGGGATGGCGCGGCCGGTCGAATACGGCGTCGACGCGACCGGACTCTACGATGCGGCCGAGATACATCACCAGCACGCGGTCGCTCATCAGCCGAACCAGGTTGAGGTCGTGCGAGACGAACAGATAGGTCATTCCCAGCCGCTGCCGCAGGTCCGCAAGCAGCCGCAGGATCAGCGCTTGCACCGACACGTCGAGCGATGAGGTGGGCTCGTCCAGCAACAGCAGCCGGGGACGGACTGCGATTGCCCGCGCGATTCCGAGTCGTTGCTGTTGGCCACCCGAGAGCTGATGGGGGAAACGGCGCAGCAGCTCGGTGGCGATGCCGGCGAGCTCCGCCACCTCCGCCACTTTCGCCGCCAACTCGCCGCCGCTGGTCGGCGGTGCCAGGCGCCGTAGCGGCTCGGCGATGGTGTCGAAGGCGGTGAAGCGCGGATTCAGGCTGTCGGAGGGATCCTGGAAAACCATCTGGATCGCCGAGCGAGCGGCGGTCCGCGCAAAGCGGTCGGCGGCGATGCTGCCGACGTCCTCGCCCGCGAAGACGATGCGCCCCGCGGTGGGATCGAGGAGCCGCGCAACCAGGCGCACGATCGTGGACTTGCCGCAGCCGGACTCGCCCACCAGCCCGACGCACTCGCCCGGCGCGATGCTGAAGCTTACGTCGTCCACCGCGTGCACCCAGCGTGGCGTGCCGCGCAGCGCAAAGCGCTTGCTCAACGCGCGTACTTCGAGGAGCGCCGTCAAGACGGGAACCGGCAGGCCACCATGTGGCCTGCTTCGATCTCGCGTCGAGGCAATGGCGGCTCGTCGCACACGGTTGCGGCCCGCTCGCAGCGATGGCGGTACCGGCACGGCGGCAAGTCCTGGCGCAGGTCCGGGACTCCGCCGGGGATGGGCACCAGGTCGGCGAGCGTGGCGCCGGCGCGGGGCGTGGAAGCGATGAGCCGTGCCGTGTAGGGATGGCGCGGCCGGCGGAACAGCTCACCGGTGGGCGCGGTTTCCACCACGTGCCCCGCGTGCATCACGACGATTCGATCGCAGCGCTCGCCCACCAGGGCGAGGTCGTGAGTGATCAGCACCGTCGCCATCCGGCTCTGGCGCGCGAGGCCCTCCAGCAGCTCAAGGATGGCGGCCTGCGTGGTGACGTCCAGGCCGGTGGTCGGTTCGTCGGCGATCAGCAGCGCGGGTGAGCAGGCGATGGCAAGCGCGATCATCACGCGCTGGCACATGCCGCCCGACAGTTCGAACGGATAACTGCCCCACGCTCGCCGGGGATCGGCGATCTGCACCTGGGCGAGCAGCTCCAGCGAACGCTCCCGCACGCGAGTGCGTGAAAGATTGGCGTGGCGAACCAGGACATCCTCGATCTGGCGGCCGACCTGGCGGATCGGGTTCAGCGCCGTCCTCGGATTCTGGAAGATCATCGACAGTTCGCGGCCCCGGTACTCCTGGCGCCGGATCTCGGTCGCGGCCACCAGGTCGAGACCGTTGAACAGCGCGCAGCCGGCCGTGATGCGGGCGGCAGGGTGGAGGATGCCCATGACGGCGAGCGCAGTCACGGACTTGCCCGAGCCGCTCTCGCCGACCAGCCCGAGCATCTCCCCGCGCGCCACAGTGAAGCTCACGTCCTCGAGTGCGCGCACGATGCCATCGCGCGTGCGGAACTCCACGCACAGGCGCTCGACCGAAAGCAGGGGGACTTCGGTGCCCGGCGCCGTCATGTACGGCGGCGGGGATCCATGATGTCGCGCAGGCCGTCGCCAAGCAGATTGAAGCAAAAGACGGCCAGCATGAGCGCAAGTCCCGGGAACACGGAGACCCACCACTCGCCGGAGATCATGAAGGCAGCGCCGTCGGCGACCATGATGCCCCATTCCGGCGTCGGCGGCCGCACGCCCAGACCGATGAAAGACAGCGCAGCGGCCATCAGGAGCGCCCAGCCCAGGTTCAGCGAGACCTGCACCATCATCGGGGGAAGGCAGTTGGGAAAGATGTGGTAGGCAAGGACCTGCGCGGGCCCGTTGCCGGCGAGGCGGGCTGCCTCGACGAACCCCGCCTCGCGCCGCACGTTGGCTTCGGCCCGCGCCATGCGAGCGTAAAAAGGAAAGTTGATGATCGCGGTCGCGTACACGATATTCGCCACGGTGTTGCCGAGTGCCGCCACGATCGCCATCGCGAGCACGAACAGCGGAAAGGCCATGATCGTGTCCGTGAGCCGGCTCACCAGCCGTTCCGTCCACCCGCCGAAGAAGCCCGCGCAGGCGCCTGCCATGCTGCCTGCCACGAAGGAAAGCGCCACGGCGCTCACCGCGATGGCGAGATCGAGGCGGGTGGCTACGATGGTGCGGCTCAGGATGTCGCGCCCGACCTGGTCGGTGCCGAACCAATGCGCGCGCGAGGGGGGCTGGAGCCTGGCGGCAGCGTCGGTGGCCAGCGGGTCGTAGGGCGCGATCCAGGGCCCGATGGCAGCGAACAGGAGCAGCAGCACGAGCAGCCCGAAAGCGAAGCCGGTGAGCGGATTTTCGCCGATGACATGGCGGGCGTGGCGCAGGAGAGCGCTCATGTGTCGATGCGGACGCGGGGGTCGATCACGCCATACAGAATGTCCGTGCCCAGATTGACCAGCACATAGAGGATCGCCATCGTCAGCACGAATCCCTGCACCGGCGCATAGTCGGAGGCGATGAGCGCCTCCAGGGCGTACGAGCCGATGCCCGGCCATGCGAATATTTTCTCGACCACCACGTTGGCCCCGAGGAGGAAGGAGAACACCATACCGAGCAGGGTGATGACGGGCAGCAGCGCGTTGCGCAGTGCGTAGGTCACGATCACGGTGCGCCGGGAGAGCCCGGCAGCGCGCGCGGTGCGGACAAAATCGCTTGCCAGTACCCCGAGCATGGCCGCACGCGTCATGCGAGCGATCGGCGCCATGGCGAACAGGCCCAGCGTGACGGCCGGGAGAACCATCTGACGAGCCGCCGCCCAGAACAGCGCGCCGTCGGCCGCGAGCGCGCTGTCGATCAGGATCATCCCGGTGATGGTCCGCGGTGGCGTGGAGAACGCATCCAGCCGCCCCAGTGGTGCGGGCGCCCAACCGAGCAGGTAGTAGAAGACGTAAACCAATAGGAGTCCGCTGAAGAAGATGGGCAGCGAGACGCCGGCGGTGGTTACCAGGCGCGTAAAGTGGTCGATCCAGGAATCCGGCCTGGTGGCTGCAAGGATGCCGAGCGACAATCCCACCGACACGGCAAGTAACAGACCGCAGAGCGTCAACTCCAGCGAAGCGGGCAGACGGGTGAGAAGGTCGGTGCTCACCGGTTGACCGGTGGTGAGCGAATTCCCCAGGTCGCCACGCGCCAGGTCGCGGACGTAGAGCACGAACTGCTCCGGCAGGCTACGGTCGAGGCCGAGCTTGACGCGGATCTCCGCAATCGCCTGCTGGGTTGCCGCCGGCCCGGCGAAGTAGGCTGCGGGGTCGCCGGGGAGCGCCCGGTTGAGCAGAAACGTGATCACCACCACGCCCAAGAGACCCGGAATCGCCGCCAGCAGGCGGCGCCCGACCATCGCAAGGACCGGCGAGCGCACTATCCTATTGCTTGGCGAGCGTGCGGAAGTCGAGCTGGCGGTGGAACCAATACTGGTAGCCGGACACGGACTTCAGCATCGCCACGTCGGCGTTCGGCTGCATGAGCGGGATCTTGGGAACGTCGGCGATTGCGATGCGGGTGAAGCTGCGCACCAGATCGGCGTACTTCCCGGGGTTGCTTTCCTCGCGCGCGGCCTCGATGAGCTTGTCCATCTCGGGATTCTGGTAGGACGAGGTGTTGAATAGCGAGTTCTGCCCGTGATAGGTCCAGAGGAAGAAGTACTCCGGATAGTTCAGCCACCCGCCGAACTGGTTGATGAACAGCGGCATGTTCTTCTTGAGCAAGGCGGCACGCCAATTTGACGGCGTGACCTTTTCGATCGTCGTCTTGATACCGATCGTGGCGAGCGCTTCCTGCAGGAGGATGGCGGCCGGCTCGTATACGGTGGCGTTGCCGATGTCGAACGAGAGCGTGGTCTCGAATCCGTTGGGGTAGCCCGCCTCGCTCAACAGCGCCTTTGCGCGCGCCGGGTCGTGCCGGTAGGTCCAGAGCGTGGGGTCATGACCGAAGGTGTTGGTAGCGACGGGCGTGGTGAGGAGCGTGCCGCGTCCGAACAGCGCGGTCTCGAAGATCTTCTCGCGCGGCACCACATGGGCCACCGCCTGTCGCACCTTCACGTTGGCAAAGGGCGCATTCTTGGCGTTCATGCCGACGTAGATCACGGCATTCTCCACGGGCGTGCTGATGACCGTGAGCTTGCCGCTGCGTGCCATCTCCACCATGTCGCGCGGCGGGAAGTCGAGCGACACGTCTGTGTCACCACGCTCGAGGAGCGCCCGCCGCGTACCCGCAGACGGCACCTCGCGCACGATCACACGGTTGACTTTCGGCAACGGCCCTGATTTCCAATCATCGAACCGGGTGTAAATCGTCTCCTGCCCCTGCTTCCAGGACTCCAGCCGGAACGCCCCGCCGCCCGCGGGAGTATTCTTCAGCCACTCCATCGCCCACGGGTCCTTGTCGGTCGCGTGCTTTCTGGCAAGCGCCGAGTTGATGATCACGGCCACGGGCACGGCGAGGTCGGGCAGCGTCCACTTGTCCTTGCGCAGGAAATCGATGCGGAACGTGTGATCGTCCACCGCCGTGAACTGTTCCGGCTTCTCGAGCGACCCGGCCTTCATCTGAAAGGTCGGAAAGCCGCCGACGCTGACGGCGCGATCGAACGACCACTTCACGTCCCTGGCGGTCACCGGCGCGCCGTCGTGAAACCTGGCGTCGCGGCGCAGCTTGAAAGTGACCGACATGCCGTCCGCGGCCACCGCCCAGCTCTCCGCCAGTTCCGGCTTCAGAACGGTGTGGTCGTATGAGCGGCTGCCGTCAGACAGAGTCTTGCTGCCGTAGGAGAGCAGGCGGTCGTAAAGATTCCAGGACGCCATGTAGGCGCGAAAGTTTGCGCCGACGCCGTGGATGTCCATGCTGTTGGGTCCGAACTCCATCACCACCACGAGCGTCTCCGCCCGGCTCTGCGCCGACGCCGCAGGCGCGAGCGTCAATGCCGCAAAAAGCACCGTCAAAGTACGCAGTGTGGTTTTCATCGCGGGTACTCCAGAAAAAAGCTGCCGCGTCTAAGCTATCATGAATAAATGCAGTGGAACCATACGTGAATATCGCTTCGGCCAACCGGGAGGCGCTTGACCGACTGTGCCGTGCCCGGCCGATGTGGACGGCAATGTCGACGGCCAGCGAGGCGCTCGGGCTGACCGGCCGCGCGCTGCTGCATGCCGGTCCGCCGATCACCTGGCAGCGTATGTGCGACCCGATGCGCGGGGCGGTGATGTGCGCCGCGCAATACGAGGGCTGGGCGAGCAACCCGGCGCAGGCCGAGCAACTCGCCGAGTCGGGCGGGATCGCCTTCGCCCCCTGCCACTCTCGCGGCGCCGTGGGTCCGATGGCCGGCATCATCTCGCCCCGCATGCCGGTCATCGTGGTCGAAGACAAGGTCAACTCCACGCGTGCCTGCTCGACCATGGGCACCGGGCTCGGGCCGCAGATCCGCTTCGGCGCTCACGGGCCCGAGATCCTGGCGCGCCTGGCGTGGAACCACGAGGTGCTCGCTCCGTCGCTGCAGACGGTGCTCGAGCGCGAAGGGCCCCTGGACCTCACGGCGCTCATGGCTCAGGCGCTGACCATGGGCGACGAGATGCACATGCGCAATACCGCCACCACCTCTTTACTCGCGCGCTGGCTGGCCGGGCCCCTGGTGGGCGCACAGAAGGACCCGATTCAACTCGAACGTATCCTGCGCTTCCTCACCCGGGACAACGACCAGTTTTTCCTCACCTGGGGGATGTGCGCGGCCAAGGCGGCGGCGCTCTCCATCGAGGGTCTCTCCGGCTCGACGATCGTCAGCGCAATGGCGCGCAATGGCGTGGAGTTCGGCATCCAGGTGGCGGGGCTCGGTGAGCGCTGGTTCACAGCCCCGGCCAGCATGGTCGCGGGTGCGTACTTCCCCGGCTTCAGCGCGGCTGACGCGAACCGCGACATCGGCGACTCCGCGATCATGGAGACCTGGGGGCTCGGCGGCATGTCGATGGTCGCCTCCCCCGGCGTGCTGCGCCTCGTCGGAGCCAAGTCCTTCCAGGCCGCGCTCGAGTCCACCCGGAGCATGCAGGAGATTTGCGCCGGGGCCAACCCGGTATTCTCGATCGCGGCCATCGACGGCGACGGCGCGCCGACCGGAATCGATGTCCGGCGGGTGGTGGAAAGCGGCACGGTGCCTTCGATCAATACTGCCATCGCTCACCGGGACCGGAAGGTCGCCCGCATCATAGGCGCCGGGATCGCCACGCCGCAGATCGAGCCGTTCACCGAGGCCCTGCTCGCGTTCGACGCGGCGTACCAATGAGCAGTGGCCACGCGGTGCGGGCGGTGGTGTGGCGCTCCAGCTATCAGGACTCGATGGCGCTCATGCATCTGGCCGAATCGTTGCGCGCCCTGCCCGGGGTGCAGGAGGCAGCGGCCCTGATGGGCACGCCAGCCAATCATCAGGTGCTGCACGGGGCTGGACTCGCCATTGCGGAGGTTGCCGATGCGACTCCGGGCGATCTGATGCTCGTCATTGCCGCTTTGAGCGCGGCGCAGGCGGAGACGGCGCTCGCCGCTGCGCGCGAATTCATGGAGCGCCGGCAACAGGTGGCCAGTACAGACGGCCCACGCCG
>CAZVZV010000039.1:0-5080 GCA_964631735.1 uncultured Enterobacteriaceae bacterium
CTATGCGCCGCGGGCTGCGACGCAGGCCATCCTTAAAGAGTACGCATCGGCACCCAGCGAGCTGGTGGCCGTGCACCCCGCGCAGCACGGCGGCGGCAGGATCGGGCACTTCGGTTTTTTTCGCGAGCGCTTCAGGGACACGCTGTGGCGCGAGGCGGCGCAGTGGCTCGAACGACAGTAATGCGCTAACCCAAACCCGGAAACAACTGCTTCAGCCCCACCGCCATGGTCTGCACCGCCATGGCCGCCAGCAGCAGCCCGAGAATCCGCGTCGCGATGTTGAGCCCCGTAGTCCCCATGCGCGCGGCGATGCGGTGCGCGGCGCGCATCGTCAGCCAGCTCACCACGCACACGACGGCGATGCAGAGCACGATCGTCAACTGGTGCGCCAGGCTGCCGCCTTCGGCGGCGATGATCGAAGTGCTGATCGCGCCCGGACCGGCGAGCAGCGGGATGGCGAGCGGCACCACGCCGTGCAGCTCGCCCTGCTCTAGTTCCCTCGCCTCGGCCTGCGATTGCCGCACGCCGCCCGCCTGGGCGTTCAGCATGGCCAGCGCCATCAGCAGCAGCACGAGGCCGCCGCCTACGCGGAACGCCGACAGGCTTGCGCCGATCAGCTCGAGCAGTGCCTCGCCTACGAAGGCGGAGACCGCCAGCACCAGGAACACCGTGAACGCGACCACCTGCGCCAGCCTGCGGCGTTCGGCGTCGCTGCGCGACGCGCTGAAGGTGATGAAGAACGGGACCGCGAGGAACGGATCGACGACCGCGGTCAGGGTGACGACGAAGCGCAGGTATTCACTCAGGCTGCTCACTTCTTCGCTGCTGCCGTGGCCGCCTTACGGTCCTCGGTCACTTTCGCGAACGCCGGCCGCTCGCCGAGCATCTTGAGGTAGGGCTTCACCTGCGGGATGTCTTCGAGAAAATCGCGGCCAAAGGCATTCCTCGTCACCAGCGTCACCAGCGGCAGGTGCACGAAGGCCGCGCAATCCGCAACGCTGAGGTCCTTGCCGGCGATGAATGGATCGAACTTCGCCACAGCCTTCAACGCGCGCACGCCCCTGGCGATGTCCCTCTCGACCCGCTGCCGCCGTTCGTCGGAAACCGGCTTGCCGCCGCCGAGGCTGCCATACATGGGCCGCACCACCAGCTCCATGTGCAGCTCGATGAAGGTGACCAGTTCCCGCACGCGCGCACGCTCGAGCGGATCCTTCGGCAGGAGCGGCTTCTGCGGAAACGCGTCCTCCAGGTACTCGAGGATCACTTCCGACTCGCGCAGCAGCGTGCCATTCACCTCCAGGTAAGGCACCTTGCCCATCGGACTCTTCGCCAGGTACCCGTCCTCCTGCGAAGGCTTCACGTTCTCGTCCTCCTCGAACGCGATGCCCTTTTCCAGCAGCGCGATGCGCACCTTGTTGTGGTAATTGCTGATCCTGAACCCGCACAGCCTGATCATTTCTTCTCCCCCTGGTGCTTGGCGTAGAGTTTCTGCATGCCGCCGATCCAGCGGTCGTAGTCGGCGGTCTTGTTGCGCATGTAGTTGAGCACCGTCGGGTGCGGCAGGACCAGGAAGCGCTCCTCGCCCATCACCTTCACGACCTCCCCGGCCACCTGCTCGGCAGTGAGCGCGCCGTCCACGCCCGCAGAACCGCCATCGCCCTTGTACATGCCGGTGATCACCGCCTGCGGGCACAGGCACGAGACGCGCAGTCCCTTGCGCCCGTAGGCGATCGCCAGCCACTCGGCAAAAGCCACCGCGCCATGCTTGGTGACGCCGTAGGTGGCGGATTCGACAATGTTGAGCAGCCCCGCGGCCGAGGCGGTGACAAGAAAATATCCGCCGCCGCGCGCCACCATTTTCTCCACCACCGCGCGCGCCGCCCACACGTGCGCCATGACATGGATCTTCCAGTTGCGCTCCCAGTCCGCGTCGCCCGCCTCCAGCCCGCCGCGCTGCACGATGCCCGCATTGGAGAAGTACACGTCGATGCGGCCGTACTTCTCCTCGGCCTGCGCCACCAGGCGCTTGATGTCGGCCTCCCGGCTGACATCGCAGGCCACCGCCAGGCCCTTTACTTCGTCGGCCACCGGCTTCAGGCCATGCAGATTCAGATCGGCCAGCACCAGTCCAGCCGCTCCCTCCGCGGCGAAGCGCCGCGCCGCGGCACGCCCGATACCGCTCGCCGCGCCGGTGACCACGGCGATCTTGCCTTTCAGCTCCATGTCAGTGCTTGCGGCCCGCGAGCGCCTCGGCGATCGAGGTCTGCTCGGCGATCTCCTGCTTGGCGATCGCGTTGCGGTGCACTTCGTCCGGCCCGTCGGCGAACCTGAGCGTCCTCGCATGCGCGTACATGTTGGCGAGGCCGAACTGGTCGGTGACCCCGCCGCCGCCGTGCACCTGCATCGCCCAGTCGATCACCTGGCAGGCCATGGTCGGCGCCAGCACCTTGATCATGGCGATCTCTTTCTGCGCCACCTTGTTGCCCACTACGTCCATCTTCCAGGCGGCGTGCAGCACCATGAAGCGAGTGCTGTCGATCATGATGCGCGCTTCTGCGATCCTCTCGCGCGTCACGCCCTGCTCGGCCACCGTGCGGCCGAAAGCAACGCGCTGCGTGGCGCGCTTGCACAACTTCTCGAGGGCGCGCTCGGCCTGGCCGATAAGACGCATGCAGTGGTGGATGCGGCCGGGCCCCAGGCGCCCCTGCGCGATCTCGAAGCCGCGCCCCTCGCCGAGCAGGATGCTCGATGCCGGCACGCGCACGTCCTTGAACTCGATCTCCATGTGTCCGTGCGGCGCATCGTCGTAGCCGAACACGTTCAGGTGGTGCAGGATCGTGACGCCCGGCGTGCCAGCCGGGACCAGGATCATCGACTGCTGGCTATGGCGCGAAGCATGATCCGGATTGGTCTTGCCCATCACGATGTAGATCTTGCAGCGCGAGTCGCCCGCGCCGGAAGACCACCACTTGCGGCCGTTGATGACGTAGTCGTTGCCCTCGCGCTTGATCTGCATCTGGATGTTGGTCGCATCCGAGGACGCCACCGCGGGCTCGGTCATCAGGAACGCAGAGCGGATTTTCCCTTCGAGCAGCGGGTCGAGCCACTGCTTTTTCTGTTCTTCGGAGCCGTAGCGTTCGATGGTTTCCATGTTGCCGGTGTCGGGCGCCGAGCAGTTGAATACTTCCGGCGACCAGGAGACGCGGCCCATGATCTCGCACAGCGGCGCGTACTCAAGGTTCGACAGGCCCTCGGGCACGCGCGGCGAGTGTGGCAGGAACAGGTTCCACAGGCCCGCCTTGCGCGCCTTGGGCTTGAGTTCCTCGATGATCGGCACCGGCTCCCAGCGCTTGTCGCTCCTGGTGTGCGCGTAAAAGGCGGGCTCGTTCGGGTAGATGTGCTGATCCATGAACGCCGTGAGGCGCTGCTGCATTTCCTTGACCCGCGCTGAATACTCGAAGTCCATGCGTTTCTCCTAGGCTGCTCTTTTCAGAATCTTCTCGACCTGCGTCCACCCCAGTTCCGCCAGCGGCCGCGTGCGCGAGCCGGCCTCGCGCGCGTACTCGCTCGCCGCCGTGCCGTCCACCACGCGCTTGGCGATGCCCTGCGTGATAGCCGCGATGCGGAAGAGGTTGTAGGCCATGTAGTAGTCCCAGGTCGAAGGGTCGACGCCCCTGCGCCCGGTGCGCCGGCAGTAGGCCGCGACGTACTCGCGCTCGCCCGGAATGCCGAGCGCGGCATGATCGAGGCCCGCGATGCCGCGGAACTTGCCCGGCGCAATGTGCCAGCTCATGCAGTGGTAGGCGAAATCCGCCAGCGGGTGGCCGAGCGTCGAGAGTTCCCAGTCGAGCACGGCGAGGATCCTCGGCTCGGACGGATGGAAGATCATGTTGTCCAGCCGGAAATCGCCGTGCACCACCGAGGTCTCGTCTCCCGCCGGGATGTTCTTCGGCAGCCACTCGATGAGCCGGTTCATCTCCTCGATGCGCTCGAGCTCGGAAGCCTGGTACTGCCTGGTCCAGCGCGACACCTGACGCGCGACGTAATCGCCCGGCTTGCCGAAATCCTCGAGGCCGACGGCCCGGTAGTCGATGCCATGCAATTGCGCGATGACGCGGTTGAGTTCATCCCAGATCGCGCCGCGCTCGGCTTTGTCCATGCCGGGCAGCGCCTGGTCCCATAGCACGCGCCCTTCCACGCAGTCCATGACGTAGAAGGCCGTGCCGATGACCGACTCGTCCTCGCACAGCACGTAGGGCTTCGCCACCGGGAAGCCGACACCGTGCAGCGCCTTGATCACCTTGTATTCGCGGTCCACCGCATGCGCCGAGGGCAGCAGCTTGCCCGGCGGCTTCCTGCGCAGCGCATAGCGCTTGCCGCCGGCAGTGATGCGGTAGGTCGGATTGGATTGCCCGCCCTTGAACTGCTCGACGGCGAGCTCGCCGCGCCAGTCGTCGACCTTCCCGCGCAGGAATTGCTCCAGGCGCGCGACGTCGAAGCGGTGGCGTTCCTCGACCGGCTTGACGCCGATGAACTGCTCGAACATGCCGCGGAGCTTACCTTAGAAGCCCCGCGCCCAGCACCGCCCCAGCTGCTGTTTCAGCTGTCCTTTTCGGCTGAGGCGCGTGCGCCGCCGCGCTTGTCGCGCTTCGGTGCGAGCAAGCTGCGCAGCATGGTGGTGATCAGCTCGCGGTCCACCGGCTTGGCGAGAAAAGTCGTGGCGCCGAGCAGCCGGCAGCGCTCGATCGAATCGCGTGTCGCCATGACCGAGAGGATCAGGATCGGGCTGGCGCGGTTGGCGCCGTGCGCGCGCATCTGGCGCAGCACCTCGTAGCCGCCGATGCCGGGCATCAGCAGATCGAGCAGGATCGCATCGTAGCTTGAAGCTCCGGCGTAGCGCAGCGCCTCCTCGCAGGTCCCGGCCAGCGTTACGCGGGCACCCAACTCCTGCGTCACGATGCGCCCGATGAGCAGCCGCGTCGGCTCGTGATCGTCGACGATCAGGACGTTGCGGCGGTTGGCAGCCATGGTCTTGTGCTCGGTCCGGCGTTCAGCGGCTGAGCAGCGCCGCTCCGGAGAG
>CAZVZV010000040.1:0-31225 GCA_964631735.1 uncultured Enterobacteriaceae bacterium
AGCAAGGTCGCGTTGTCGTTCAGCGCGAGGCCCGAGACGATGCGCTCGCCGTAGCCGCCGGCGCCGACGAAGGCGGCGATGGTCGCGGTGCCGACGTTGATCACGGCGGAGGTCTTTATGCCGGCGAGAATCGAGGGCAAGGCGAGCGGTATTTCAATCCGCCGGAGCCGGTCCCGGCGCGAGAGGCCAAGCGCGAGCGCCGCCTGGTGCATGCCCTCGCTGATCGCCTCGAGCCCCGCATGGGTACTGCGCACGATGGGCAGCAGCGCGTAGAGGAACAGCGCGATCAACGCCGGCACGGTGCCGATGGTGCCGAGCAGCGCGATCAAAAACGCGAATAGCGCCAGCGACGGGATGGTCTGGATGACTCCGACGATGCCGAGGATGAACTGCGTCGCGCCCCGCCACTTCGCGGCCGCGACCCCGAGCGGTACGCCCACCGCGATGCTGCCCGCGAGCGAAACGAACACCAGGTTCAGGTGCTCCCCGGTCAGACGCCAGAAATCCGGACCCAGCAGGACCTTGAGAAAGGTTCGCTGCGTTGCCACGCCAGAATCCGAGCCAAGCAAGGCCGCCGCTTCGGCAAAACTCCTCCCTTGCAACTCCGCCGCGGCGTTCAGGCGGATCATCGTTCGCTCGTCGATGCGCTGTTCCAGCTTCTGCAGCTTTGCCCACGCCTCGGGATGGCGCTTCGGCACCTCCAGCCGGTAGAACAGCACTGCGTCGTAGCGCGGGAAGAACTTGCGGTCGTCCTCCAGCGCGCGCAGCTGGTAGCGCTCGATCTTGGCATCCGTGGTGTAGATGTCCATGACGTCGATCCTGCCGGCCGCGATCGCCTCATAGGCGAGGCCGTGATCCAGGCCTGAAGGCGTGGCGAACGGCAGCTGGTAGGCCGCCTTCAGCCCCGGCCAGCCATCGGCGCGGCCGATGAATTCCTGCGACAGGCCAAGCTTCAGCGCCGGATGCTTCGCCAGGTCGCCTATTGAGCGGATGCCGAGCGCCTGTGCGCGCTCCTCGCGCATCGCCAGCGCGTAGCTGTTGTTGAAGCCGAGCGGCACCGCGACGCCGAACCCCTGCGGCGCGAGCGCGCGGTTCAACTCTGCGAGACCCGGATTGCCGTCAAGCTTGAGAAGCTCTTTCGCGATGGTGCCGGTGTATTCCGGATAAAGATCGATCGAGCCGGATTTGAGGGCCGCGACCAGGATGCCGGTGTTGCCGAGCCCTGGCCGGTGCACCGCATCGCCCGCCGCCCGGATCAGGATCTCGCCCAGGATGTACGACTCGGTGAAACGCTTGGAGCCGACTTTCAGCGTCTCCGCTTGCGCGCTGGCGCAAACCAGCAGCAGCAATGCCCACCTCATGCCGCCCGCTCGAACCGCTCCGCGCCGCCGTCGAGGAACTGCAGTCGCGCCAGGCTCGCGTACAGCCCGCCCTGGCGCATCAGCTCGGCGTGAGTGCCCTGCGCCGCGATGGCGCCGCGCTCCAGCACCACGATGCGGTCGGCGTGCTGCACGGTGGCGAGGCGGTGGGCGATGACCAGCGTGGTGCGTCCCCGCTCCAGCGCTTCCAGCGCCTGTTGCACCATGCGCTCGCTCTCCGCATCGAGCGAACTGGTGGCCTCGTCCAGCAGCAGCAGCGGCCGGTCGGCGAGCAGTGCGCGCGCGATCGACAGCCGCTGGCGCTGCCCGCCCGAGAGCGTGACGCCGCGCTCGCCGAGCGGCGTGTCCAGGCCCTGCGGCAGGCGCGCGATGAACTCTGCGGCGTAGGCCTGCTCGCAGGCGCGCTCGACTTCGGCATGACTGGCTGCGGGGCGGCCGTAGCGCACGTTGTCGAAGACGCTGGCGGCGAAAATCACGGGCTCCTGCGGCACCACCGCCAGCAGGCGGCGCAGCGCGCGCGGCTCCATGGCGCGCAGGTCCACGCCGTCGACGCGGATTGCGCCCGCCTGCGGATCGTAGAAGCGCAGCAGCAGCGCCAGCACCGTGCTCTTGCCCGCGCCCGAGGGGCCGACCAGCGCCACGCGCTCGCCGGCGGCGATGCGCAGCGTGAAACCGGCGAGCGCCGGCGCGGCGGGCCGCGCGGGGTAGGCGAAAGTCACATTGTCGAACTCGAAGCCGCGCGGCGCGCGCGGCGCCGGTTCAGGCTCCGGCGGTGAAACAATTTCCGGCCTCGCGTCGAGGAGCTCGAACAGGCGCTCGCTGGCACCGGCGGCGCCCTGAATTTCTCCCCACACCTCGGACACCGTGCCGGCCCCGGTCGCCACCACGACGGCATAGAACACGAAGGCCGACAGTTCGCCCGCGCTCATGCGCCCGGCGAGCACGTCGTGGCCGCCCACCCACAGGATGACGCCCACCGCGCAGAATGCGATCAGAATCACTGCCGCGATGAGGAAGGCCTTCTGCCCGACGCGCTGCGCTGCAGCGGCGTAGGCAGCCTCGGCATGGCGCGCGAAATCCGCGCGGTCCTGGTCCTCGTGCACGTACGCCTGCACGGTGCGCACCTCGTGCACCGCCTCGTCGACGTGCGCGGACACATCGGCGACGCGGTCCTGGCTCGCGCGCGACAGGCGGCGCACGCGCCGCCCGAGCAGCAGGATCGGCACCAGCGTTGCCGGCACGCCGAGCAGCACCAGGGCCGCGAGCTTGCCGCTGGTAAAGATCAGCATCCCCGCCGCGCCGAGCATCATCAGGCTGTTGCGCACGAACATCGACAGGCCGTAGCCGATCACCTGCTGCAGCATCGTGGTGTCGCTGGTGAGGCGCGAAATCACCTCTCCGGTGCGCGTGGACTCGAAGAACGCGGGCGACAGGCCGAGCAGGTGGTCGAACACCGCGCGCCGCAGGTCGGTGACCACGCGTTCGCCGGTGGTCATCATCAGGCGGAAGCGGAAGTAGGTGGCGACGGACAACACCACGGCCAGCGCAACCATCGCGCCGAGCGCCTGGTCGAGCAGGCGCGGCTCGCCGCCGCCGAAGCCGTTGTCCACCACGTGCTTCAGCCCCTGCCCGAGGGCCAGCACGGTTCCCGCGGCCACCAGCAGCGCGACCAGCGCCGCCGCAATGCGCCAGCGATAGGGCACGAGGAATCCCGCAAGTCGCAACATCGAGCGCATGCGGGCACTCTACCGCAGCGCCCGAGGCGGGCGCTATCGCTGCTTCGCGCTAGGTCGGTGGAACGCGGGCAGGTTCAACCTGCACCAGGCAGTCGTAGAAGGTCGCACCGCCGCCCAGGTCGGCGGTGCGCTGGTCGGTGAGATTGTTCGCATTGCCGCCGTCGGGAGAATATTTCTTCCACCACACCGAAGGGGCGACCACCACCCCGCGGCGCGGCTTGCCGTTGACGCGCGCGCGCAACGCGAGGCTGCCGCGGGCATTGAACACGCGCACGCGATCGCCGTCGCGGATGCCGCGCGCGGCTGCGTCCCCGGCATGCATTTCCAGGCTCGGCTCGCCCTCCAGATCGCGGAAGCGCTTCAGGTGCGCGAAGCTGGAATTGAGGAAATTGCGCGCCGGCGGCGACAGGAAGGCGAGCGGATACGCGAGCGCCAGCGCCGGGTTGCTCTGCGCCGACTCGGCCGGCGGATTGAAGAACGGCAGCGGGTCGATGCCCTGCTTTTCCAGCGCCACGCTGTAGAACTCGCACTTGCCCGAGGGCGTCGGGAAGCCGCCCTCGGCAAACGGCGCGAAGCGCTCGGCGACGTTCAAACGCTGCCAGCCGGACTCCTTCAATCGCTCCCACTCGATGCCGCGCATGCGCGGGCTGGTGGATTCGAGCGCAGTGCGGCAGATGTCCTCGTCGGAATCGCCAAAGCAATCCTCCTCGAAACCCATGCGCGCGGCCAGCCGCCTGAACACTTCGGAGTTCGGCAGCGACTCGCCCACCGGCGCGATCGCAGGATTGTTGGCCAGAGCGTACAGGTGGCCGTAGGACTTGTGCACGTCGTAGTGCTCGAGCTGGGTGGTGGCCGGCAGCACCAGGTCGGCGTAGTCGGCGGTATCGGTGAGGAAGGAGTCCATCACCACGCAGTACAGGTCCTCGCGCCGGAAGCCAGCGAGCACCTTCTCCGAGTCGGGGCACACCGCCACCGGGTTGTTGTTGTAGACGATCACCGCCTTTACCGGCCGCTCGGTCGAGGTGAGCGCGTCGCCGATCTGCGAATGGTTGATGACGCGCGGCTTCCTGTCGCCGAGCAGGTCGGGGCGCTCGAGTGCCGCGTGGTCGAAGCCGAAGAAGTCCGCCGTGGTCAGCACGATGCCGCCGGCCGCATCGCGCCAGGCGCCGGTGAGCGCGGGCAGGCAGGCCACTGTGCGCGCGGCGATGCCGCCGCCGGCGTGGCGCTGCATGCCGTAGTTGAGCCGGATCGCGGCGGGCTTGACCGTGCCGTAGTCGCGCGCGAGCTGGACCACCTCCTCGACCCGCAGGCCGCAGATGCGCGCGGTCCACTCCGGGGTGTACTGCCTGACGCGCTCGGCAAGCTGCTCGAATCCCAGTGTGTGGCGCGCGATGTAGTCGCGGTCGATGAGGTTTTCGGCGATCAGCACATGCATCATGCCGAGCGCCAGCGCGCCGTCGGTGCCGGGCAGCAGCGCGACGTGCTGCGTGCACTTTTCCGCCGACAGGCTGAGGTAAGGGTCGATGGCGATCACCTTGGCGCCGCGCCGCTTGGCTTCCTGCACGCGCGACCACAGGTGCAGGTTGGACACCACGGGATTGGCACCCCACAACAGGATCAGCTTCGATTCATCGAACCGCTCGGGGTCCATGCCGACCGAACCGCCGAGGGTCGCCTTGATGCCGGACTTGCCGGCGGAGGAGCACAGCGTGCGGTCGAGCAGCGAGGCGCCGAGCCGGTGGAAGAAGCGCCGATCCATCGAGCTGTACTGCACCATGCCCATGGTGCCGGCATAGCTCAGCGGCAGGATGCTCTCGGGATCCTGTGCGGCCAGCGCCTTGAGCCGGGCGGCGATCTCATCGAGCGCTTGATCCCAGGTGATGCGCTCGAAGCGCGCGCTTCCCTTGGGCCCGACGCGCTTCAAGGGGTGCAGCAGGCGATCCGGCGCGTAGGTGCGTTCCAGGTAGTGCGCGACCTTGGTACACAGGGTGCCCTGGGTAAACGGCATCGACGGGTCGCCCTGAATCTTCACGGCCACGCCGTTCTCCACCGTCACTAGCATGCCGCAGGTGTCGGGGCAATCGTGCGGACAGGCGGCTTTCACCAGCATGGCGCGAATCTTACCTCTGCAGCGCTTCTTCGAGCAGTTCGATCCAGTGGCGTACCGGCACCTCGGCGGCAGCGCCCAGATGGGTCAGGCAGCCGATGTTGGCGGTGGCGATCGCGGCCGGCCGGCCGCCTTGCAGCGCCGCCAGCTTGCGCTCGCGCAGTTGCCTGGAAAGCTCGGGTTGCAGGATCGAGTAAGTCCCGGCCGAGCCACAACACAGATGCGCATCGGGGACCGGCGTGAGCTCGTAGCCCGCCTGCTCGAGCAGCGACTCGATGTTGCCGCGCAGCTGCTGGCCATGCTGCAGCGAGCAGGGCGACTGGAAGGCGATCCTTCCCTTGCCGGTTCCGGCGGCGGGCTGAACGACTTCGCTCAAGTCCCTGGTCAAGGCCGAGATGCGCGCCGCCTTGTCGCAGTACGCCGGATCGTGCGCGAGCAGGTGACCGAACTCCTTGACGGTCGCGCCGCAGCCGCTCGCCGTCATGACGATGGCCTCCACCTCGCCGCGCTCCACGGTCGGCCACCACGCATCGATCAGCGCGCGCATGTCGTCCCTGCCCTGGTCCTGCAAATTGAGGTGGAAGCGCAGCGCGCCGCAGCAGCCCGCGCCGGGCGCTTCGAGCAGCGAAATGCCGCTGCGGTCGAGCACGCGCGCGGCTGCAGCGTTGATGCGCGGCGCGAGCGCCGGCTGCACGCAACCAGCCAGCGCCAGCATGCGGCGCGCGTGGCGCGGCGCGGGCCATGCGCCGGCGGCCGGCGCAGAAGCGGGCACCAGGCCGGGAAACAGGAAACGGAACATCCGGCCCAGGCGCAGCAGGGCCGTGAAGATGGAGCGCCGCGATAGCGCGAAGGCAAGCACGGCTCGCTGCAAGTTCTCCCAAGGGCCGCGCGGAACCCTTTGCTCGATGACGGCCCGGCCGATGTCGGCCAGCCGGCCATACTGCACACCCGACGGGCAGGTGGTCTCGCAGGCACGGCAAGTCAGGCAGCGGTCCAGGTGCAGGCGGGTACTTGCGGAAACTGGCGCGCCTTCCAGCGCCTGCTTGATCAGGTAGATGCGGCCGCGGGGACTGTCCAGTTCGTCGCCCAGCAGCTGGTAGGTCGGGCAGGTGGCGGAGCAGAAACCACAGTGCACGCACTTGCGCAGGATGGCGTCAGCCTCGTGGCCCTGCGGGGTGTCGCGGATGAAATCGGCCAGTTTGGTCTGCATCGGACGGCCGCTATACTCGTTGCGTGAAGATCGTCATGGGCCTGATCGTGCTGGGCATCGCCGCTGGCGGCGTGGCCTGGATCTTCATCGCGCTGCGCAAATTCAAGGAGCGCAAGGCCTTCGAGCAGGAGCGCGAGGCGAACTTCGTCGCCGGGTTGCTGAAAAACAAGCCGCTGCCTGCGGCGGCGCCGAAGGCACCGGCCGCCGACCCCGCCGACCCCGCTGACCCAATGGCGGCCGCTGCCGAATCGATCCGGGCAGCGCTATCAGCGGAGCGCGGCGCGGACGCGGCCAAGGCCTTCCTGGCCGTCGTCGACCAACGCACCAAGCTGACCCTCGAGCCGCCAATGTGGGAAGGCCTCGGGCGCGCATTGCTCGCGCAAAGCGCGTACATGGAGGCAGCGTGGGCGCTGCACGCCGGCGCCGCGCTTTCCGGCGACCTGGTGAGCGCGCAAAAACGCCTGGTCGAAGTGGCGGCGCGCGCGGGCGACGCCGGGCAGCCGCAATACGCCCTGAAGCTGTACGCCACCCTGCTCGCCAAGTACCCGCAGTCCCAATACGCGGATTTCGTGCGCGCCAACATGAAAATCGAAGAGAAGAAACTGCCCAAGGCTTAGAAGTCCGGGTGCAGCCGGCCGCGATTGAAGATTCCAGCGGGGTCGAACGCCGCCTTCAGCTCGCGATGCAGGCGCAGCAGCGCCGGCGCGAGCGGCGCGAACACCCCCTCCCGCCGGTCCCCACCACGGAACAGGGTCGCATGCCCGCCCGCGCGTTCCGCCGCAGCACGCACCGCCACTGCACCCGCCTGCGTACGCAGCCAGCGCAAGGCCCCGCCCCATTCGATCATCTGTTCCCCGGGCAGCCCGAGGGCCGGCGCCTGCGAGGGCAGCGATAGGCGCCAAAGCGGCGCCTCGCCGGAGAAGTAGGGATCGGCGTGCTCGCGGATGCCTGTCCACGGGTCCGCCACGGCCTTGCCGCCGATGCTCTTCGCCGCCGCGCGCACCGCGCTCGCCGCGCCCGACAACCGCAGGCGGAGTTCGCCGCCGCGCCAGGCGCTCGCTGAAATCGGCAATGGCTGGCCGGCCCAGCGATTGAGCGCCTCGAGCGCCTGCTCCTCGGATAGCTCGAGTTGCAGCGTCAGCTCCGCTGCCGGTCGCGGCAGCACCTTGAGCGAAACCTCCAGGATCAGGCCGAGGGTGCCGAGCGACCCGGCGATCAGGCGCGAGACGTCGTAGCCGGCGACATTCTTCATCACCTGCCCGCCGAAGGACATCTCGCGCGCGCGGCCGTCGAGCAGGCGCGCGCCGAGTACGAAGTCGCGCACCGCGCCGGCCGCCGCGCGGCGCGGGCCGGACAGGCCGGCGGCGACGCAGCCGCCAAGGGTCGCGTCGGCGCCGAAGCGCGGCGGCTCGAACGCGAGCATCTGGCCGTTGGCAGCCAGCGTCGCTTCCAGCTCGTCGAGCCGCGTGCCGCAGCGAGCGGTGACCACCAGCTCCGTCGGCTCGTAGCTGACCACGCCGGAATGGCCGCGCGTGTCCAACACCTCGCCGGTGAGCGCACCGCCGTAAAAATCCTTGCTGCCGCCGCCTCGGAGGCGCAGCGGCGTGCCGCGGCCGGCGGCGTCGCGGATGTGCTGTTGGAAGGCGGCCAGCATCAGTAGCGCGGCAACCCGGGTTGCGGCAGCTGGCCAGCGTGCACGTGCCGCCGACCGAACTCGGCGCAACGCGCGAGCGTCGGCACCGCCTTGCCCGGGTTGAGCAGGCCCAGTGGATCGAAGGCGTGCTTCACCGCGTGGAACAGCGCCAGCTCCGCGGCACTGAACTGCAGGCACATCTGGTCGATCTTCTCCACGCCGACGCCGTGCTCGCCGGTGATCGTGCCGCCTACCGCGATGCACTTCTCCAGCACCTCGGCGGCGAATTCCTCGGTGCGGCGCAGCTGGTCGGCGTCGTTGGCGTCGAACAGGATCAGCGGGTGCAGGTTGCCGTCGCCGGCATGGAACACGTTGGGGCAGCGCAGGCCGTACTTCTTTTCCATGGCGCCGATGAAATGGAGCACCTCTCCCAGGCGCTTGCGCGGGATGGTGCCGTCCATGCAGTAGTAGTCGGGCGAGATGCGGCCCATCGCGGGGAACGCCGCCTTGCGGCCGGACCAGAACTTCAGCCGCTCGGCTTCGTCGCGCGACACGGTAATGCGCGTCGCGCCGCCACGCTCGAGCACCGTTTTCACCCTGCCGATCTCGTCTTCGACTTCCTCCGCGATGCCGTCCGATTCACACAGCAGTATCGCCGCGGCCGCCAAGTCGTAGCCGGCGCCGACGTACTGCTCCACCGCGTGCGTCGCCGGCTGGTCCATCATCTCGAGGCCGGCCGGTATGATGCCGGCGGCGATCACCGCGGCCACTGCGTCGCCCGCTTTCTGCACGTCGTCGAAAGAAGCCATCACCACGCGCGCGGCGACCGGCTTGGGCAGCAGCTTGACGGTGATCTCGGTGGCCACCGCGAGCAGCCCCTCGGAGCCGATCACCAGTGCGAGCAGGTCCAGGCCGGGCGCGTCGAGCGCCTCGCTGCCAAAATCCAGCGGCTCGCCATCCATCGCAAAACCCCGCACGCGCAGGACATTGTGCACCGTGAGTCCGTACTTGAGGCAATGCACGCCGCCGGAATTCTCGGCGACGTTGCCGCCGATGGTGCAGGCGATCTGGCTCGAAGGATCGGGCGCGTAATAAAGACCGAAGGGTGCGGCGACGTCGGAGATCGCCGCATTGCGCACGCCCGGCTCCACCACGGCGACGCGCCCCCGCGCATCGAGGCGCAGCACGCGCATGAACTTCGCCATCGACAGCAGCACGCCGTTGCCCGGCGGCAGTGCACCGCCCGACAGACCGGTGCCGGCGCCACGCGGCACTACCGGAGCGCCCAGCGCATGGCAGGTCTGCAGGATGCGCCGCACCTGGTCGGCGGTCTCGGGGAGTGCGACCACCATCGGCACGCTGCGATAGGCGGTGAGCCCGTCGCACTCGTAGGGCCGCGTGTCCTCTTCCTGCCACAGCACCGCGCGCGCGGGCAGGAATTCGCGCAGCGCACGCGCCACCTCGGCCTGGCGCGCCGCGTCAGCCCTCGCTAGAGGTAGCGTTTCGCCCACGCCAGCCCCTGCACCGTGTCGCCTTGCGGCAGGTATTCGCAGCCCATCCAACCCTGGTAGCCCAGCCGGTCGATGTGCGGCAGCAGGAACTCGAAATTGATCTCACCGCTGCCCGGTTCATGCCGGTCCGGCACATCGGCGAGCTGCATGTGGCCGATGCGCGGCAGCAGCCGTTCGATGGTCTTCGCCAAGTCGCCTTCCACGATCTGCATGTGGAAGATGTCGTACAGCAGCTTCAGGTTGTCGACCCCAACGGCGTCGATCACTTCGATGCCATGCCTGGAAGTGTTGAGGAAAAAACCGGGGATGGTGCGCGGGTTGGCCGGCTCGGTGAGCAGAGTCATTCCGGCAGCCTTCAGCTTGCCGGCGGCGTAGCGCAGGTTCTCGATGAGCGTCTGCTGCAGTTTCTCGCGCGGCACGCCGGCCGGCGCCACGCCCGCGAGGCTGTTCATGCGCGGGCAACCGGCCGCCCTGGCGTACTCGATCGCCCGCTCGACGCCTTCGCGGTACTCGCTGACACGCTCCGGCTGGCAGGTGATGCCGCGGTCGCCCTTGGCGGCATCACCGGCCGGAAGGTTGTGCAGCACGACTTCGACGTTCGCAGCCTGCGCGCGCTCCGCGACCTGCTGCGCGCTGCCGAACGGGTACGGGAACTGGTATTCGACGTAGCGAAAACCCGCTTTCGCCGCTGCCGCAAAGCGGTCCAGGAACGGCAATTCGGGGAACAGCAGGGACAGATTGGCCGCGAGCTTCGGCATAATGCGAGCATAACTTGAAAAACCGGCGCCGGATGCGCGCAGCCCTCTTCGTACTTTCCTTCGCTTGCAGCGCGCCCGCGTGGGCGGCCGAAGGCGCTGCTGTGCAGTGGTGGATCTGGCCGGCAGCGCTGTTCGCCGTCTCGTTCGCGATCGGCATCGTCGGGGTGCTGGCCGGCGTGGGAGGCGGCGTGCTGTTCGTGCCGATCGTCGGCGGCTTGTTCCCTTTTCACCTGGATTTCGTGCGCGCGGCTGGGCTGCTGCTTGCGCTGTCCGGTGCGCTGTCCGCCGCGCCGGCCCTGCTGCGCACCGGCATGGCGAGCATGCGGCTCGGCATGCCGCTCGCGCTGGTTGGCTCCGTCACCTCGATTGCCGGCGCAATACTCGGACTGGCGCTTCCCACCGAAGTAGTGCAAACCGCCCTGGGCGTCACCATCCTCGCCATAGCGCTGCTGATGTGGCGCGCGAATAAGTCGGAGTACCCGGAGGCCCACGCGCCCGACCCGCTGGGGGCGGCGTTGCGCCTGAACGGCGTGTTCCACGACCCTGCAGCCGGCCGCGACGTGGAGTGGCGCGTTCATCGCACGCCGGCGGGCCTGTTCGCGTTTGCCGGAATCGGGCTGCTCGCCGGGCTATTCGGCCTGGGAGCAGGCTGGGCCAACGTGCCAGCGCTCAACCTGATCATGGGCGCACCGCTCAAGCTCGCGGTTGGAACCTCCGGCTTCGTGCTGTCGGTCGTCGACACCTCGGCCGCGTGGGTGTATTTGAACCGCGGCGCCGTACTGCCGGTGCTGGTTGCGCCGTCCATCGTCGGCGTGATGCTCGGGGCGAAGATCGGCGTGCGCCTGCTGCGCGTGGTGCATGCCTCGACGGTGCGAAAGTTCGTGATCGGGCTGCTCCTCGCGGCGGGCACGCGCGCCCTGCTCAAGGGCCTGGGCGTCTGGAATTGACAGGCGACAGGCGCGCCATGATCCGGCACGACGATCGAATTCCGCGCGAGCAGATCGTCTACGCGCGCTGGCTCGACTGGGGGACGCGGGTCGGTCTGCTGGTCCTGGTCGTCACTTTTGCCGCTTACGCGCTCGGCCTCGCCGCGCCGCAGGTGCCTTTCGAGCTGCTGGAGCGCATCTGGTCACTGCCCGTGGACCAGTATCGCGCCGCCGCGGCGGCGCCGGCCGGCTGGGGCTGGCTGGCACTCGCTTCGCACGGCGACTACGTGATCTACGCCGGCATCGCGCTACTCGCGCTGGTCACGATCGCCTGCTACCTCCGGGCGCTGCCGATCTTCCTTGGCCGCGGCGATCGGGCCTATGCCCTTATCGCGGCCGTGGAGATTGCGGTGCTGGCGACAGCCGCCGCCGGCATCCTCGGCGGCGCTCACTGAGCGCTGTGCTAGACTTTTTCCGCCCTCCATAACGAGCATTGAAAGGAGACATCATGGGCGCCATTTTCCAGTCCCTCGGACGCACGGTCATCGCCGGCGTCGTTCTCGTTGCCATCATGCTCGCGATCGCCGGCACTTTCGGCAGAATGGGCGAGCACGGTTACTGGCTGTTCTTCATGCGCTGGCTGCATGTGCTTTCGGCCGTGATGTGGATCGGCCTGCTGTGGTACTTCAATTTCGTGCAGATCCCCTCGATGCCGAAGATCCCGGACGAACAGAAGCCCGCGATCGGCAAGGTGATCGCGCCCACCGCTCTGTTCTGGTTCCGCTGGGCGGCGCTTGCCACCGTGGTCACCGGGCTGCTGCTGGCCAGCATGTACAAAGGCTACCTGGTCACCGCCCTCAGCCTGCAGGCGCCGAACCAGGCCATCGGTGTCGGCATGTGGCTCGGCCTGATCATGGCGTTCAACGTATGGTTCATCATCTGGCCGAATCAGAAGAAGGCGCTTGGCATCGTGCAGGTGGCCCCTGAGGAGAAAGCAGCCGCGGCGCGCATGGCGATGCTCACCTCGCGCTTCAACACCATGCTGTCGATCCCCATGCTGTACTGCATGG
This sequence comes from uncultured Enterobacteriaceae bacterium, assembly GCA_964631735.1. GTDB lineage: Bacteria > Pseudomonadota > Gammaproteobacteria > Burkholderiales > SG8-39 > JAABQT01. Next base: position 12,331 of record CAZVZV010000040.1, read on the forward strand.
TGGCGCAGCAGAACGGCGGGCTGTAGGCCGCTAGCGCTGCGGCGCCAGCTTGTCCAATCCGCGCAGGTTGGCACCTGCGCGAATGCCGCGCTGCGCGAACCAGCCCTGCGTCATCTCCAGCGCGTAGCGCGCGGCGCGCGCCGCGCAATGCGACAGCTCGCTATGCGGCACCATGTCAGCGATATTGATGATCGCGCCGCGCGCGTCGAGGAACGCGACCGACAAGGGAATCAGCGTGTTCTTCATCCACATGCAGTGGGTAGCGTCCTCATCGAATACGAACAGCATGCCGCCGTTCGGCGGCAGCGAGGTGCGTTGCATCAGGCCCTGCATGCGCGAGGCAAAACCGTCGGCGACCTCGGCGCGGATCACGTGCATGCCGGCGCTGAGTTCGATGGTGCGCAGCGGGGGCTGCTGCGCAAGCGCAGGTGTCGCGAGAAGGGCGGCGACCAACGCCGCAATTCGGACTGGACGGGCCATAAATGAAAAAGGCAGGGAGCGATCCCTGCCTTGGTCTGCGAAGCGGCGAGTTACTTCTTTTCGGCCGCTTTCTTGTCCATCGCTTTCTTGTCCATCGCTTTCTTGTCCATCTCTTTCTTGTCCATCTTCTTGTCGGCCTTTTTCGCAGGCTTTTTCTCGGCCTTCTTCTCCATCTTCTTGTCGTCCTTCGCCGGCGCGCCAGCGTGCGACGCGGCAAAGGCGGAGGCGCTAACGGCCGCGAACATGGCGGCGGCGATCACGGTCAGAAGCTTGTTCATCTGTTTCTCCTAGTTCGTAAGTGTCTAAGCGGGTCGGCGCAACAAAACCACCACGCCCCCGTCTGCAATAACGTTGCAGTCGCGCCGCGGTTGACCGGTCGCGCTGCCTCGCTTGCCTCCCTGTGGATCCTTCCCACGGCGCGAATTCTAGACAGGATCTGCGAAACGCGAATAAACTTATGATATTGTTAGGTTTTTAGCTCTCTGTTGATATGCTCAGACTGATCCTTCCTGCGCTGCTGTTGCTGATCGCTTTGCCCGCCCTCGCCGCGCCGCGCGTACCTGCCGATGACGGCGAGGTGCTCGAGCGCCTGCCGCTGCGGCCGCGGGACCCGGTTGCGGCACAGCTGCGCGAGTTGCGCGCTGCGGCTGCCGCCGCGCCCGCCGACCCGGCCGCCGTCGCCCCGCTCGCGCGGCGCTACTTCGAACTGGCGATGGCCGAAGGCGATCCGAGATACGTGGGCTATGCCCAGGCTGCGCTCGCGCCCTGGGCCGACGCCGATCGCGCGCCCGCCGAAGTCCTGGTACTGCGCGCCCTGTTACGCCAATACCGCCACGACTTCGAGGGCGCGCTCGCCGACCTGGCGCTCGCCGCGCAGCGCGATCCTCAGAACGCGGAGGCGCGCGCATGGCGCGCAGCGATTTTCATGGTGCGCGCGGACTACGCGGCCGCGGCGCGGGAGTGCGCGGCACTGGCCACGCTGGTCGATGAACTGCAGGCGACGGGTTGCAGCGCTTATGTCGAAGCGACCACGGGCAAGGCGCGCAGCGCCTATGCCAGGCTGTTCAGTGCGCTGCAGCAGGCGCCGGACACGGGCGCCGGGCAGCGCCTCTGGGTTCTGACCCGCCTCGCGGAAATCGCCTGGCGGCTGGGCGACGCGACCGCCGCCGAGCGCCATTTCCGCGATGCCATGGCTGTCGACCTGACCGACAACTTCCTGCTCGCCGCTTACGCGGACTTCCTGCTGGAGCAGCGGCGCCAGCGCGAGGTCGTCGACTTGCTGCAGGAGCGCACGCGCTCGGACACGCTGCTGCTGCGGCTCGCGCTGGCCGAGCGCGATCTCGGGCTGCCCGGCGCGGCGCGCCACGCACAGTCGCTCGGCGAGCGCTTCGCCGCGGCCGCGGCCCGCGGCGAGCGTCTGCACCTGGCGGAGGAAGCGCGCTACCAGCTCGAGCTGCACGGCGACGCGAAATCCGCGCTCGCTTCGGCCGCAGAGAACTGGAAATCCCAACGCGAGCCGCGCGACGCACTTGTGCTGCTCGAGGCCGCGCATGCGGTGCGCGATCCGACGGCCGCCGCACCGGTGCTCGATTGGCTGGCGCGATCCGGCTATGAGCACGAGCGCCTGCGCCGCCTCGCGGCTGAACTACGATGAGGCTGGCGCTGGCATTCGCGCTGGCGCTCGCGTGCGGCCCGGCGCTGGCGCACAAACCGAGCGACAGCTACCTGACGCTGACCGTCGAGGGCGGCGCGCTGCGCGGCCAGTGGGACATCGCTTTGCGAGACCTGGAATACGCCATCGGCCTGGACGCCGACGGCGACGGCGCGATCACCTGGGCTGAGCTGCGCGCCCGCCACGCGGAGATTGCGGCCTATGCGCTGGCGCGGCTGACTCTGCGCAGCAACGGCCGACCGTGCAGGCCAGAGGTGCGGGAGCACCTCGTCGACGAGCACAGCGACGGCGCTTACGCCGCGTTGCGCTTCGACGCCCATTGCGAGGCCGCGCCGCAGCGCACGCTCGAGATCGACTACCGCCTGTTCGCCGACCTCGACCCCACGCACCGCGGCCTGCTGCGCGTGCAGCACGGCACGGCAACGGCAAGCGGAGTGCTCGGGCCGGACCGGCCGCAGCACAAGGTGGCGCTCGGCGAGGAGTCCCGGCTGCGCCAGTTCTTCGATTATGCGCGCGAAGGCGTCTGGCACATCTGGATCGGCATCGACCATGTGCTGTTCCTGGTGTCGCTGCTGCTGCCGGCGGTGCTGGTCTTCGCCGGGCGCGCGTGGGAGCCGGTGCCGCGCTTCGCGCCCGCGTTCTGGGAGGTATTCAAGATCGTCACGGCGTTCACGCTGGCGCACTCCCTCACGCTATCGGCGGCCGCGCTCGGCCTGATCGTGCTGCCGTCCCGGTTGGTCGAGTCGGGCATCGCGCTGTCGGTGGTCCTCGCCGCGCTCAACAACCTCAAGCCGGTGGTGCTGGCCCGGCGCTGGGCGGTGGCATTCGGCTTCGGTCTGGTGCACGGCTTCGGCTTCGCCAGCGTCCTCGCCGATCTCGGCCTGCCGCGCGATGCCCTGCTGGTTTCCCTGGTCGGCTTCAACCTCGGCGTGGAGGTCGGCCAGCTGGCGGTCGTCTGCCTGTTCTTGCCAGCTGCGTTTGTCGCGCGCCGCCATTGGGTCTACCGCCGGTTGGTGTTCGTCGGCGGCTCGGCCGTCATCGCGCTGGTCGCCATGACGTGGATGACGGAGCGGATTTTCGACCTGAAGCTCTTATAATCCGCCCTTTTCCGCGCAATCACGCAGGAGCTTCCATGGCGTACAAGCACATCAAGGTCCCCGCCGTCGGCGAGAAGATCCGTGTCAACAAGGACTTCTCCCTGACGGTGCCGGACAACCCCATCATCCCTTACATCGAGGGCGACGGCACCGGCGCCGACATCACCCCGGTGATGATCAAGGTGGTCGACGCCGCGGTGCAAAAGGCCTACGGCGGGAAGAAGAAGATCGTCTGGATGGAGATGTACGCCGGCGAGAAGTCCTGCAAGGTGTACGGCGAGAATGTCTGGCTGCCGGACGAGACGCTCGCCGCGGCCAAGGAGTACGTGGTGTCGATCAAGGGGCCGCTCACCACGCCGGTCGGCGGCGGCATCCGCTCCATCAACGTGGCGTTGCGCCAGGAACTCGACCTGTATGTCTGCCTGCGCCCGATTCACTACTTCAAGGGCGTGCCTTCCCCGCTCAAGGAGCCGGAGAAGACCGACATGGTGATCTTCCGCGAGAATTCGGAAGACATTTACGCCGGCATCGAATGGGCCGCCAAGACCCCCGAAGCGCAGAAGCTGATCAGGTTCCTCATCGACGAGATGAAGGTGAAGAAGATCCGCTTCCCCGAGAGCTCGGCGATCGGCATCAAGCCGGTCTCCATCCAGGGCTCGGAGCGGCTGATCCGCAAGGCCTTCCAGTACGCCATCGACAACGACCGCAAGTCGGTGACGCTGGTGCACAAGGGCAACATCCAGAAGTTCACCGAGGGCGGCTTCCGCGACTGGGGCTACGCGCTGGCGCAGCGGGAGTTCGGCGCCAAGCTGCTGGACGGCGGCCCCTGGTGCAGCTACAAGAACCCGAAGAGTGGCCGTGACATCGTGGTCAAGGACGTGATCACCGATGCCTTCCTGCAGCAGATCCTGCTGCGGCCGGCGGAATATGACGTCATCGCCACGCTCAACCTGAACGGCGACTACATCTCGGACGCGCTCGCCGCGCAGGTCGGCGGCATCGGCATCGCGCCGGGGGCCAACATGAGCGATTCGATCGCCATGTTCGAGGCCACCCACGGCACCGCGCCCAAGTACGCCGGCAAGGACTACGTCAACCCGGGCTCGGAGATCCTGTCGGCGGAAATGATGCTGCGCCACATGGGCTGGTCCGAGGCTGCCGACGTCATCGTGCGCTCGATGGAGAAGGCGATCGCCGACAAGGTGGTGACCTACGACTTCGCGCGCCTGATGCAGGGTGCCAAACAGGTGTCCTGCTCCGGCTTCGGCCAGGCGATGATCGAGCGCATGTAACCCGGTCCCGGGTTCTTGGCGGCTTGTACGCGCCTGCCGCACCCCCTGTCAAGACCCCCCGCAACGCGCGTTGCGCTGCTGGAACACATTGATTAGGATAGCTGCGAGCGGGCGCTGGCGGCCCTTAACCTCACGCATGCGGGTGGCGCGGAACCGGAAACGGAAAGGCGTGTCCGAACGGATTGAGCTCTACGGCGAAAATTAGGCAGCATGGCGCAGTTCAAGGACGATTCTCTGCTCGAGGTCCAGCGGAGCAAGCTGAAACCTCCGCCGATGTTCAAGGTCATGCTGTTGAACGACGATTTCACGCCGATGGAGTTCGTGGTGCTGGTGCTGCAGAAGTTCTTCGGCATGGCGCGCGAGCGCGCGACGCAGGTGATGCTGAAGGTGCACCGGGAAGGCATCGGGGTCTGCGGCGTTTATCCGCGGGACCTGGCCACCACCAAGGTGCAGCAGGTCGCCGCGTTTGCGCGGCGGCACCAGCATCCGTTGCAGTGCGTGATGGAGGAAACGTAGCATGATCGCTCAGGAACTCGAAGTCAGCCTGCACATGGCGTTCGTCGAAGCGCGCCAGAAACGGCACGAGTTCATTACTGTCGAGCACCTGCTGCTGGCGCTGCTGGACAACCCGACCGCGGCCGAGGTGCTGCGCGCCTGCGGCGCCAATCTCGACGATCTGCGCAAGAATCTTGCGCAGCACGTGGCGGAACAAACGCCGCGCATCGCCGCCGAGCGCGAAGTCGACACGCAGCCGACGCTGGGCTTCCAGCGCGTGATCCAGCGCGCCATCCTGCACGTGCAGTCCTCGGGCAAGAAGGAAGTCACCGGCGCCAACGTGCTGGTGGCGATTTTCGGCGAGAAGGACTCGCACGCGGTTTACTTCTTGCAGCAACAGGGGGTGACGCGCCTCGACGTCGTCAACTACATCGCGCACGGCATCACCAAGACGCCGCAGCCGCACCAGGGCAAGGGCGAGCAGGACACCGGCGAGGAAGCGCAGGCCGAGCCTGCCAACAGCCCGCTCGACAACTACACGCAGAACCTGAATTCGCTGGCGCTGGCCGGCAAGATCGATCCCCTCATCGGCCGCGAGCGCGAACTCGCGCGCGTCATCCAGACGCTATGCCGGCGGCGCAAGAACAATCCCCTGCTGGTGGGCGAAGCCGGCGTGGGCAAGACCGCGATCGCCGAGGGCCTGGCGCGCCGCATCGTCGAATCGAACGTGCCGGAGCTGCTCGCCAAGAGCACGGTGTACGCGCTCGACATGGGAGCCCTGCTCGCCGGCACCAAGTACCGCGGCGACTTCGAGCAGCGCCTGAAGGCGGTACTCAAGCAGCTGGTCGACAATCCAAACGCGATCCTGTTCATCGATGAAATACACACCGTCATCGGTGCCGGTGCTGCTTCCGGAGGCACGCTGGACGCCTCCAACCTGCTCAAGCCCGTGCTCTCCAACGGGCAGCTGAAATGCATCGGCGCCACCACTTACAACGAGTACCGCGGCGTGTTCGAGAAGGATCACGCGCTGTCGCGCCGTTTCCAGAAGATCGATGTGGTCGAGCCCTCGGTGGACGAGACGGTCGAAATCCTGAAAGGCCTGAAGACGCGATTCGAGGCGCACCACAGCGTCAAGTACACGGCCAACGCCCTCAGCTCGGCGGCGGAACTCTCGGCGCGCTACATCAACGACCGTCACCTGCCGGACAAGGCCATCGACGTGATCGACGAGGCCGGCGCCGCGCAGCGCATCGCGCCCAAGAGCAAGCAGAAGAAGATCATCGGCAAGACCGAGATCGAGGAGATCGTCGCCAAGATCGCGCGCATCCCGCCTCGCAGCGTGTCCAATGACGACCGCAGCGCGCTGGTCAAGCTGGACCGCGACCTGAAGGCGGTGGTGTTCGGCCAGGACCGGGCCATCGACGCGCTGGCCGCGGCGATCAAGATGGCGCGCTCGGGCCTGGGCAATCCGCAAAAGCCGATCGGCAACTTCCTTTTCAGCGGCCCGACCGGCGTCGGCAAGACGGAAGTGGCGCGCCAGCTCGCCTACTGCATGGGCATCGAGTTGATCCGCTTCGACATGTCGGAATACATGGAGCGCCACGCGGTGAGCCGCCTGATCGGCGCGCCGCCGGGCTTCGTCGGCTTCGACCAGGGCGGGCTGCTGACCGAGGCCATCACCAAGAAGCCCTACTCGGTGCTGCTGCTCGACGAAATCGAGAAGGCCCATCCGGACATCTTCAACATCCTGCTGCAGGTGATGGACCACGGCACGCTCACCGACAACAACGGCAGGAAGGCCGATTTCCGCAATGTCTGCATCGTCATGACCACCAACGCCGGCGCCGAGTCGCTGGCCCGGGCGTCGATGGGGTTCACGCAGACCAAGCAGGCGGGCGACGAGATGGAAGCCATCAAGCGCATGTTCACGCCGGAGTTCCGCAACCGGCTCGATGCAGTGATTTCGTTCGGCGCACTGGACCACGATGTCATCCTGCGCGTAGTGGACAAGTTCCTGATGCAGCTGGAAGAGCAGTTGCAGGAGAAGAAGGTCGAGCCGCACTTCACCCAGAAGCTCAAGACGCACCTGGCAAAGAAGGGCTTCGACCCCCTGATGGGCGCGCGGCCGATGGCGCGCCTGATCCAGGACACGATCCGGCGCGCGCTGGCTGATGAACTGCTGTTCGGCAAGCTGGCGCACGGCGGAAAAGTTACCGTGGACGTGGACGACGCCGAAAAGGTCGTGCTGCAGTTCGAAGAGCCGGCGCCGGCCTCCCCGCCGGCCGCCGCCGAGCCGGTCGCTTGAATCGGTAACGAGGAGGAATGCCATGAGGATAGCTCTGCTGGCGGCGCTAGCCGCCGCGTCATTCGCTGTAGCGGCGCAAGACAGTACGCCGCGCAACCTGGCCGCGGCCTGCGCTACCTGCCATGGCACCGACGGCCGCGCGGTTACCAAGGACGTGAATCCGCTTGCCGGCCTGGCGCAAGACCAGTTCATCGCGCGCATGACCGCATTTCGCAATGGCACGCGCCCCGCGACGGTGATGCACCAGATCTCCAAGGGCTACACCGACCAGCAGATCGCGCAGCTCGCGGCGTATTTCGCCGCGCAGCGCTGAGGAGGCGGCCATGAGCGCACTCAAGCGTCGCGATTTCCTCAAGCTCACCGGTGCCGCGGCCGCCCTCTCCGCGGCGGGCTGCGCCACGTTCGGCACCAAGGCGCGCGTGGTGGTGGTCGGCGCCGGCTTCGGCGGCGCCACCGCCGCCAAGTACATCCGCCTGTGGGATCCCGCCATCGAGGTCGTGCTGGTGGAACGCGCCAATATCTACACCTCCTGCCCGATCTCCAACCTGGTGCTCGCCGGATTCACCGACATGGAGCAGGTGCGCCATAGCTACGACGGGCTGCGCAAGTACGGCGTTCAACTGGTCGGTGACGAGGTCGTCGCCGTGGACGCAGCGAAGAAGATGGTCAAGCTGGAGCGCGGCGGTGACCTCGCCTATGACCGCTTGATCGTTTCGCCTGGCATCGACTTCACCTTCGGCGATATCCAGGGCTATGACGAGGCGATGAAGACGAACCGCGTGCTGCACGCCTGGAAAGCGGGCGCTCAGACCATCGAGCTGCGCAAGCAGCTCGAGCGCATGAAGGACGGCGGCGTGTACGTGCTTTCGATCCCAACCGCCCCGTACCGCTGCCCGCCCGGGCCCTACGAGCGCGCCAGCATGGTGGCGGCCTACTTCAAGACCGCCAAGCCGCGCTCGAAGGTGCTGGTGCTCGACGCCAATCCGGACGTCACCTCAAAGGGCGGATTGTTCAAGGCCGCCTGGAAAGACCTCTACGGCGGCATCCTCGAATATCGCGGCAATGCCAGGGCCGTCGGCGTCGACGGCAAAACGATGACGGTAAAACTCGAGGTCGAGGACGTGAAAGGCGACGTACTGAACATCGTGCCGCCACATCGCGCGGGTGACATCGCAGTGCAGGCTGGCCTGGTCACGCACAACAACCGCTGGTGCGACGTGGATTGGCGCACCATGGAATCGAAGGCCGTAAAGGGCGTGCACGTGCTCGGCGACTCGACCCTCTCGGCGCCGGGCATGCCCAAGTCTGCCAGCATGGCGAACAACCACGGCAAGATCGCCGCCGCCGCGGTGATCGAGCTGCTGAGCGGCCGCGAGGCGAAGCCGCTGCAGATCATCAACACCTGCTACAGCTTCGTCGCGCAGAGGGAGGCGATCCGCGTGTCTTCCGTGCACCAGTGGGACGCCGGCCAGGGCACGCTGATCGCGGTGAAGGGCTCGGGCGGCGTGTCGGCCGCGCGCAGCGAGCCGGAAGCGACTTACGCCTGGAACTGGGCCAAGGCGATCTGGGCTGACTCGCTGGCGTAGGGTGGGCCCAGGCCCGCCCTACTTGCTGCCGGTCGAACCGAAGCCGCCGGCGCCGCGCGCGCTGGCTGCGAACTGCTCCACCACCTCGAACTCCACCTGAACCACCGGCACCACCACCATTTGCGCGATGCGCTCGAGCGGCTGAATGGTAAACGCGGCCTTGCCCCGGTTCCACACCGATACGTAGATCTGGCCCTGGTAGTCGGAGTCGATCAGTCCGACCAGGTTGCCGAGCACGATGCCGTGCCTGGCCCCCAGGCCCGAGCGCGGCAGCAACACCGCCGCGAGGCCCGGGTCGCCAAGATGAATAGCGATGCCCGAGGGCACGAGCTGGCTGTCGCCCGGCTGCAGGTCGAGGGGCGCGTCAAGGCAGGCGCGCAGATCGAGGCCGGCGGCACCCGGCGTGGCGTAGCGGGGAAAGTTCTCTCGGATCCGGGGATCGAGGACCCGGACTTCAAGCCTTCGCACGCGCCCGCTTCTCTCCCGCCAGCATGCCGGCGATATGCGCCACCAGCTTGCGCGCGAGTTCCAGCTTGGGCCCGCGGCCCAGGGGATGCTCCCCAGCGTCGTCGAACAGGGTGATCTCGTTGTCGTCCGCCCCCAGCGCACGCTGTACCAGATTGGCCGCCAGCAGCGAAATCTTCTTTTTCGCGCGCTTGGCACGGGCATTTTCCGCCATCTTCTCGCTCTCGGCTGCAAAGCCGACGCAGAACGGGGCGTTCTTCATCGCCGCCACATGGGCAAGAATGTCGGGGTTCTCCGCCAGTTCGAGCGTCATGCCGCCCGCCCCCTTCTTGATCTTTTGCGCGGCGCGGTTCTTCACCTTGTAGTCGGCAACCGCCGCCACGGCGATGAAAACGTCGCACGACCCGGCCGCCTTCTTCACCGCCTCGAACATCTGCTCCGCACTGCGCACGCTGATGCGTTCCACCCCCGCGGGCGCCGCCAGCGCCACCGGGCCGCTGACCAGGGTCACCCTGGCGCCCGCCTCGCGCGCGGCACGCGCCACGGCGTAGCCCATCTTCCCAGAGCTGGCATTGGTGATTGCACGCACCGGGTCGATCGGCTCCTCCGTCGGCCCGGCCGTCACCAGCACACGCTTGCCGACGAGCAGCTTGGGCTGGAAGAAAGACTCGATCTCCTCGACGATCTCCTCGGGTTCGAACATGCGGCCCATGCCGACCTCGCCGCATGCCTGGTCGCCCGCCGCTGGTCCCGCGAGGAACACGCCGTCGCCACGCAGCGTATGCACGTTGCGCTGCATCGCCGGGTTTTCCCACATCTCGACGTTCATCGCCGGCGCCGCCATCAGGGGACAGCGGCGTGCCAGACACAGGGTGGACAGCAGGTCGTCCGCCAATCCGCCCGCCAGCTTGCCGAGAAAGTCGCCGCTCGCTGGCGCCACTACGATCAGTTCGCGGTCGCGCGACAACTCGATATGCCCCATGTTGTCGGGCACGCGCGGGTCCCACAGGTCGGTCCACACGGTCTGACCCGTAAGCGCCTGCAGGGTGACCGGGGTGACGAAACGGGTCGCTGCTTCGGTCATCGCCACGCGCACGTCGGCGCCGGCTCTGACCAGCAGGCGCGCGAGCGCGGCTGCTTTGTAAGCGGCCACTCCGCCGGTGATGCCCAGCAACAGTCTCTTGCCCTTCAGGGTCATCGTGCTTCGGGCTGGCGCGTTGAGGGAAGCGGGATTCTAGGGGAATTCAAGGGGGGGCGCTTTGGGGATCGCCGACTGGCCGCTGCAGGAACGGCCGCGCGAACGGCTGCTGGCGCAGGGCGCCGGGAGCCTTTCAGATGCGGAACTGGTGGCCGTGTGCCTGCGTTCCGGGATCCGTGGCAAGAGCGCGGTGGACCTGGCGCGCGAGTTGATCGCGCGCTTTGGCGGTGTCGCCGGCCTGCTTGGCGCCGACCTGCCAGAACTGTTGCAGGTGAACGGCCTGGGAATTGCCAAGGCGGCGCAGCTTGCGGCGGTGATCGAACTCGCGCGGCGCTCGTTACGCGAGGAGTTGAAATCGGGCAGCGTGCTCGCTTCCCCGGGCGCGGTTCGCGACTACCTGCGCCTTGCCCTGGGCGCTCGCGACCATGAAGTGTTCCTGGTGCTGTTCCTGGATGCGCAGCACCGTGTGCTGAGCAATGCCGAGCTGTTCCGCGGCACTCTCACTCAAACCAGCGTCTATCCGCGTGAAGTGGTGAAGGCGGCGCTGGCCGCCAACGCGGCAGCGGTGATCTTTGCGCACAACCACCCGTCCGGGGTGGCCCAGCCAAGCCAGGCGGATGAGCTGCTGACGCGGCAGTTGAAGGAAGCACTGGCCCAGGTGGAGGTCAAGGTGCTTGACCACTTCATCGTTGCCGGCAACCAGACCCTGTCGTTCGCCGAGCGGGGGCTGCTGTGACGGGAAAATCGCGCTTCGGCCATGATTTATCGCTATAATCCGCGCCTTTCGCGCATTTCGGAGTCCGCCATGTCCCGAGTCTGCCAGGTCACCGGCAAGAAGCCGATGAAGGGGAACCTCGTTTCCCACGCCAACAACAAGACCAAGCGCCTGTTCCAGCCGAACCTGCACTACCGCCGCTTCTGGGTGGAGAGCCAGAGTCGCTTTGTGCGGCTGCGCGTGTCCACGGCGGGCCTGCGCAAGATCGACAAGCTGGGCGTCGAAGCCGTGCTGGTGGAAATCCGCGCCAAAGCCAAAGCTGAAGCCAAGGGAGGCTGAACATGCGCGAGAAGATCAAGCTCGAGTCCAGCGCGGGCACCGGCCACTTCTACACCACCACCAAGAACAAGCGCACCACGCCGGACAAGCTGGAAATCAGGAAATACGATCCGAAAGCGCGCAAGCACGTGCTCTACAAGGAAACCAAGCTCAAGTAGCGCGCAGCTGAATCACAAGTGAAAAGGCCCGCCGTAGCGGGCCTTTTTCTTTGCGCTGCCCGTTCAGGCGTAGCTGCGCAGGCGCCGGGAGAAATCCACCAGCGGCGCAATGCCGCTCGACTCGGCGCGGTGGCACCAGTCCTGCAACTGGCGCAGCAACTGCTCCTTGGAGGCGTTGGAGCGCTCCCACAGAGCGATCAGCTCTGCACGCATGCTCACCGCAACCTGCAGCGGCTTGGAGGGCTTCAGTGCCTCGGTGACGCGCGCACGGTCGGCTTCCGAGCCGTAGCCGATGCGCACCAGCGCGCGCTTCAGCGACTTGAGCAGCGCGGCATCGCGCGGCGACCAGTGCTGCAGCCGCTCCACCTCGTCGCTCCACGTACGCTTGACCGCCTTGGCATAGCGCGCCAGCACGTCGTAGCGGTTGGCGATCACGGCGTGCAGGGTGTTGTAGTCGCACATGGTTTTCGCCGGCTCGAAGCGCGGCGTTGGCGCCACTTTCTTCACCGTGGCCAGGCCCAGCGCCTCAAGCAGGCGGATGTACATCCAGCCGATATCGAATTCGTACCACTTGGCCGACAGCTTGGCCGAGGTCGCATAGGCGTGATGGTTGTTGTGCAGTTCTTCGCCGCCGATCAGGATGCCCCAGGGAACGATGTTCTTGCTGGCGTCGTCAATATCGAAGCTGCGGTAGCCCCAATAGTGGCCGATGCCGTTGATCACGCCCGCCGCCCAGAATGGGATCCACACGATCTGCGTCAGCAGGATCAAGACACCGGGCACCAGGCCGAACAGGAACACATTGACCAGGCCCGTGATCGTGAGGCCGAGGATGGCGTGGCGGGAATAGACATTGCGCTCGACCCAGTCGTCCGGCGTGCCATGGCCATAACGCTCCATGGTCTCCGCCTTGTGCGACTCCTTTACGTACAGGAATACCCCGCCCCAGAGGACGGCGTTGATTCCCAACACCTGCGGACTATGCGGATCCTCGGCGGTCTCGCACTTGGCGTGGTGCTTGCGATGGATCGCTGCCCACTCCTTGGTCACCATGCCGGTGGTCAACCAGAGCCAGAAACGGAAGAAGTGCGACGCGATCGGGTGCAGATCCAGCGCGCGATGCGCCTGGTGCCGGTGCAGGAAGATGGTCACTGACGCGATAGTGACGTGAGTCAGCCCCAAGGCCACGAACACCAGGCCCCACCATGGCAAATCGAGCATTCCGGATAAAATCATCAGTTCTTTCTGATAGTTATATGCAAGCCGCGGTCGGGATTGTACGCGATTGGACCCCCCACGCAACCAGAAATTCCCCCTACTTCCTCATACACTTCCCCACATTGACCTAACCTCCCGCTGCGCAAAGGGAATTTGCAGACTATCGCCGCTCGTAGGCCGCAGCGAAGAAGCCATCGCAGCCGTGGCGGTGCGGCCAGAGGCGCAGGCGTTCGCCGCAGTCCAGATCGATGCGTTGCGCGATGAGGAGCTCGCTGCAGGAGAGTGGCGCGAACTCCGCATGCGCCGCGCCGAACGCATCGGCGATGGCTTCATTCTCCTCGGGCAGGATGCTGCAAGTCGCATACACCAGGCGTCCGCCGGGCTTCACCAGGCGCGCAGCCGCCTCCAGGATGCGCGTCTGCTTCGCAGCCAGTTCCCCGATAGCTTGTGGCCCGTGGCGCCACTTGAGGTCCGGGTTGCGGCGCAGTGTGCCGAAACCGCTGCAGGGCGCATCCACCAGCACCCGGTCGATTTTGCCGGCCAGACGCTTCGCGCGGGCATCGCCTTCTCCAGAGAGCACCAGCGGATGCACGCAGGTCACGCCGGCTCGCGCTGCGCGCGGCGCGAGTTCTGCCAGGCGCCTGGCGGACACGTCCATGGCGTAGATCCGCCCGGTGCCGCGCATCAGCATGGCCAGCGCCAGGGTCTTGCCGCCGGCCCCGGCGCAGTAGTCGGCGATCATCTCGCCCCGGCGCGCCCCCAGCAAGTAGGCAAGCAGCTGGCTGCCCTCGTCCTGCACCTCGACCGCGCCGCTGGTAAACAGCGGGTGCCGGTTGATGGCCGGCTTGCCGGCCAGGCGGATGCCAGCAGGGGAGTATTGCGTTGCCTCTGCTTCGATGCCGCTCGAGCGCAGCCGCTCGAGCGCCTCGTCGCGGCCCAGCTTTGCAAGGTTGACGCGCAAGTCGAGCGGCGCGGGATTGAGCAGTCCCTGCGCCAGGCGCAGGGCCTCCTCCTGGCCGTGCACCGCCTCAAGCCGCTGCCACAACCAGTCCGGAAGGTCTGCGCGCACTGCAGGTGGAAAGTCCGCGGCCTTGGCCGACTTGACGCGCGACACCAGAATTTCCTCTCCCTCGCGCAGAGCACCGTCCAGCGCACGCCCCGAAAGTCCGCGCACCCGCACCAGCGCGGCAATGGCGAGGTCGCGCGGCGTCGCAGACTGTGCGGCGGCCTCCAGCGAGCGCCTGCGCCGCAGGACTGCATAGACCGTTTCCGCGACGAACGCGCGGTCCTGCTGGCCGAGGTTGCGGTGCGCCCTGAAATAGCGTGAAACCGCCGCGTCAGCCGGCCCAGAGGTCGACAGCAGTTCGGCGAGCAGCAATTCCGCGCGCGCCAACTGGGCGCGGTAGACGATCACGGGACGATAACGCGCACTGCGACCTGATCGATGCGCGTGCCGTCTTTCTGCACGATCAGCACGCGCATCGGCAGGTAACTGCGTGCCGGGTCGAGCCAGACCTCCCTGCTGCGGTCGCCGGATTTCTCCGTCTTCTGCGCCAGGCGCAGGGCCTCGAATTCGCCCACAGGCACCTTGAGGCGCTCGCGGCCGGCGACCTCGAAGGCGTAGTCGGCGATGCCCTTGCCGTCGACGACATCGAACGCCACGGGAACTGTGGTCGGCGGCTTGAATGCGAAAGCAAAGAGGAAGCTGAGACGGTCCTGGGCGTTTGCCGGCATTGGCCGGTGCTGCGGCCCCTGCCGGTACTCCAGGATGAGCGATTTGGCATCCCAGTCGAAGCGCGCGGTACCGGTGGCGCGCGCGGTGCGCGCATCCTCATAGTAGAAAGGGCGGAGACCGCCCGCGCCGATTGTGCCGCGGCTCGTGCGCTTCGCCTCGCCGAGCACGCGATAGACGCCCCTGCCCTTCCAGTGCTCGACGAGGCTGTAGGACTTGCCATCGTGCTCGAGCAGATGGGTGACGTCGGCGACCACGCCGTCGTTGTACATCACTTCATAGGCGATCTCCACGCGCTCGGGCGGCGCGGCCTGCGCCGCGGCGCACAGGCTAAGCCCGATCGCTAACGACCAATGGTGCATGGTTGCCCTTAACGCGCACTTGGCTCCCCTCGATGACCAGCTCGCCGTCAAGGAACCAGCGGATGACGCGCGGATACAGTTGGTGTTCCTGCTGCAGCACGCGCGCCGCGAGTGTATCCGGTGTATCGCCCGGCAGCACCGGAACCGATGCCTGCGCGATGATCGGGCCGTGGTCCAATTCTGCCGTCACGAAGTGGACGGTGCAGCCGTGGCGCTTCACGCCGGCAGCCTGCGCCCGCGCGTGCGTGTCCAGGCCGGGGAAATCCGGCAGCAGCGAGGGATGGATGTTGACCAGCCGCCCGGCGTAACGCGCCACGAAGGCGGGGGTGAGCACACGCATGAATCCCGCCAGCGCCACCAGGCGGGGCGAGTGCCGGTCAATCTCGGCGGCGAGTTCTGCGTCGAAGGCTTCACGCGTGGCGAAGCGCCGGTGTTCGACCACGCCTGTGGCCACGCCGTGACGAGCCGCCACGGCGAGCCCTGCGGCATCCGCCTTGTTGCTGATGACCGCCGAAACTGGTATTCCGGCCTCGAGGATCGCCTGCATGTTGCTGCCACGGCCGGAGATGAGGACGACGACCGACATGAGGCGCGCAGTCTAATACAAGCGCTGCGCCTGGTAGCCGTCCTGCTCGAGCAGCGCGAGCACGCCTTTCGCGCCGTACAGGTGGAGAGCACCGAGCGCTACGAAAGCCCGGCCGCGCCGCAGCTCGCGCTGCATGCGGTATGCCATCACCACGCTGCGGTCGAACACTACGCGCTTCACCAGTTCCGCATGGTGTGCGGCGATCGCGGGATGGCGCTGCGCAAATTCCTCCTGCGCGCGCCAGATTGCCGCCAGATCGCGCGCCAAGTAAGCCTGCAGCGTACGCTCGCCGACCATCGCCAGCTCCTCGCGATGTTCAAGGCCATGCCTGAGCAGGGCCACCTGCGATGCCATCGGCAGTTCATCGAAAGTGAAAACCTGCTCTTCAGTCTCCTCGACTTGCGCCACGGTCATGCGCCGTTCGAGGGCGAGCGCGAGCAGTTGGGCGTCCGGCGTCGCTGCCGTCGCCGGCTGCCACGAACTGCGCAGGTTCAGCAACACGCCCCAGGGCTTCAACTTGTTGACGAACTCGCGCGTCAGCCCGGCTGGCTGCATGCTTCGGTAGGCGCGCTCGAAGTCCTCGCGGCCGATGGTCTCCTCCAGCGTGCGCCGGTCAAGGAACATTGCCGCCTCGAGAAATCGCTCCTTGCCGTAGGGATCGGCAACATACTCGAGCATCAGCGACCTCGAGCCGTCGAACGCCTTGCGTACCGGAGCCGGTAACTCGGCAAGGCGCGCATCGGCCGCGTGCAGCGTACCGAAAACATGGCTCGGCGGAGCCCCCGGCGCGCGCACGCGCCAAAGCAGCCCGCGGTCGTAGCGCGCCCCGGCCGACGCCGGCACGGCCGCGACAGCTGCCGCGGCCAGCAGGAACCGGCGTCGCTTCACGCCGCGGGCTTGGTCATTGCTTCGGGCCGCACCCAGCGGTCGTAGTCGGGTGCGCTCACGTAGCCGAGCGCCAACGCCGCCTGCTTCAGGGTACCGCCGTCCTTGTGCGCCTTCTTGGCGACCTCCGCGGCGCGGTCGTAACCGATGTGCGGCGCCAGCGCGGTGACCAGCATCAGCGAGCGCTCGAGCAGATCGCGGATGCGCGCCTCGTCAGCCCGGATGCCGCGCGCGCAGTGTTCCTCGAACGAAGCGCAGCCGTCCGCCAGCAGGCGCACGCTCTGCAGAAAATTGTGGATCAGCATCGGCTTGTAGACATTCAGTTCAAAGTTGCCCGAGGCGGCACCAAAGCAGATCGCCGTGTCGTTGCCGAACACCTGCGCGCACAGCATGGTCAGTGCCTCGGCCTGCGTCGGGTTGACCTTGCCGGGCATGATCGAGCTGCCCGGTTCGTTCTCCGGAATGCGCAACTCGCCCAGCCCTGAGCGCGGTCCGGAGGCAAGCCAGCGGATGTCGTTGGCGATCTTGGTCAGCGCCACTGCGAGCGTCTTCAGCGCGCCATGCGCGAACACCAGCGCCTCGTGCCCGGCCAACGCGGCGAACTTGTTCGGCGCGGACTCGAAGGACATGCCCGTGGCCTGCGACAGGTCCTGCGCCACACGCGCGCCGAACTCGCGATGCGTGTTGAGGCCGGTGCCGACCGCGGTGCCGCCGATCGCCAGCTCGCACAGCCCGGGCAGCGCCAATTCGATCGCCGCTTCCGCCTGCGCCAGCTGCTCGACGTAGCCGGAAAATTCCTGCCCCAGCGTGAGCGGCGTGGCGTCCTGCAGGTGGGTGCGGCCGATCTTGACGATGGCGGCGAACTCCTCGGCCTTGGCTGCCAGGGTCGCCTCCAGGCGCTCGAGTCGTGGCAGCAGATCGTGCTCGATGGCACGTGCGGCAGCGACGTGCATCGCGGTGGGAAACACATCGTTCGACGACTGACCGAGGTTGACCTCGTCGTTGGGATGCACCAGGCGCTTCTGTCCGCGCTCGCCACCCAGCAACTCGGAAGCGCGGTTGGCAAGCACCTCGTTCACGTTCATGTTGGATTGCGTACCCGATCCGGTCTGCCACACCACCAGCGGGAACTCATCATCGTGGCGGCCGGCCAGCACCTCGTCGGCGGCGCGCTCGATGGCTTCAGCCTTCTTCGCGTCGAGCAGGCCAAGCGCCTTGTTGACGCGCGCCGCGGAGCGCTTGGCGAGCGCCAGCGCGTGAATCACGGCGAGCGGCATGCGCTCGCTCGAGATGCGGAAGTAGCGGCGGCTCCTCTCGGTTTGGGCGCCCCACAGCCGTTCGGCCGGGACCTCGATCGGCCCAAAGGAATCCTTTTCGACGCGCGTACCCGCCAAGGTCACTTCGTCAGCAGGCAAGACAGGCCCCCAGCGACCGACGCTCGGTCCTGCGCCGAATTTCCGGTATCCATCGTCACTGCCATCTGCACTTCGTCGGCTCCGCAGTGCTTTAGTTTAGACCTTCGGCGGAAGAATCATGGCGTCCTTCCCAGGACAGATGGAACAGCAGCACTTATACGACTTGAGCCAGCCGTGGTCGGCAAAGCCGCGATCGCCCGCCAGGCGCAATTCGGTCATCGCAGGCCCTGCTCAGGCCTGCTTCTGCTCGCCCTGCTGCTCGCGGGCCGCGATTTCCTGGTGCACCTTGGCCATGTCGAGTGACTTGGCCTGGCTGATCACCTGTTCGAGCGCAGAGGCCGGCAGGGCGCCGGCCTGCTGGAACACCACCACCTTCTCGCGGAACACCATCAGCGTCGGGATCGAGCGGATATTGAAGACGCCCGCCAACTCCTGCTCGGCATCGGTATTCACTTTGCCGAACACCACGTCCTGGTGCGCCTCGGCCGCCTTGTCGTAGATCGGCGCAAAGCCGCGGCAGGGGCCACACCATGGCGCCCAGAAATCCACGATCAACATCGGGCTTTCGCCGATCAGCTGCTCGAAATTTTCCTTGGTCAGATCGACTGTCGCCATAGCCGCCTTTCGCCGCAGTATCCCTTCTCGCGCGCGAGTGTAACCTAGTCCGCATGAGCGACTACGTGGGCCGTTTCGCCCCCTCGCCGACAGGGCCCTTGCACTTCGGCTCGCTGGTCGCTGCGCTTGCCAGTTACATGCAGGCGCGCGCCGCCAACGGCAAGTGGCTGCTGCGCATGGACGACCTCGATGCGCCGCGCGAACAGCCCGGCGCCGCAGACCAGATCCTGCATGCGCTGGACCGGCTCGGCTTCGAGTGGGACGGCCCGGTCCTGCG
>CAZVZV010000041.1:0-1372 GCA_964631735.1 uncultured Enterobacteriaceae bacterium
CTCGACGCCGGCGCCATCGAGCGCCAGAGCCTGCTGGTGCCCGCGGTGTTCCGCGCCGAGGCGCTCGAAGTGGCGACCGCGGAGGACAATCGAGCGGCCCTCGAACGACTCGGGCTGGAACTCACGGTGGCCGGGCCGAACGAGCTGGCAGTACGCGCCGCACCGGCGTTGCTGGCCGGCGGCGACCTCGCGGCGCTGGCGAGGTCCCTCCTCGCCGAACTGCGCGAGTACGGCGCGGCGCAGGTGCTGGCGGCGCGGCAGAACGAATTGCTCGGCACCATGGCTTGCCACGCGGCGGTGCGCGCCAACCGCATCCTGTCGGTGCACGAGATGAACGCGCTGCTGCGCGAGATGGAAGAGACCGAACGCTCCGGCAGCTGCAACCATGGCCGCCCGACCTGGTACCAGCTCACCATGGCGGACCTGGACAAGCTGTTCCTGCGTGGCCGGTAGCGCGTTTGCACTGCTCGGCCCCACGGCGAGCGGCAAGTCGCGCCTGGCGCTGGAGCTCGCGGCAAAATTTCCGCTTGAGATCGTATCGGTGGATTCCGCGCAGGTGTACCGCGGGATGGATGTCGGAACATCCAAGCCCACTGCTGCGGAACAGAAGCGCGTAAAGCACCACCTGATCGATCTGATCGAGCCGACGCAGAGCTATTCGGCCGGCCGGTTTCGCGCGGACGCGGTCCGCGCGATCGGAGAAATTCAAGGGCGAGGCAAGATCCCTCTATTGGTCGGGGGCACGATGCTTTACTACAAGGCGCTGGCCCAAGGATTGGACGCTTTGCCTTCGGCCGAACCCGGGCTGCGCGCGCAGATCGACGCTCGCGCCGCGCGCCATGGCTGGCCGGCGCTGCACGCCGACCTGGCCAAGGTAGACCCGGCTACCGCTGCGCGGCTTTCTCCGAACGACGCGCAGCGCATCCAGCGGGCGCTCGAAGTCTGGGAACTATCCGGCAAGCCGATCTCCGAGCTGCAGAAGTCCGCAAGCCCCGAACTGCCGTTCATGCTGAAAGCCTTTGCGCTCGTTCCAGAGGATCGCGCCGAACTGCATCGGCGCATCGCGGAGCGTTTCGACCGGATGCTGAAAGACGGGTTGGTGGAAGAGCTGAAAGGATTGCGAAGGAAGTTCGAACTGCACGCCACGCTGCCGAGCATGCGCTGCGTCGGCTACCGCCAGGCCTGGGGTTTTCTCGAAGGCGAATACGGCAAAGCCGAGTTGCGCGACAGAGGCATCGCCGCCACGCGCCAGCTCGCCAAGCGCCAGCTCACCTGGCTGCGCAGCCTGCCCGGCTTGGAATCGGCCGATCGCGTTGCCGCCGCACTCGGTGGAGCCGAAGTTTCGAGCGGTAAATGAGCGTGCGACGCGTGA
>CAZVZV010000042.1:0-87358 GCA_964631735.1 uncultured Enterobacteriaceae bacterium
CGCGTGGTTGCGCTGATCAACCGCCGCAGCTACGTCGACCTGCTGCAAAGCGGGCAGATCGACATCGCCATCTCGCCCGCGCAGGCCACCATCGGCAAGCTGCTGGCCCACGTGCGCCGTGGCGACGTGGTCGCGGTGCACAGCCTGCGGCGCGGCGCCGCCGAGGCGCTGGAGGCAGTGGTGCACGGCGACCGCGAGTCGTGCCGCCTCACCGGCCGGCGCGTCGAGGAGATCGAATTGCCCGCCGGCGCCACCATCGGCGCGGTGGTGCGCGCGGGCAAGGTGCTGATGGCGCACCACGATACCCGCATCGAGGCTGAGGACCACGTCATCATGTTCGTCACCGACAAGAAGACCCTGCCGCGGGTCGAGAAGCTGTTCCAGGTCGGCGCGCGCTTCCTGTAGCGCTTTCACCGTGCGCCTGTCCGCCGTCTTGCACGTGTTTTCGCTGGTGCTGCTGCTGTTTGCCGTGAGCATGCTGGTACCGCTTGCGTTTTCCTTGGGCTACGCCGACGGGGCGCATTTGGTCTACGCCAAGGCGCTCGGCGCGACGCTGCTGGCCGGGGCGGTGCTTTGGCTGTTTACGCTGCGTGCCGGGCGCGAGTTGCAGGTGCGCGACGGTTTCCTGCTGGTGGCGCTGGTATGGACCGTGCTTCCAGCCTTCGCCACCTTGCCACTGATGCTGCAATTGCGCGAGTTGTCGTTCACCGATGCCTATTTCGAGGCGGTATCGGGCCTCACCGCGAGCGGAGCGACGGTGCTCTCCGGGCTCGACCGCCTGCCGCCCTCGCTCAACATCTGGCGCGGTTTCATGATCTGGCTGGGCGGCATGGGAGTGATCGTGCTGGCAGTGGCGATCCTGCCGCTCCTCGGCGTCGGCGGCTCGCAGTTGTTCAAGGCGGAGACCCCCACGCCGATGAAGGACACCAAGCTGACGCCGCGTATTGCTGAAACCGCGAAAGGCCTGTGGCTGGTGTACTTCGGGCTGACGGCGGCATGCCTCCTCGCCTACCGCTGGGCGGGCATGAATTGGCTCGACGCGGCGATGCACGCCTTCACCACGCTGGGACTGGGTGGATTTTCGACGCACGACGCGAGCTTCGCGCACTGGAACTCCCCGAAGGTGGAAGCAGTGGCCATCTTCTTCATGCTGCTCGCGGCGATCAACTTCGCCACGCACTTCCTCGCCTGGCATCGGCGCTCGCTGCGGGTGTACCGCGTGGATCCAGAGGCCAAGGTCTTCCTCGGCGTGGTGGCGGTTTCGGTCCTGGGGGTGGCTGCCTACCTGACCTGGCAGGGCTACTACCCGGACTATGGCACGGCGCTGCGCTTCGCCGCCTTCAACGTGGTATCGCTCGCCACCACCACCGGTTACGCCAATACCGACTACAACCTCTGGCCGATCTTCGCGCCGCTCTGGATGCTGTTCCTGTGCAGCTTCGCCAGCTGCGCGGGTTCGACCGGCAGCGGCATGAAGATGATTCGCGCGCTGATCCTGTTCAAGCAGGTGTTCCGCGAACTCTTGCGCATCATCCACCCGCGCGTCCACAACCCGGTGAAGCTCGGCGGCCAGCCGATCGAGAACAACGTGGTGTTTGCGGTGCTGGCTTACGTCTTCGTCTATGTGTCCTGCATCATCATCTTCACGCTGCTGCTGGCGCTGAGCGGCGCGGACGTGGTGACGGCGTTCTCGGCGGCGGTGGCGTCGATCAATAACACCGGTCCAGGGTTGGCGCAGGTGGGGCCAGCCACCACCTACGCGGTGCTGAACGACTTCCAGACCTGGGTGTGCTCCTTGGCCATGCTGCTCGGGCGGCTGGAGTTGTTCACGCTGCTGGTGGTGCTGACGCCGGCGTTCTGGCGCAAATGAACCGCGTACCGGTGCGGGTGGAGGAAGCGGCCTAGCCGCGCTGTTTCTTCTTCTTCTTTTCGCGATGCGGCCGCGTCTTGCCGTAACTTCCCTTGTAGATCTTGCCCTTGCGGGTGCGTTTGTCGCCTCTGCCCATGGAACTCTCCTGGTTCGATTCGCTGGGGATTATAGCGATGCGGCCTTGGTGCGCTCGTCTGGATCGTAGGCCAGCCAGGGACCGAGCCACTTCTCCGCCTCGGCGATGCTCATGCCCTTGCGCCGTGCGTAGTCCTCCAGCTGGTCCGCCCCGATCTTGCCGACCGCGAAGTAGCTGGCCTCCGGATGCGACAGGTAAAGGCCCGACACGGCGGCCGTCGGCAGCATCGCATAGGACTCGGTGAGCTGCATCCCGGCATTGCGCCCGGCATCGAGCAAGGCGAACAGCGCGCCTTTCTCGGTATGGTCCGGGCAGGCCGGATAGCCGGGTGCAGGGCGCACGCCGCGGTATTTCTCCGAGATGAGTTCTTCGTTGCTCAGTGTCTCGTCCGCGGCGTAACCCCAGTACTCGCGGCGCACGCGCTGGTGCAGGTGTTCGGCGAAGGCTTCCGCCAACCGATCCGCGAGTGCTTTCAGCATGATGGCGGAATAGTCGTCATGGGCGCGCTCGAACTCCGCGAGTTTCTTCTCGATGCCGAGGCCCGCGGTCACTGCGAAAGCCCCGATCCAGTCCTGCACGCCCGACTCCTTCGGCGCGACGTAGTCGGCCAGGCATTGATTGGCCCGGCCGGTGGGCTTCTGGTTCTGCTGTCGCAGGTTGTGCAAGGTCAATTGCAGTTCGCGGTGCGCTGCATCGCGGTAAATCTCGATGTCGTCGCCCACGCGCGCAGCGGGAAACAAGCCGAACACCCCGCTCGCGCGCACCCAGCGGCCTTCGATCATCTTCCTCAGGAACGCCTGCGCGTCCGCGAACAGCTTCTTCGCCTCCAGGCCGACCACCGCATCGTCGAGGATCGCCGGATAGGGCCCCGACAGTTCCCAGGTCTGGAAGAACGGCCCCCAATCGATGCAGGGCGCAAGCTTTTCGAGCGGGTAGTTCTTGAGCGCGGTTACCCCCGGCTTCACCGGCTGCGGCGGCCGGTAGACCGTCCAGTCGGTGGCGTGGCCGAGCTCGCGCGCCCGGCCTATCGGCAGCAGCGGGCCCGGGCCCTTCTTCTCTGCGTGCTGGCGCCGGATCTTTTCGTAGTCGGCGCGCACCCCGGCGACGTAGGCGTCGCGCGCGTCCGCCGATAGCAAGCTTTGCGTCACGGTGACCGAGCGCGATGCGTCGGGAACGTACACCACCGGTCCCGAGTAGGCCGGAGCGATTTTCACCGCGGTGTGCGCTCGCGAGGTGGTGGCGCCGCCGATCAGCAGCGGCAGTGACAGTCCCGCGCGCTCCATCTCCTTCGCCACATGCGTCATTTCCTCCAGCGATGGCGTGATCAGGCCCGACAGGCCGATGGCGTCGGCTTTTTCCTCGCGCGCCGTGTCGAGGATCTTCTGCGCCGGCACCATCACGCCGAGGTTCACCACATCGTAGTTGTTGCACTGGAGCACCACGGCGACGATGTTCTTGCCGATGTCGTGCACGTCGCCCTTCACTGTGGCGATCACGATCTTGCCCTTGGGACGTCCGGCCTCGCCGGTTTTCGCCTTTTCCGCCTCGATGTAGGGCACCAGGTGCGCCACTGCCTGCTTCATCACCCGCGCCGATTTCACCACCTGCGGCAGGAACATCTTGCCGGCGGCAAACAGGTCGCCGACCACGTTCATGCCGTCCATCAGCGGTCCCTCGATTACCTCGATCGGGCGTGCGGCGGCCAGGCGGGCTTCCTCGGTGTCGGCCAGGACGTGGGTGGCCGTGCCGGTCACCAGCGCGTGCACCAGGCGCTCGCGCACCGGCGCGCGCCGCCAGGCATCGTCCTCCTTCGCCGCCTTGCCGCCACCCGATTTCACGGTGTGGGCAAACTCGACCAGCCGCTCGGTGGCGTCGGCGCGGCGGTTGAGGATCACATCCTCGACGCGCTCGCGCAGCTGCGGCTCGATTTCCTCGTACACGCCAAGCTGCCCGGCGTTGACGATGCCCATCGACATGCCGGCGCGCACCGCGTGGTACAGGAACGCGGTGTGCATCGCTTCGCGCACCGAGTCATTGCCGCGGAACGAGAATGAAAGATTGGACAGGCCGCCCGAGACCTGCGCATGCGCAAGGTTGCTGCGGATCCAGCGCGTAGCCTCGAGGTAGTCGAGGCCGTAGCGCGCATGCTCCTCCAGCCCGGTAGCCACGGCGAAAATGTTCGGGTCGAAGATGATGTCCTCGGCGGCGAATCCGGCCTTGGCGATCAACAAGTCGTAGGCGCGCCGGCAGATCGCGTTGCGCCGCTGCAGGGTATCCGCCTGGCCTTGCTCGTCGAAGGCCATCACCACCACCGCCGCGCCGTAGCGGCGCGCAAGGCGCGCCTGGCGCAGGAATTCCTCCTCGCCCTCCTTCATGCTGATCGAATTGACGATGCTCTTGCCCTGTACGCACTTCAGGCCTGCTTCGATCACGCGCCATTTCGAGCTGTCGATCATCACCGGCACGCGCGCGATGTCGGGCTCGGCGGCAACCAGGCTGAGGAAGCGATGCATGGCCGCTTCCGAGTCGAGCATCCCCTCATCCATGTTGATATCGATCAGCTGCGCGCCGCTTTCCACCTGCTGGCGCGCCACGACGAGCGCCTCGGCGTAGTTGCCGGCGAGGATCAGCCGCGCGAAGGCTTTCGAGCCGGTGACGTTGGTGCGCTCCCCGACGTTGACGAACAGCGATTCCGCGCCGATGTTCAGGGGTTCGAGACCGGCGAGGCGCAGCTTTTTCGGCAGATCGGGAACGCGCCGCGGCGCCACGCCCTTTACCGCCTCTGCCATCGCGCGGATGTGTTCCGCGGTGGTGCCGCAGCAGCCGCCGATGATGTTGAGCCAGCCGTTCCTCGCCCACTCGCCCATCAGCGCAGCCATGTTTTCCGGCGAGTCGTCGTACTCGCCGAAGGCGTTGGGCAGCCCGGCGTTGGGATGGCAGGAAACGAAAGCTTCCGCAATCGCGGACAGCTCCTCGACGTGGGGGCGCAGTTCCTTTGCGCCGAGCGCGCAGTTGAGGCCCACTGCCAACGGCCGCATGTGGCGCACGGAGTTGTAGAACGCCTCGGTGGTCTGTCCGGAGAGCGTGCGCCCCGAGGCGTCGGTGATGGTGCCGGAGACGATCACCGGCCAGCGCGCGGCGCGGCGCTCGAACAGTTCCTCCAGCGCGAACAGGGCTGCCTTGGCATTCAGCGTGTCGAACACCGTCTCCACCAGGAACAGGTCCACGCCGCCTTCGGCCAGCGCGTGCGCGGCTTCGGCATACGCCGCTACCAGCTGGTCGAAGCTGATGGCGCGGAAACCCGCGTCGTTGACATCCGGCGAGAGCGATGCGGTCTTGGTAGTCGGCCCGAGCACGCCGGCGACAAAGCGCGGCCGCGACGGATCTTTCGCTTCCCATGCGCGCGCCGCCGCCACCGCAAGGCGCGCAGCGGCAAGGTTCAGCTCGGCGACCTGCGCCTGCATGCCGTAGTCGGCCATCGACACGGCGGTCGAGTTGAAGGTGTTGGTCTCGATGATGTCGGCGCCCGCCTCGAGGTACTGCTCGTGGATGCGCCGGATGAGCGCGGGCTGCGTCAGCGCAAGCAGGTCGTTATTGCCCCTCAGGTCGCGCGGCCAGTCACGGAAGCGCTCGCCACGGAACTGCGCCTCGTCCAGCTGCTCGCGCTGGATCATGGTGCCCATGGCACCGTCGAGGACCAGGATCCTCTGGCCCATCAGGGCGGCAATCTGCGTACTGCGGGCACTCTGCGTCATCGGTTCCTGGAAAACAAAAACGCCCGTTCGGCTTGCGCGGAAACGGGCGTCCTGGCACGTCTCTTTAGCGGTATTTGTAACGCGCCCGCAAGCTGAACATCAAATCGGCGCGAATCGGCAGTGTGCCTAGTTAAGCCTGCTATGTCAATTGCTTACGCGTATAATGCGCTCCCCCATGGAGCACCTCGAAGCCAGGCGCGCGCAGGAGTTCGTCAAGCAGCACCCCGACGCGCTATTTGTCGACTGCCGCAGCGAGATGGAATACCTGTTCGTTGGCCATCCGGTCGGCGCGCTGCACGTGGCCTGGAACGACGGGCCGGACTGGGCGGTGAATCCGCACTTCGTCGGCCAGGTGAAGAAGCTCGCGGGCACCAACCACACCACGCGCCCCGTGGTTCTCATCTGCCGCAGCGGCAACCGCTCGCGGGAAGCGGGTGAGGAGTTGGAACGCTCCGGCTTCACGCGCGTTTACAACGTGCAGCACGGTTTCGAGGGCGAGCTGAACGACCAGCACCAGCGCAACTCGCTTGCCGGCTGGCGCTTCGAAGGCTTGCCCTGGGAACAGTGTTGAGCGAGGGCGACTTCCATTCGAAGGTGGTGACGTTTGCCTGCGAGGTCTACTGGGGCGACTGCGATCCGGCCGGAATCATCTTCTATCCGACGTACTTTCGCTGGATGGACGCGGCCTGCTGGGCCCTCCTGGGCTCGGTCGGCTATGACGCCAAACGCATGCGCGCCGAGCAGATCGCCATGCCGTTGGTGTCAGCCGACTGCCAGTTCCTCTATCCCGCCCAGCACGGCGACCGCTGCGTGGTGCGCTCGAGCATCGCGCGCTTCGGCGGCAAGTCCTTCGTGGTCGCGCACGAGGTACAGCGCGAGGACGGCACGGCGCTCGCCAAGGGCTCCGAGACGCGCGTCTGGGGCAGGTTCGATGACGGTCCCGGGTCGCGCATGCGCGGCCTGGCGATCCCCGAGGGACTGAAGGCGCTGTTTCGCGCCTGAAGCAGAGCAACGAAGATGCCGGAAACCCAACCGCCTTACCTCTACCCGCCTTACAACAGCACCCTGCTGCGCGCGCCCAGGCATAAGCTGGTGCGCGTGCCGCCCAGTCCCCTCGACACGACCGGCCCGGTGTTCCCGAGGCGCTTCGTCAAGGACAGCGAAGCCGACCTCACGCAATGGGGCAAGGGCACGCCGCTCGGCGAAAAGATAATCCTCGTCGGTCGCGTGCTGGACGACGCAGGTCACCCCGTGCGCAGCGCGCTCATCGAACTCTGGCAATGCAATGCAGCGGGCCGCTACGCCCACCCGGTGGATCAGCACGACGCGCCGCTCGACCCCAACTTCCTCGGTCGCGGACAGGCGATGACCGACGACGCGGGCCGGTTCCGCTTCGTCACCATCAAGCCGGGCGCCTATCCCTGGCGTAACCATGCGTTTGGCTGGCGCCCAGCGCACATTCACTTTTCGCTGTTTGGCAACAGCAACGCCCAGCGGCTGATCACGCAGATGTTCTTTCCAGGCGATCCGCTGCTGCCGATCGATCCAATCTTCAACAGCTCGCCGGATCCGGCAGCGCGCGCGCGCATGGTGGCGAGCCTCGAACTGGAGAGCGGCATCGAGGAAGTGGCCATGGGTTATCGTTTCGAGATCGTGCTCGGCGGGCGCAACGGCACGCCGATGGGCCACTGAGCATGGCGGGCGAAACCCCGTCGCAGACCATCGGGCCGTTCTTCCACATCGGGCTGGAGTGGCAGGACGGCGAGCAGGCCGAGTTCGGCGCGCCGGGCGAGCACGTCACGCTCACCGGCCGCATCACCGACGGCGCGGGAGTGCCGATAGACGACGCGATGATCGAGACCTGGCAGATGGATGCTTCCGGCAAGCCGCCCGCAGAGGGCGCCACTCGCCCGGGAGGACTCGCGCGCTGCTACACCGACAAGAAAGGCTGCTACCGCGTCGAGACCGTGATGCCCGGCGCATTCACCGGACCGGACGGTGCGCGCTACGCGCCGCAGCTCAACGTCACGATCTTCATGCGCGGTTTGCTGAAAGCCATCCGCACGCGCGTGCTCCTCGCACCGATCGTGGCGGCGAAGGACGATCCCTTCGCGCGCGCCATCGGCGATGCGGCGCGCTTGCAGACTGTAGTCGCGCAACGCGATGCCGCCAAGCCCGGCGCATGGCACTGGGATGTTCGCATGCAGGGCGAGGGCGAAACGGCGTTCATCGAGTTCTAGATGGTGGACAACCCAGTCGCTCGCGCGCTCGGTCGGGCGTCCTTCGCAAGTGCGTTTGGCGATACGGCGTTTGCCCGCGCGATGCTCGTCTTCGAGCACGCGCTGGCGCAAGCGCAGGCCGAGTCCGGCTTGATTCCCGCGGCGGCGGCCCGCAGCATCACCGCGGCCTGCGACTTGCTGCAGCCTTCGAGCGAACAGTGGGTCGAAGCAGCGCGCCGTACCGGTTCGCTGGCCATTCCCCTGGTCGAGGCGCTGACCGAAGCCGTGCGCAAGCAAGACGCTGCGGCGGCAGCGTACGTGCACTACGGGGCGACCAGCCAGGACGTCCTCGACACCGCATTGGTTCTTTGCCTCAAGCCCTGTCTCGAAGTCGCCGATCGTGTCCTCAGCACGGCCGCCGTGCAGCTTGCGGCGCATGCGCGCAAGCATGCGCGCACACTGATGCTGGGGCGCACCTTGATGCAACCGGCGTCGCCGATCACGGCCGGCCTGAAGATTGCGCGTTGGGCCAATTCCGTTTCCCGTTGCCGATCGAGGCTGGGCGCGGCAGCCAGCCGCGCGTTTTGCGTGCAGCTGGGCGGGGCCGTGGGCGCGTTGGATTCGCTGGGCGCGAAACGCGCCGCCGTTCGGGCAAGCGTCGCCCGGCGCCTGGGCCTCGCCGACGGACCGGCCTGGCACACGCAGCGCGATGCCCTGCTCGCGCTCGGTGCGGAGTTGGCCATCCTCATCGGCGCGATCGGCAAGATCGCGCGCGATCTGGCGCTGCTGTCCCAGGCCGAAGTGCAGGAAATGCAGGAGTCGCAAAGCGGCGGCGGTTCCACCGCCATGCCGCACAAGCGCAACCCGGTTGCCTGCATGCAGGCGCTGGCGGCCGCGGCGCGCGCGCCGGGAATTCTCGCCACGCTGTTGCATGCCGCGAACCAGGAGCACGAGCGTGCCTTGGGTGGTTGGCAGGCCGAGCTCGCAACCTGGCCGGACCTGGCGCAAACCGCGGGCGGCGCGCTGGACGCGATCGAGCGGATTGCGGCGGGGCTGGTGGTCAACGCGGAACGCATGGCCGCAAATCTCGACGCCACGCGTGGAATGGTTTTCTCTGAACGGTTGGCGCGCCATCTTGTGGCACGGATGGATCGGGCCGCGGCCGCTGTGAAGGTTGAGGAGTGGTGCACTCAGGCGGTGACGGACGGCCGGCATCTCAAGGATGTTGCGGCGGCTGCCCTTGGCGAGAACCTGGACCGCGTATTCTTCCTGGACGCGATCCTCGACGAACTCCAGCCGGCGCTGGAAGAACAGCTCGCCGGGCTCTAGCCGCTACTCCGCGTCGGGCTGCTTCGAGGGCTGCGCGCGGTCGAAGGCCTCGAGTTTCATGCACTCGGCAAACACTCGCATCACGATAGGAAAGCGGGATGTGTCATTCTTGTAGCGCTGTGCGTTGAACACCTGCGGCACCAGGCAGCAGTCGGCCATAGTCGGGGTGTCGCCGTGCGAGAAGCGGCCGCTCACAGGATTCCTCGTCATCGCCGCCTCGAGCTTCGTCAAGCCGTCGTCGATCCAGTGGCGGTACCAGCCGGCGACCTGCTCTTCGCTGAGGCCAGCCCCCGAGCGCAGGTAGTCAAGCGTGCGCTTGTTGTTGAGCGGATGGATCTCGCAGGCGACAAGCAGCGAAAGCGCGCGCACCCGGGCGCGGTCGTAGGGATCTTTCGGCAGCAGCGCCGGGGTGGGGTATTTCTCCTCCAAGTACTCGATGATAGCCAGCGATTGCGTGAGCACCTGCCCGTCGTCCAGCAACAACGCCGGCAGCAGTTGCTGCGGATTGACGGCACCGAATTCCGCGCGCTGGTGCTCGTTCTTGCCCAGATGCACCGGCACGCTCTCGTAAGGCAGCCCCTTCAGGTTTAGCGCGATGCGCAGCCGGAAGGGCGAGGAGCCGCGAAAAAAGGTGTACAGCTTCACAGCGGCGGGACGATCTTCACCTTCAGTTCGCCCACGCCATCGATTCCCGCATGCATCTCGTCGCCCGGCTTCACCGGTCCGACGCCGGCGGGCGTGCCGGAATAAATGATGTCACCGGGTTCGATCGTGTAGTACTCGGACAGGTAGGCGATCTGCTCGGGCACCGACCAGATCATGTCCGCGAGGTCGGCTTTCTGGCGTTCCTTGCCGTTCACCTGCAGCCAGATTGCGCCCTTGGACGGGTGACCGATCTTGGAGGAAGGCACCAGCGAACTGCACGGCGCCGCCTCATCGAAATCCTTGCCGAAGTCCCAGGGCCGGCCGTGGTCCTTGCCCAACTGCTGCAGGTCGCGCCGCGTCATGTCGAGGCCCACCGCGTAGCCGTAGACGTGTTCGTTGGCGTGCTTGGCGTCGATGCGCCGGCCACCTTTGTGGATGGCGACCACCAGCTCGGTCTCGTAGTGGTAGTTGGCCGTCTTCGGCGGGTAGTGCACGTTGCCGCCATTGGGCACCAAGGCATGCGCGCTCTTGATGAAGAAGAATGGTTGCTCGCGGCCGCTGCCGCCCATTTCCTTCTGGTGCTCGGCGTAGTTGCGCCCGACGCAGAAGATTCGGCGCACCGCGAACGATGCGTCACTGCCGGAGATCGGCAGCGCGGGGGGAGTCCAGATCGGGATTGCGTAAGGCATGCTGACCTCTGGGAGAAAAACGCGGATTCTAGTCCTTGGTGGCGCGCTGCTGCTCGAGCATTTCGCGCAATTTGAAGCGCTGCACCTTGCCAGTGGCGGTGCGCGGCAGCTCGGAGACCGGCAGGATCCATTTCGGCCGCTTGTGGCGCGGCAGCTTTGCCTCGCAGGCTGCCGCCGCCTCCGCCACGGCGGTCTGCCCGTCGGCGCCGCGTGGGGCGACGAACAGCGCCAGCCGCTCGAAGCCGTCGGCATCGGCGACCGGCACGCAAGCCGCTTCGGCAATCGACGGCAGGCCGAGCACGGCTTCCTCCAAATCGCCAGGTTGCACCCACTGGCCGGCCACCTTCACCAGCTCGTCGCTGCGGCCCTGGTGCGCGAAGTAACCCTGCGCGTCGCGCACGAACACGTCCTTGGTGCAGAACCAGCCGTCCTGGAATTGCTGGCGCGTCGCTTCGGGGCGGTTGGCGTAGCCTGAACTCAACGCGGGATGCCGGATCCACAGCACACCGGGTTCGTCCGTGCCTGTCTCGCGGCCGTCCTCGGCAAGCAGACGTACCTCCACGCCGTTGAGCGGCTTGCCGCTTCTCTGCGCACTGGCCGCGCCGGGCGGCGTTGCCATGGCGACGCAGAAGGTCTCCGACATGCCGTAAGCCGAAAGAATCTCGCGGCCGGTCGCTTTACGCCATCCTTCGAGCACCGGTGCCGGCAGGCGCTCGCCGGCAGCGACGTAGGTCCTGACCTCCCGGAAGGCTGCCAGCTTGCCTTCGGGCATGCCGAGCAGCCGGCGATAGAACGTCGGCACGCTGAACATGGCGGCCGGCCGATGGCGCGCGATAATCGCCTGCACTTCGCCGATGTCGGCCCAGTCCGGGTGCAGGATGGCCGTGGCGCCCAGCGCAAGTGGCCCGAGCAGGCCGTTCTCCAGCGCGTAG
Source organism: uncultured Enterobacteriaceae bacterium (assembly GCA_964631735.1). GTDB lineage: Bacteria > Pseudomonadota > Gammaproteobacteria > Burkholderiales > SG8-39 > JAABQT01. The sequence goes on from CAZVZV010000042.1 coordinate 11,576, forward strand.
GCGAAGAACAGCTTCGAGGTATTGAACACTTTGTCGCCTGGTCCCAATCCGAGTACTTCGCGTTGCACCTGACCCGCCGCCAGGACGTCCTTGTGAGCATGCACGATGCCCTTCGGTTTGCCGGTGGTACCCGAGGAGTAAAGCCAGAAGGCCGGATCCTCCGGCCTGGCCGGATACGATTTCGCCTGAGCTACGGCGTGCCGCAATTGCTCTTTCCACGCCGCGCCTGCAGTCAGGCGTTGTTCGCCGGCGAGTTCCGCGGCCAGCGGCCCCAGCGCAGGGAGCAACACCTCCTCCGCGATCAGCAGGCGCGCGCCGCTGTCGGCGACCAGGTAGCGATATTCGTCCTGCGTCAATTTGCTGTTCAGGCCGATCGCCACCGCGCCGGCGCGCACCGCGCCCAGCCACGCGGCGGCGAATTCTGGCGTGTCCCGCAGCAGCAGCAGCACCCGGTCGCCTGGCTGCACACCGAGCGCGTGCAGCGCGCTCGCGGCGCGACTGACCTGCGCAGCGAGTTCGGCATAGGTGAGCGCCTGTTCGCCGCACAGCAAAGCGGTACGCGCACCGTGGCGCGCGAGCGCCGCTGCGCCCAGCAGTTGTTCGGCCGCGTTCATCTCACAAGATCGCGACCTGCGGCAGCGTCAAGCCGAGCTTCTCGACGGTGTCCTTGGCGCGTGCCATGTAGTCGGCGCGCATCTCCTCATTCGTGCGCAGCTTGATGCCGTATTTGCGATACAGCGCGTTGTTCTTCGAGCCGCTGGCGCCGAAGAACTTCGGCGCCTCGGGGTAGAAGCGATTCACTGCCTCCTGCACCGCGCGGCGGCCCGTCTCGGTCTCCACCAGGTCGACGCAGAAATCCAGGCCGAACTGGGCGTGGAACTTCTCTTCCGGCATGGTCGTGCGCGCGATGTTGCGCAGTGGGACAAACGAACAGTGCAGCAGGTCCTCGACCTGCAGGATCTCGGCGAGGTCGCCCAGCATCTTGATGACGCAGAACTCCTCCCAGGTCTTGAGCGGGAACTCGAAGATGTTGAGCGGGCGCTTGGTGGACACGGTCAGCTCCTCGGGCTTGACGCCAATCTGGTCGGCGAGCTCCTTGAAGCGCACGTGGTGGTGGTACTCCTCCATCGCCACGCGGCAGGTGAGCCACTTGGCGTAAGGCGTGGGCGCGAGGGCGATCGCCGGCTCGTCGAACACCTGCGCGCCGTAGAGTTCGTTCAGCGCGTGGCTGCGCACGATCTTGCGCACCGCCACCTTGTAGTCCTCGGGCTGCTGGGAGAACTCCTCCAGTGTCTTGACGGTGGGATAGGCAGACATGCGGGGCTCCGGTTGGAGTTCAGACAATCGGATCCGAGGCGAAAGCCTCGAGGTCGGTGACCAGGTCGGCGTAATAGGGCGCGAAGGCCTTGGCGCCCTGCGCAAAGGCGCTGAGGTCGTAGCCGCCCTGCGGCTGCAGCAGCGTGTGCACGGGACGCGCCTGCGAGAACACAAAGGCCTCGCGCCCGCGCACGCCGAACAGCTGGCCGTTCGCGCCTTGCGCTCCGCTCGAACACAGGAAGCTCACCAGCCGCGCCACGTACAGGGCAGGCACGGCAAGCGCCTTCCGCTTGTAGGTGGCCTGCGCGTCGTTCGCTGGCTGGATGCTTTCGGTGACGCGGGTCGCGGCAAAGGGTGCCACCGCATTGCAGCGGATTTGCGAACGCGCCAGGTCGTGCGCCACGACGCGCGTCAGGCCGATCAGTCCGGCTTTGGCCGCGGCATAAGCCGCCTGGCCGAAGTTGCCGTAGATGCCGGCGGAAGAAACCATGTTGACGATGGCCCCCGGCGCGCGCCCCGCCTTCGCCTGGTCGCGCATCAGGGGCGTCGCCGCAGCAAGCATGCGCTGCGCGCCGGTGAGGTTGGTGCGCAACACCGCGTCCCAGGCCTCGGTGCTCGACTTGAAGATGAACGCGTCGCGCAGGATGGCGGCGTTGTTCACCACGATGTCCACCGCGCCGAAGCGCTCCACGGCCAGCTCGACCGCCGTGCGTGCGGTCACCGCGTCGGCGACGTCGCCGCACACCGCGGCCGTGCGGTCGATGCGTCGCGCCACTTCATCGGCGAGCTTCGGCTCCATCGGCTCGCCCGAGATGGACACGCCGCTGTCCACGATCACCACGCTCGCGCCCTGCGCGATGAGGTCCTCCACGATGGCGAGCCCGATGCCGCGCGCCCCGCCAGTAACGATCGCTACCCTGTCCTTGAGGTCCATGGTTTCAGTTCTGGTTGTAGAAGGCGTCGGCGTGGATCTGGCGCGGTTGCGCCCCCTTCGCCTGCAGCACCGCGGTAGCCGCCTCGACCATCACCGGCGGTCCCGCAAGGTAAGCCATCAGCCCATCGCAGCCGGCGAGATCTGCGGCGACCGCTTCATGCACCAAGCCGTAGCGCCGGCCGCGCTCGCCTTTTTGTTCAGACAGCACGACATGAAAGCTGAAATTCGGATGCCTTGCCGCAAGTTCCTTCAGCAGCTCCTCGTGGTACAGGTCGCGTTCGCTGCGCACGCCAAAGTACAGGGTCACCGGCGCGGCATGCGCGCGCGCGAGCAGGCTGCGCAGGATCGACTGGATCGGCGCGAGACCAGAGCCGCCGGCGATCAGGAGAACTGGCCCGTGGTGGGCCTCGCGCAGGTACGCCACTCCCAGCGGGCCGCTCACTTTCAGAGTGTCCCCAACTTTGAGCCGTGTCGCCACGTATGAACTGGTTTGGCCTCCCGGCATATGGCGGATATGGAATGTAAGCGCATGCTCGCTTGGGGTTCCAGCCAGGGAGTAGTGGCGTGACAGCCCGGCGGCGAATTCCAGCTGTGCGTACTGGCCCGCGGAGAAGGTGAACGGGCCGCCCGATTCGATTTCCAGGCGCAGGCCGCGGATGTCGTGCGTCAATTCCTCCAGCGCGGCGAGCCGGCAGCGCATGACGCGCGACGGATGCATCACTAGTTCTTCGGCGTCCAGGCGCCGAATTACGGTGTCGTCCCAGAGCTGGGCGCGGCAGGCGAGGATGATGTTCTTTGCGCGCTCCTGCGCGCTCAGCGCGTGCTCCGAATACTCCAGCTCCAGCACATCGCCCGAGAGCAGCTCGCACTTGCAGGTGCCGCAGTTGCCGGACTGGCAGGAAAACGGGAACGGCACGCCGGCACGGATCATCGAGGCAAGGATGGTGTCGCCTGCCTCGACCGGTACCGGGTCGGGATGGCCTTCCAGAGTGATGTGCATGGCTCGCCCGTATTATCCGACGGCCAAGCCTGCGTCATAAAAAAAACGGGGCGCCGGAGCGCCCCGTGAATTAGGAAAGACCTAGGAGACTCTTTATATCCGGTAAGCCGCCTCGCCGTGCGAGCTGGTGTCGAGGCCTTCGCGCTCTTCCTCTTCCGGCACCCGCAGGCCCATGGTCAGGTCCACCAGCTTGTAGGCCACCAGCGCAACGATCCCGGACCACAGCACCGTCACACCGACTGCCTTCGCCTGGATCCAGACCTGGCCGGCGATGCTCTCGAAGCCGGGTTTCATCTCGAACCAGTTGTTGGGAAAGCCCGGGCCGCCGAGCGACGGGTCGTTGAACACGCCCGTGAGCAGCGCGCCAAGGATGCCGCCGACTGCGTGAACGCCGAACACGTCCAGCGAGTCGTCCGCGCCGAGCAGCTTCTTCAGTCCGCTTACGCCCCACAGGCATACCAGGCCCGCGGCTGTCCCGATTACGAATGCGCCCGGGATGCCGACGTTGCCAGCCGCGGGTGTGATCGCCACCAGCCCGGCGACCGCGCCCGAGGCGGCGCCCAGCATCGTCGGTTTGCCCTTGAAGACGGCTTCGCCGAGAGTCCAGGACAGTACCGCGCAGGCGGTGGCGAGGAAGGTGTTGATGAAAGCGAGCGCCGCAACGCCGTTCGCTTCCAGCGCCGAGCCGGCGTTGAAGCCGAACCAGCCCACCCACAGCAGCGCCGCGCCGATCATCGTCAGCGGAAGGTTGTGCGCCGGCATGGCCTCTTTGCCGTAGCCGATGCGCTTGCCCACCAGGTAGGCGCCCACCAGGCCAGCCACGCCGGCATTGATGTGCACCACCGTGCCACCTGCAAAGTCCAGCGCCCCCATCTGCCAGAGCCAACCGGCCTTGCCGTTGATCTCGTCGACCACCTTCGCGCTGGTATAGGCGTCCGGCCCCATCCAGAACCACACCATGTGTGCGATCGGCGCGTAACTGAAAGTGAACCACAGCACGATGAACACCAGCACCGCCGAGAACCTGGCGCGCTCGGCGAAGGCGCCGAGAATCAGGCAGCAGGTGATCGCGGCAAAGGTGGCCTGGAAGGCGACGAACACCAATTCGGGAATGACGACGCCCTTGGAGAAGGTCGCCGCCATCGCGAACTCGCCCTTGGCCGAGTCGAAGGTGCCTTTGAGGAACAGCCGGTCGGTAAGGCTGCCGAAGTAGGCGTTGCCCTCGGTGAAGGCGAGACTGTAGCCGTAGATGCACCACAACACCGTCACCAGCGAGAACACCACGAACACCTGCATCAGCATGGAGAGCATGTTCTTCGAGCGCACCATGCCGCCGTAGAACAGCGCCAAGGCAGGCACGCTCATCATCAGCACCAGCGCGGTCGATGTCAGCATCCATGCCACGTCGCCCTTGTTGGGCGTTGGCGCAGGCGTTGCCGCCGGTGCCGCGGCAGGTGCCGCCGTCGCCGCAGGTTTGTCAGGCGTCGCGGCGGGCTTGTCCTGCGCCAGTGCCGCGCCCGCGAAAGCGAACGAGGCGACCAGCACGATCAATGCGAACAGCTTCTTCATGTGCATCTCCCTATAGGGCGTCCGCATCGGTCTCGCCGGTGCGGATGCGGATGACTTTCTCGAGCTCGAACACGAAGATCTTGCCGTCGCCGATCTTGCCGGTGTTCGCCGTCTTCTCGATTGCCTCGATCACGGGCTCTAGCAGGTCGGACTTGATCGCGACGTCGATCTTCACTTTCGGTAGGAAATCGACCACGTATTCCGCGCCGCGATACAGCTCGGTATGGCCCTTCTGCCGCCCGAAGCCCTTGACCTCGGTGACCGTGACGCCCTGCACGCCGATCGCCGAGAGGGCCTCGCGGACCTCGTCGAGCTTGAACGGCTTGATGATGGCTGTGACCAGTTTCATCCCTTTTCTCCCGGAAGCGGCGGACGCGCTAGCGCCCGCCGCGGTTTCCCGTGCGTTAGAACGACTTGCCGACTGAAAGCACCACGCTGCTCTTGCCGATTTCTTTGCCGTTGAGCACGTAGATCGCCTTGTCCGCGTCGGTGCCGATGTATGCGGCACCGAGCAGCCAGCCGCTCATGTCGTAGGTAATGCCCAGCTTGTAATCGTTGTACTCATAGGAGCTGTAGTTCCTCACCGTCTGCATGCCGTAGTGCCCGACCAGGGTCAGCTTGGGCGCGATCTCGTAACTGGCCGTGAAGTCGAGGTAGCCCGACCCGTTGGAGTCTCCGGCGCTTGTGCCGGTGGAGGCGGAGTTGAGCCCGAAGTAGTCGGTCAGCGTGCTCGAGTACTTGGCACTGAGCCACTTCCAGGAGAGGCCGATATAGCCTTCGAGCGTGTCGTACTTCTCCGAGCCCGTCGCCGTTTTCGCCTTTGGGTAGTAGTACTGCAGCAGGCCAAGATCCAATGTGAAGTCGCCAAAACTCTTCTTGTACCCACCGTACAAGTCCATCTCAATCCCGCCGCCGCTGTTGTAACTCAGCCCGCTGACGCTCGAGTTCCAGTTGCCGAGGTAAAAGCCGCTCGAGTGCGTGTAATCGAAGCCGCCTTGGATGGCCGGCTGCAAGTAGGATTGCGAGATGCCGCGGAACCGGTAGTCGCTGACGATGGCCATGTTGCCCGCCAAGGTATGGGGCGACGCCGGCGCAGCGGCTGCTTGCGCGTGGGCCAGTGCCGGAACGGCGGTGGCAGCGGCGAGGGCAGTTGCAAGTACGGTCTTACGAATCATCTTGGTCTCCAATAAGTGACGAATGACGGAACGCCCTGACTTCTTAGCATCAGCTGTGCCAGATAAAATATTCTTTGAAATCAGTTAACTAAATTGCCTGCGGGAGTTATGCTGCGATGCGGCGCACCTTCTTAGGGCGCCTTTTCGCCCCTTGGCTCGAGCTTGGTGCGAGCGTTGTACTTCACTGGGGCGCCCTCTCCGCATAGGCTCGGCACCATGATCGACAAGCGACTGCTGGACGAGTTGGGAGAACGCCTGGGCGAGGCGGTGAAGGCGTCGCCGGCCCAGGACCTGGAAAAGAACCTGCGCGCTCTGCTCGGCGCCTTCTTCGATCGCTTCGACGTGGTCCTGCGCGAGGACTTCGACGTCCAGCGCAAGCTGCTCGAGCGCGCACAGGCGAAGCTCGCGGCGCTGGAGGCGCGCCTCGGCGAACTCGAGGCCCGTTCCAGCCGCGACAGGTAAACCGCCGCCGCCGAGCCGCGTTGTTTGTGGCAGGGAGGTGGCGATGGCGCTGGCAACGGTGGCGAGCCGCGCGCTCGCCGGCATCGACGCGCCCGAGGTGACGGTGGAAGTGCACCTCGGGCCGGGCCTGCCCGCGTTTCACATCGTCGGGCTGCCCGACGCCGAAGTACGCGAGGCGAAAGACCGCGTGCGCGCGGCCCTGCATCACGCGCAATTCAAGTTTCCTTCGAGCCGCATCACGGTCAACCTCGCGCCCGCCGACCTGCCCAAGGACTCGGCGCGCTTTGACCTGCCGATTGCGCTTGGCATCCTCGCCGCGAGCGGCCAACTGAAGTGCGCGGCGCTTGCCGGTCTCGAGTTCGCAGGCGAGCTATCGCTCACCGGCGAGTTGCGCCCGGTGCGCGGCGCGCTGGCGATGGCGCTGGGCGCGGGACGCTCGGGCCGCGGCTTCATCCTTCCGGCCGACAACGCTGCGCAAGCTGCGCTCGCAGAGCGCGCAATTGTATTGCCGGCGAAGAGCCTGCTGGAAGTCTGTGCGCACCTCGCAGGCAGCGCGCCTCTCGCGCGGTACTGCAACGGCGCGCAGCACGCGGCACCCGCCTACGCCGATTTTCGCGACGTGAAGGGCCAGGCCGCGGCCAAGCGTGCGCTGGAAGTCGCCGCCGCGGGCGGCCACAGCCTGCTCCTGCTCGGCCCGCCAGGCACCGGCAAGTCGATGCTGGCGGCACGCTTCGCGGGAATCCTCGCACCGATGAGCCAGGAGGAGGCGCTGGAGAGTGCCGCCATTCATTCCGCGTCGAGCGCCGGGTTCGATACTTCGCACTGGGGCGTGCGGCCGCTGCGAGCACCGCACCACACGGCCACCCGCGTGGCGCTGGTGGGGGGCGGCAGCCCGCCGCGCCCGGGCGAAATCTCGCTCGCGCACCACGGCGTGCTATTCATGGATGAGCTGCCGGAATTCGGCCGCGCTGCGCTCGAGGCGCTGCGCGAGCCGCTTGAATCGGGCGTCATCGCGCTCGCGCGCGGCGCTCGCCAGGCGCGCTTTCCGGCGCGCTTCCAGCTGGTGGCGGCGATGAACCCCTGCCCCTGCGGCTACCTGGGTCACGCGTCTGGCCGCTGCCGCTGCACGCCCGACGCCATCGCGCGTTATCGCGCGCGCATCTCCGGGCCGCTGGCGGATCGCATCGACATCAAGATCGAGGCGCCGGCACCGCGCGAGGCGGAGCTGCTGGCGGCAGCCGAAGGGGAATCGTCAAGCGCGATCCGCACGCGGGTGTGCGCCGCGCGCGAACGGCAATTGGCGCGCCAGGGCAAGCCGAACGCGCTTCTGGCCACGCAGGAGATCGACGAGCACTGCGCCACCGACGCGCAGGCCGAGGACCTGGTGCGCACGGCGATCTCCCGGCTGTTGCTGTCGGCGCGCGCCTACCACCGGGTGCTGCGCCTGGCGCGCTCGATCGCCGATCTCGCGGCGCTCGAGCGCCTCGGCGCCGCGCAAGTCGCCGAGGCCATCCAGTACCGCAGGCTCGACGCCGCGCTGTAGACTCGGCGCCGATGGCGACGTACGCGATCGGCGACGTGCAGGGCTGCATTGAGGAGCTGCAGGCGCTGCTCCTGCGCTTGCGTTTCGATGCAGCACGCGATCGCTTGTGGTTCGTCGGCGACCTGGTTAACCGCGGTCCCGCCTCGCTCGAGGTGCTGCGCTTGGTACGCAATCTGGGCGAAACGGCGGTCGTCGTCCTCGGCAACCACGACTTGCACCTGCTATGTGTCGCTGCAGGCTACGCAAGGAAGCGCAGCGACGACACGCTGGACGCGTTGCTTGCTGCGCCGGACGCTGAGGAATTGCTGGCCTGGCTGCGCTGCCGCTCGATGATGCTCGTCGAGGCGGGCCACGCCATGGTGCATGCCGGCCTGCTGCCGCAGTGGAGCATCGACAAAGCGAAGGCGCTCGCGCGCGAGGTCGAGCAGGCGCTGCGCGCCGCAGACTATCGCGCGTTTCTGTCCAATATGTACGGCGGCACGCCCGTGTCGTGGCGCGACGACCTGGCTGGCTGGGACCGCCTGCGCGTCATCGTCAATGCGATGACGCGCCTGCGCTTCTGCAACGCTGGCGGCGAAATGGATCTGCGCGCGAAGGGTGTCGAGGCGCCGGCCGGGTTCAGGCCCTGGTTCGAACTGCGGCCTGCGGGTGAATTGCCGATCGTCTGCGGACACTGGTCCGCGTTGGGGCTGAAGCTCTCGCAGAAGCTCATTGCCCTTGACAGCGGCTGCGTCTGGGGCGGGAGCTTGAGCGCGCTGCGCCTGGAAGACCGGGCCCTGTTTCAGGTACCCTGCCACGGCTATCAGCCGGTGGGAGGAGACCGATGATCGACTGCGTCTTCTGCAAGATCGTGGCGAAACAGATTCCGGCGACGGTGGTGCTCGAGGACGAGGCCACGCTTGCATTCATGGACATCGGGCAGGTGAATCCCGGTCACGTGCTGGTCGCCTGCAAGGCGCACGTCGAGAACGTGTACGGTCTCGAAGACGCGCAAGCCGCGGCGGCGTTCCGTTCGGCGGCCCGCGTGGCGCGCGCGATCCGCGCGGCCTTCAATCCGCCCGGCCTGTCGATCTACCAGGCGAATGGCATGCCCGCCGGGCAGACGGTGTTGCATTTTCATCTGCATCTGCTGCCGCGACACGACGCCGACGGCATGCAGCTCGTCTGGCCGGTGAAAAATCCGCCGCGCGAGAAACTCGAAGAATACGCCGCGCAGATCCGCGCGCAGCTAGCCTAGCCCCACGGCGAGTAGCCGAACGCCTGCTTGAAGTGCGCTTCCACCGTGGCGCGGTCGGCGCGATGGTTCTGCGCGCCTCGTTTGGCGATCTTGATCGCGCCGAGCACCGCACCCAGGCGCCCGGTGTTCGCCCAGTCCCAGCCGTTGGCGATGCCGTACAGCAGGCCAGCGCGGTAGGCGTCGCCGCAGCCGGTCGGGTCGGCCACGTTGTCGGCTGGCGCGCAGGGAATGTCTTGCGCCTTGCCCCCGGCGAAGATGCGCGAGCCCTGAGCGCCGAGCGTGACGATCAGCGCCTTCACTTCGCGCGCCAGCTCCTCCAATTTGCGGCCCGTCTTCTGCTCCAGCAGCTTGCCCTCGTAGTCGTTCACCGCGACGTAGTCGGCAAGTCGCACGAACTCCGACAGCTCCGCGCCCGAGAACATCGGCAGGCCCTGCCCCGGATCGAACACGAAGGGAATGCCGGCAGCGACGCACTCGCGCGCGTGCTGCAGCATGCCTTCCTTGCCGTCGGGAGCAATGATCGCCAGCCCCGCGCCGAGGGCGCGCTCGACGTGGTTTTCGTGCGCGTGGTTCATCGCACCGGGATGGAAGGCGGTGATCTGGTTGTCGTCCAGATCCGTGGTGATGAACGCCTGCGCCGTGAATTGCCCGGGGATCTTCTTCAGCTGCGCCGCATCGATGCCCAGGCGCTGCAGGCGGTAAAGGTAGGGATCGATGTCCTCGCCGACGGTGGCCATCACCAGCGGGTCGCCGCCCAGCTGTTTGAGGTTGTAGGAGATGTTGCCGGAGGTGCCGCCGAACTCCCGCCGCATCTCCGGGGTGAGGAAGCACACGTTGAGAATGTGCAGCTGGTCGGGCAGCAGGTGGTTCTTGAAACGGTCCGGGAACACCATGATGGTGTCGTAGGCGATCGAGCCGGTAATCAGCGTTTTCATTCAGGAAGGATAGAACAGATAGAGCCGGTAGCCCGTGGCGCGCACACCGCCGGTGTCGAAATGCACGCGCAGCACCGCCTCGGCGCCAGGACCGATGCCCTGCACCAGCTGCTGCTGCGCGGCCGCCTGCAGGTACTCAGTCGGGCGCAGCACGCGCCGCACCAGCGCCTTGTCTGTGGCATCGGTCAGCGTGAGCTCGAGCGCCGGGTGCTCCTGCGCGAACGGCGCGCGGTTGCGGATCACCGCATTCAGCACGATCAAGCCGTCGCGCCGGTTGTCGGCTTGCAGGTCGGAAGACTCGATGCTGAGCAGGTCCGGGCGGCGAGGCAGGCGCAGCTCGCAGTCGAGCACCCGGCAGCCCTGCGCGAGGAACGGGCGGGTCTGCGGCAGCAGCGTGGCGATCTCGGTGCGGTAGTAGTGGACCAGTTGCCCCAGGAGCGCGGCCAGCGCGACGAGCGCGGCGAGAGCCCAGGCGACGCCAAAGCGGGCGCGCGGCGCCTCTTCTTCGAGGAATTCGGGCAACGGCTCGTCGTCCGGACGCGGTGCGGCGCTGCGCTCCGGCGAGGGCCGCGGCGGGCCGGTCGCTGCGGCCTGCGCGATCAGCTGCGCGACCCCGTCGAACACCGCGGCGCACTGGCCGCAGCGGACCATGCCGCCGCGCGCCGCGAGTTGCGACTGCAGCGCGCGGAATGTGGTGCCGCAGTGCGGGCAGCGGGTGACCAGCGTGCTCACCGCCGCCGCCCCTCGATCAGATCCCAGCCCTCCTCCGTCGCCACGATGCGCGCGTCAAAATCGCCTGCGTAGGCCGCCACCACCTGCACCGATTGTGTGTCGAGGATACCGGCGAGCGCGACGCGCCCGCCGCGGCGGGTGCGCGCGGCGAGCAACGGTTCGAGCAGGATCAGGGGCTGGGACAGGATATTGGCCACCACCACGTCGTAGTCGCCGGGCGGCAGTTGCTCCGGCGGGAGCGCGCGCAATGCGACGCCATTGGTACGCGCATTTGCCATCGTTGCCGCCAACGCCAGCGGATCCACGTCGACGGCGTCGACGCGCGTGGCGCCGAGCTTGGCGGCGGTGATTGCCAATATACCGGAACCGCAGCCGTAATCGAGCAGGCTCACGCCCGGCGCCAGGCTGCGCTCGAGCCAGCCCAGCACGAGACGCGTACTGGCGTGGCTGCCGGTGCCGAAGGCCATGCCCGGATCGAGGCGCAGCACGATGCCGTGCGCCGGCGGCTGGTGCCAGCTCGGCACGATCCACAGCCGGTCGGCGATACAGATCGGCGCGAACTGCGCCTGCGTTTCGCGCACCCAATCCTGGTCGGCGACGGCTTGCAGGGTGAAACTCGGCGGACTGGTCCCAGCCTGTGCGGCGGCGCGGCCGAGCAACGCCGCCGGATCGGCATCCTGCGCCAGCAGCGCGTGCAGCCGCTGGCGCGGCCGCTCCGGCTCCTCGATCCACACTGAATGCGCGCCCTGCTCCATCAGCGCTTCGCTCAGCGCCTCGGCCAGCGCCGCCTCGACCTCCAGGGTAAGCCCGGTCCAGGGCACTACTTGACCTTCTGCTTGCTCTCCTGCGCCAGCTTCTGCTCGAGGTAATGGATCGAGGTGCCGCCGCGCAGGAAGCGGCTGTCGTGCAGCAGCTCGCGGTGCAGCGGGATGTTGTTGGCAATGCCCTCGAGCACCATTTCCGAGAGTGCGATGCGCATGCGCCGGATCGCCTGGTCGCGCGTCGCACCGTAGGCGATCAGCTTGCCGACCATCGAGTCGTAATTGGGCGGCACCGTGTAGCCGGCGTAGATGTGCGTGTCGACGCGGATGCCGGGTCCGCCCGGCGGGTGATACGAGGTGATGCGGCCCGGTGAGGGCGTGAACCGGTACGGGTCCTCCGCGTTGATGCGGCACTCGATGGCGTGGCCGCGCACCACGATGTCTTTCTGCCGGAAGCGCAGCTTTTCTCCCGCCGCGATGCGGATCTGCTCCTGCACCAGGTCCACCCCGGTGACCATCTCGGTCACCGGGTGCTCGACCTGGATACGCGTGTTCATCTCGATGAAGTAGAACTCGCCCTCCTCGTACAGGAATTCGAAGGTGCCGGCGCCGCGGTAGCCGATCTTGCGGCAGGCGTCGGCGCAGCGCTCGCCGATCTTCTCGCGCTGCTTCTCGGTCAGCTCCGTGGCCGGCGCCTCTTCGATAATCTTCTGGTGGCGCCGCTGCATCGAGCAGTCGCGCTCGCCCAGGTAGATGGCGTTCTTGTGGCTGTCGGCAAGCACCTGGATCTCGATGTGGCGCGGGTTCTCCAGAAATTTTTCCATGTATACCGTGGCGTTGCCGAAGGCTGCGTGCGCCTCGCCGCGGGTCATGTTGACGGCATTGAGCAGCGCCGCCTCGGTATGCACCACCCGCATGCCGCGCCCGCCGCCGCCGCCGGCGGCCTTGATGATCACCGGGTAGGAGACCTTGCGCGCGATGCGCACGATCTCCTTGGCATCCTCGGGCAGCGCTCCCTCCGAGCCGGGTACGCAGGGCACCCCGGCCTTGAGCATGGCCTGCTTGGCGCTCACCTTGTCGCCCATCATGCGGATGTTCTCGGGGCGCGGGCCGATGAACACGAAACCCGAGCGCTCGACGCGTTCGGCGAAATCGGCGTTCTCTGACAGGAAGCCGTAGCCGGGGTGGATCGCCTCGGCGTCGGTGACTTCCGCGGCGCTGATGATGGCTGCCATGTTCAGGTAGCTGTCGCGCGCCGGCGCCGGGCCGATGCAAACCGATTCGTCGGCCAGCTTCACGTACTTGGCCTCGGCGTCGACCGTCGAGTGCACGACCACGGTGCGGATGCCCATCTCGCGGCAGGCGCGCTGGATGCGCAGCGCGATCTCTCCGCGGTTGGCAATGAGGATCTTCTCGAACACCGGCGGGTGCTACTCGATGATGAACAGCGGCTGGCCGTACTCCACCGGCTGGCCGCTCTCCACCAGGATCGCCTTGATCATGCCGGTGGCGTCGGCTTCGATCTCGTTCATCAGCTTCATCGCTTCGATGATGCACACTGTCTCGCCGGCCTTGACGTTCTGGCCGACCTCGACGAAGGGCTTGGCTTCCGGCGAAGCCGAGCGGTAAAACGTGCCGACCATCGGCGCCTTGAGCGCGTGGCCGGGCTGGGCTGGTTCCTCGGCCGCTGCGGCCAGCGCCACTGGCGCCGGGGCAGTGGCCGTCGCGGCGGAGCTTGGCGCCGGGGCGGGGGCGGGGGTGACCGGCGTCACCGTCGCCTCCCCGCCTTTCACGATCTTCACCTTCTCCTCGCCCTCGGTGATCTCGAGTTCAGCGATGCCGGACACCTGCACGAGGTCGATCAGCTTCTTCAGCTTGCGCAAATCCCTGGTTTTCCTCTCCCGGCGGGTAGGGGGGAGGGGGCAGCAGGCCCCACCGCCGGCGGGGCAAAGACTTGCGTCACCGCCGCCGCCTGCGCCCCGGCGGTCACGCCGCGGCTGATGCGCACCTTTTCTTCGCCCTCGGTGATCTCGAGTTCAGCGATGCCGGACACCTGCACGAGGTCGATCAACTTCTTCAGCTTGCGCAGATCCATGGTTTTCCTCTCCCGGCGGGCAAGGCTGCCCGCCACGCGGCGGTCGGCGCTAGGCCCCGCCGCTCCCCTTGGCCTTGAGGCGCCCCAGCGCATAGTCGAGCGCGAGGTCATAGCCCCGGCTGCCCAGCCCGAGGATCGAGCCGACCGCCACGGCGGTGAAATGCGAATGCGCGCGCCACGGCTCGCGCGCATGGATATTCGACAGGTGCACCTCGACGAAGGGGATCTGCACCGCCGTCAGCGCGTCGCGCAGCGCAATGCTCGAATAGGTGAAGGCGGCTGGGTTGAGGATGATGAATCCGACGCCGTCGCGCTTGGCCTGTTGTACCCGGTCAACCGCCACTCCTTCATGATTGGTCTGCAGGCAATCGAGCCGGGCACCGGCGGCCTTGGCCTTGGCGGCGAGCCGCCGCTCGATCATCGGCAGCGTGTCGCGGCCATACAGGTGCGGTTCCCGGGTACCGAGCAGGTTCAGGTTCGGCCCATTCAGCAGCAGGATCCACGGAGTTGCTGACTTTTTGGATTTAGCCATTTTTCACCGAAGAAGGCTGCAATATAGCCGAAATTGCCCGACGATGACCCGTCACACCCTTGGCTTCGGGCAACCCTGATCCAATTGTCCGATCCAGTCCCTGGACTGGCGAAGAACTGAATCCTTCCATCCTGCGAATTTTAAGAGAACTTAGCGACATTTAACCACTCTTTCCCAGCATTTGACCGACTTCAACGATGCCCGCTCGGTCCATGACCCGCCCCGCAAGGGAGGTTTTCAGCGCCACGCGCTCGTCGCGAGGGTCGAACACAGAAAGGCGCAAGGGGGTATCGAGCCACTCGAGCTTGTACACGCTCACGGCGCGGGCCCGGTCGCCCGAGTAGCGTCGCCCCTCGGCTGTATCGAAGGCGATGTTGCGCTCCAGCAGGAACAGCTCGACGTCCTTGGGACTGTCCGGATAGAGCTGCAGGTCGACCTCCGCGTAGGGTCCGGCGATCCCTTTCAGCACCGGCCCGGTGAGGTAAGGGCTGAATCGCTCGAGCGCCCGCATGGCGTCGAGCGCCACCCGGCGCAGTTCGGCGATGCGTTCGGGATGCTCGTCGGCCTGGTACAAAGCGCGATAGGCGCGCAGTTCGGCTTCGATTTCGTCGTTGGTGGGGAGCGACTCGGTATCGGCAGCGCCCAGCTGGCGCGCCGCCTTGCGTTTGGCAAGGGCGAAGTTGTCGATGCCATCCTCGGCCATCAGGCGCGCCGCCGCCGCGGCGATCCGCGAGCGCATGCCGTCATGCCGCGAAGAAGCCCGGCGGCTCATAGCGGGCGCATGATAGCGCACCAGGCCGCGGGGCCATCGCGTAGAATCGCCGCCCTTTCGACATGGCCGCCCACCTGCATGTCCTTGGAATCTGCGGCACCTTCATGGGTGGCCTTGCGGCGATCGCACGCCAGGCGGGCTTCCGTGTGACCGGCTGTGACGCCAGCGCCTATCCACCGATGAGCGATCAACTGGAGGCGCTCGGCATCGATTTGGTCGAAGGCTACGGCGCGGAACAGCTCTCCCTGCGGCCGGATGTGTGGGTGGTCGGCAACGTGGTAGCGCGCGGCAATCCGCTGATGGAGGCGATTCTGGACGCCGGCGACCGGTACATCTCGGGGCCGCAATGGCTCGCCGAGCATGTGCTCCATGGCCGACACGTACTTGCGGTGGCGGGGACCCACGGCAAGACCAGCACTGCCGCAATGCTCGCCTGGATCCTGGATCACGCCGGCCGCAAACCCGGGTTCCTGATCGGCGGGCTGCCTGGCAACTTTGGCATCTCTGCGCGCTTGGGGGATGGGTCCTTGTTCGTAATCGAGGCGGACGAGTACGACACCGCCTTCTTCGATAAGCGCTCCAAGTTTGTGCATTACCCCGCCAAGACCGCGATTTTGAATAATCTGGAGTTCGATCATGCTGACATCTTCTGCGATCTTGCAGACATTGAGCGGCAATTTCATCATTTTGTCAGGGTCATACCTAGCAATGGGTGCCTTGTGGTCAATGGAAGAGATGAAGCCCTGAAGCGAGTGCTTACAAAGGGTTGCTGGACTTCGGTTGAGCACTTTGGTGTGGAGATGGGTTGGCAGGCTGACTCGGCCGATGGCGGATTCGAAGTACTACTGGAAGGTCGGGCGCTCGGCCGGGTGCGCTGGACTCTCACGGGGGAATACAACCAGCTGAATGCGCTGGCTGCGATCGCGGCTGCGCGTCATGCCGGGGTAGAGCCGGCGGCAGCGATTGCGGCACTTGCGCAGTTCAAGGGGGTACGCCGCCGCATGGAGCAAAGTGGGGAGGCCGCTGGCGTCACGGTGTTCGACGATTTCGCCCACCACCCCACTGCCATCCGCGTCACGCTCGAGGGGCTGCGGGCGCAGGCTGGAACCGCGCGCATCCTTGTGGTCCTCGAGCCGCGCTCCAATACGATGAAGCAGGGTGTGATGAAGGACCGGTTGCCTGCGAGTCTGGCCGCCGCTGACCGGGTGTTTGTCTACAGCGCCGGGTTGGCCTGGGACGCGGCCGCGGTGTTGCGGCCGCTGGGGGAGCGGGCGATTTGCTTCGAGCAGTTCGATCCGATGGTGGCGGCGATCGCCGCTGAAGCACGCCCGGGTGACCAGATTCTGGTGATGTCCAACGGGGGCTTCGGCGGCATCCACGCCAAATTACTTCGGGCGCTCGGCCGATGATCGCCTACCTGCACGGTTTCAACTCCTCGCCGGCGTCCCACAAGGCGCAGCTGCTTGGCCGGTACATGCAGGAGCAGGGACTTGGCGTGCACTACGCCTGCCCGGTGCTTCCGCCGCTGCCGGGCGACGCGATCGCGGCGGTCGAAGCGCTGATGGCGCGCCTCCCGGGCACGCCGTTTTGCTTCGTCGGTTCCTCGCTCGGCGGCTTTTACGCCACGCACCTTGCGGAAAAGCACGGCAGCAAGGCCGTGCTGATCAACCCGGCCATCGACCCGCATGTCGGCCTGCGCACCTACCTCGGCGAGCAGAAAAATCTGCACACCGGCGAGCCCTACCATCTGACCGAGGCCCATCTGCGCGAGTGGCAAGACCTCTGGACCTCGCGCGTTACTCCGTCCCGCTATCTGCTGATCGTCGAGACTGGCGACGAAGTGCTGGACTACCGCAGGGCGGTCGAACGCTATGCCGGTGCGGCCAAGCTGGTGATCGAGGGCGGCGACCACTCGCTGCAGTCCTTCCCGCAGCACCTGGCGCGCATCCTCGAGTTCGCGGTGGCCTGAGATGCACCTGCTGTTCGAGGAGGACGGCGAGTTCAAGGTCGGGACGGTGCTTGCACAAGCGCCGGCCTCGTTCCAGGTGGAGGCGCCGCACGGCCGGCGATCGAAGATCAAGGCGGGCAACGTGCTGTTGAGCTTCGAGCGGCCCGCTGCGGCGCAGCTGCTCGCTGCCGCCCAGGCCTACGCCGCCGGGCTCGACACCGATTTCCTGTGGCAGTGCTGTCCGGCGGGCGAGTTCGGCTTCCAGGAGCTGGCGCGGGAATATGTCGGCCGCGAGGCGGGACCGGCCGAAGCCGCCGGCGTGCTGCTCAAACTGCAGTCGGCGCCGATGTACTTCCATCGCCGCGGCCGCGGCCGCTACCAGGCGGCTCCCGCGGAAACGCTCAAGCTTGCGCTCGCTTCCGCCGAGAAGAAGCAGCGCGTGCTCGCGCAGATCGCCGAGTGGGCCGCGCAGCTCGTGCGCTTCGAGTGTCCACCCGAAATCGAGCGGCTGAAGGACGAGCTGCTGTATGCGCCTGATCGCAACAAGCCGGAAACCAAAGCCTTCGAGCAGGCCTGCGCGAAGGCGGGGCTGTCGGGCGCGCGCCTCCTCGAGCGTTGCGGCAAGCTCACCGACTCCCACGCCTACCACCTTAACCGCTTCCTGTTCGAATTCTTCCCGGGCGGCACTGCCTTCCCGCCGCATGAAGTGGCGTCGCCTCCCGGCGAATTGCCGCTGGCCGCCGCAGAGGCCTTCAGCCTGGACGACGCCGACACCACCGAGATCGATGACGCGTTTTCTCTGCAGCGCCTGTCCGACGATGAGTGGCGCGTGGGGATCCATATTGCCGCCCCCGCGCTCGCCTTTGCGCCTGGCTCGGCACTCGACGCCATCGCACGCGAGCGGCTTTCCACCGCCTACATGCCGGGGCAGAAATTCACCATGCTGCCCGACGACGCGATCGCCGCCTGCTCGCTCGACGCGGGCACGGAGCGGGCGGTGGTGTCGTTGTATGTGAACGTGTCGGCCGGGGATTTCACGCTGCGTGGGCGCCACTCGCGGCTGGAGCGCGTGCGCATCGCGGCCAACCTGCGCCATGGCGAGGTCGAGCCGTTGAACGCGGCCTTCGAGGAAGGCAGGAACACCGGGCTGCCCCGCGAGGATCAACTGCGCACGCTGTGGCGCCTGGCCGAGGCGCTCGAGGCGCGCCGCGGCAAGCCGAGCGTCAATCAGGCCGCCGTGGACTATGTTTTCCGCGTGCAGCAGGGCAGGGTGCGCATCGAGCCGCGCCGGCGCGGAGCGCCGCTCGACAAGCTGGTCGCCGAGCTGATGATCCTCGCCAATACCACCTGGGGCGAACAACTCGCCGAGCGTGACGTCGCAGCGCTGTACCGCGTGCAGTCCGCCGGCAAGGTGAGGATGAGCGTGCACCCGGAAGCGCACGATGGGCTCGGCGTCGCCTGCTACGCCTGGAGCAGTTCGCCGCTGCGCCGCTACGTCGACCTGGTCAACCAGTGGCAGCTCGCTGCGGCGCTCGGCGGCCGCAAGCCGCCGTTCACGCGCACCTCCGAGTCCCTGCTCACCGCCTTGCGCGCCTTCGAGGTCACTTACGCGCGCTACGACGAGCACCAGCGCGCGATGGAGAATTACTGGTGCCTGCGCTGGCTCCTGCAGGAGGGCATCACCGAAGTCGAAGCGGTGGTGCTGCGCGAGAACCTGGTGCGCTTCGAAGGGTTGCCGCTTGCCGCCCGCGTGCCCTCACTGCCCGCGCTCGACGCGGGTACGCGCGTGCGCCTGGCGGTGGGCGAGGTGGATCTGATCGAGCGCAGCGTGGTCTGCACCTACCGCGAGACGCTGGCTGCGGCCCCCGCGGCTGCCGACGAGCAGGGGTAACGCCAAAGTCCTAGAATGACGGCGATTTATCGCCTCGAGGTGCCATTGCAGGGAGCGCTTGCGACACGCATGCCGGGCGCGGCGGAATTCTGGGCCGGGCTCGACCGCCGGACCCGCGTGCTCTACACGTCGGTGGCGGCATCGCTCCTGTTGCACGCCATCGTGCTGTCGGTGCACTTCAGGTTTCCCAGCGAGCTGCGCTGGGCGAGCGCCAACCAGCCGCTCGACGTGATCCTGGTCAACGCCAAGTCGCGCCAGCGGCCCGGCAAGACCGACGCGCTGGCGCAAAACCATCTCGAGGGCGGCGGCGAGACCGAGCAGAACCGGCGCGCGCGCTCGCCGCTGCCGGTCATCGACCCGCGCGACCCGGGACGCGACCTGGCGCAGTCGCAGCGCCGCGTGCAGGAACTCGAGGCGCAGCAGCGCAAGCTCCTCGTGCAGTCGCGCCGCTCGCCAGCCAGCGCGGCGGCGCAGGCCGAGCACCGCGCGCCTGCCGAGGAACCGACGCCACAGGCTGCCGGCCGAGACCTCGCCGACCTTTCGCTCGCGGCGATGCGCCTGCAGGCCGAGATCGACCGGAATCTCGATGCCTACCAGAAGCGCCCGCGCAAGAAGTTCATCGGCGCCAGCGCCACCGAGTACCGCTTCGCACAGTACGAGGAGGACTGGCGCCAGAAGGTGGAACGCGTGGGCACGGTGAACTACCCCGCGGCGGCGCGCGGCAAGTTCTACGGCAACCTGCGCATGACCGTGACCCTGCGCCCCGACGGCAACGTCGAGTCGATCGAGCTGGACCGCTCCTCCGGCCTCAAGCTGCTCGACGAGGCCGCGTTCAGGATCGTGCGCATGGCGTCGCCCTATGCGGTGTTTCCGTCGGACATCCGCCGCGACACTGACCTGCTGGTGATCACGCGCACCTGGTTCTTCGACCGCGGCGACGAGTTCCGGATCAAGTGAAGTGCCGGACCGTTACGCGGTAATCGGCAATCCGGTTTCCCACTCCAAGTCCCCCTGGATCCACGCGCAGTTTGCGCGCGCCACCGGCGAGGACATCGAGTATTCGCGCCTCGAGGCGCCAGTCGAGGGCTTTGTGCGCGCAGTGGAAGCTTTCCGCGCGCAGGGAGGCAAGGGCCTCAACGTCACGCTGCCGTTCAAGCAGCAGGCCTTTCGCTTCTGCGCCGGCACGAGCGAACGCGCCGCCGCCGCGCAGTCGGTGAACACGCTGCTCCTGGACCGCGGCAAGCCCTGGGGCGACAACACCGATGGCGTCGGCCTGATGCGCGACCTCGGCGCCAACCTCGGCCGCAGTCTTGCCGGCGCGCGCATCCTGCTGATGGGGGCGGGCGGGGCGGCGCAGGGGGTACTCGCGCCACTCGCGCAATCGGGCGCGGCAGCAGTGGTGGTCGCCAACCGCACGCTGCTGCGCGCGCAGTCGCTCGCTACGCGCGTGCCCGGCGCGAGTGCCTGTGGCTACGAGGCGCTCGCCGGTGAATCCTTCGACCTGGTCGTCAACGCGACTTCCGCCGGACTGAGCGGCGACCTGCCGCCACTGCCGCACGGGCTGTTCCGGCCTGGCGGCCTCGCCTACGAAATGGTCTACGGGCGTGACACGCCTTTCCTCGCCATGGCGCGCGCCGCAGGCGTGGCTACGAGCGACGGCCTGGGCATGCTGGTCGAACAAGCCGCGGAGTCGTTTCTCCTCTGGCGTGGCATCCGGCCGGAAACGGGAGCGGTGCTGGCCGCGCTGCGCGCGCAGTGAAGGCGGCAAGGATGGTCGGCTGGGCGCTGGCGGCAGTCATTGCTTGCGTGCTCCTGGTGCAAGCGTGGTTCTACTCCCACATCCTGTGGTGGGCGCGCGAGGCGCCGGCTGCTACCGCCTTCATGGAGCGGCGGCTGGAGCAGATGCGCGCAAAAAACCCGAAGGCGGCACTGCGCCAGCAGTGGGTGCCCTATGCGCGCATCTCGGCGGAGCTCAAACGTGCAGTGATCGCCGCCGAGGACGCGAAGTTCGTCGACCACGACGGCTTCGACTGGGAAGCGATCCAGAAAGCGATGGAGAAGAACGAACAGAAGGGCAAGGTGGTCGCCGGCGCTTCGACCATCAGCCAGCAGCTGGCCAAAAACCTGTTCCTGTCGAGTGAGCGCAGCTGGCTGCGCAAGGGGGAGGAAGCGCTGATCACTGCGATGCTCGAACATGCCATGGACAAGCGGCGCATCTTGGAGCTGTACCTGAACTTCGCGGAATGGGGCGAGGGGGTGTTCGGCGCGGAAGCCGCCGCACGCCACCATTTCGGCATCCCGGCGCAGGCGCTCGACGCCGACCAGGCAGCCTGGCTTGCGGCAATCCTGCCAAGTCCGCGGCGCTATGAGCGGGGGCGCCGCACCCCGTATGTGGAGGCCCGCATGGCCACGATCCGCACCCGCATGGGATCGGCGCAGATCCCCTGATCGGCTGAGGCGGACCGCCGTCAGGCTTGGCGGAAGGCCTCCCGCGCCGCGGCGAGCGTTTCCTCGATCTCTCTCGCGCCGTGCGCCGCGGAGACGAATCCCGTTTCGTACGCCGAGGGCGCGAGGTACACGCCGCGCTCGAGCATCGCGTGGAAGAAACGGTTGAAGCGTTCCCGGTCGCACTGCATCACTTCAGCGAATGAGCGCGGCGGCGCGGCGCGGAAGTACAAACCGAACATGCTGCCGATGGATTGCGACGAGAACGTGACGCCGGCGCGTTTTCCTTCTGCGGCGAGGCCCTCGACGAGTTCGCGCGTGCTCGCCTCGATGCGCTGGTGGAATCCCGGCGTGTCCACCAGCTTGAGCGTCGCCAGGCCGGCGGCCACCGCCACGGGATTGCCGGACAGCGTGCCTGCCTGGTAAACCGGACCGAGCGGCGCGATCTTCTGCATGATCTCGCGTCTGCCGCCGACCGCCGCCAGTGGCATTCCTCCGCCAATCACCTTGCCAAGCGTGGTCAGGTCCGGCTCAATGCCATAACGCGCCTGAGCACCGCCCAGGGCGACGCGAAAGCCGGTCATCACTTCGTCGACGATCAACACTGCGCCGTGCCGCGTGCATTGTGCGCGCAGCGTTTCAAGAAATCCGGGCACCGGCAACACCAGATTCATGTTGCCAGCCACCGGCTCGACGATCACGCCGGCGATCTGCGGGCCTTGCCTATCGAAGAGCGCCGATACCTGCGCCGAGTCGTTGTAGTCGAGCACCAGCGTGTCCGCCGCGGTCTGCGCGGGCACGCCCGCCGAGCTCGGGTTGCCGAAGGTGAGCGCGCCCGAGCCGGCCTTCACCAGCAGCGCATCGGCGTGGCCGTGGTAGCAGCCCTCGAACTTCACGATCAGGTTCCTGCCGGTGTAACCGCGCGCCAGGCGTAGAGCGGTCATCGTCGCCTCGGTGCCGGAGGACACGAGGCGTAGCATCTCGAGCGAGGGCACGAGACGGCCCAGCAGCTCCGCCATCTCCACTTCCGCTTCGGTCGGCGCGCCGAACGAAAGCGCGCGCGAGGCGGCTGACTGCACCGCTTCGACCACCGCGGGATGCGTATGTCCGACGACCATCGGTCCCCAGGAGCCGAGGTAGTCGATGTAGCGCTTGCCGTCGGCGTCCCACAGGTGCGCGCCGGAGGCGCGCTCGAAGAAGGGCGGCGTGCCGCCGACGGCGCGGAAGGCGCGCACCGGCGAGTTCACGCCCGCGGGAATGCGCCGCTGCGCGCGCGCGAACAGTTCGTCGTTACGCGATGTCACGGTCAAATACCTTAGCGTATTGCCGAGCGCGTGCGGCGACGTCGGGGGCTTCGAACAGGTCCGAGATCACTGCCACCGCGTCGGCACCGGCGGCCGCGAGCTGCGCGGCATTCTCCACGGTGATGCCGCCAATGGCGATTTTCGGCACGCCGAGGCGGTGGCCGAACAGGGCCAGCGGCGCGCGCACCGCGCCGGGTTTGGTCGGGGAGGCGAACACAGAGCCGAAGGCAACGTAGTCGGCGCCCGCGGCGACGGCGCTGCGTGCGAGGTCAAGCTGGTCATAGCAAGAGACGCCGAGGATGCGCCCCGGGAGCCGTGCGCGCGCCGCGGCGAGATCGCCGTCCCTGCGCCCGAGGTGCACGCCTGCGGCGCCAATTTCGAGCGCCAACTCGAGATCGTCGTTGATGATGAGCGGCACGCCGTGCCGGCGGCACAGCTGCGCCAGCGTGCGCGCCTCATCGCGGCGCCGCGCCCGATCTGCGGACTTGCTGCGGTACTGCAGCGCACACAGCGCGCCCGAGGCCACGGCGTCGGCGACGCAACCGATGTGTTCCGGCGTGATGGCATAAAGCCCGCGCAGTTTCATCGCCAGGGCAGGGTCTGCCCGCTAGCCGGTCTGAAGCCGCGCTCGAGCGCGCGCCAGGTGAAATCCTGCGCTGCGCGCACCGCTTCGGGCACTGCATCGCCGTGTGCGAGCCGCGCGGCGATCGCCGAGGCAAGGGTGCAGCCCGAGCCGTGGTAGCTGCCCGGCAGCCGCGGCCAGCGGTCCTCGCGCACGATTCCACTCGCGTCGTGGAGCGTGTTCACCACCTCGGGCGTGTCGGCATGTGTGCCGGTGAGGAGCACGTACTTGCAGCCCTGCGCGATGCATGCGACGACACCGCCGAGTGCATGGGCTTCCAGCGTATTCGGCGTCAGCACTGTGGTGCGAGGCAGCAGGTGCCAGCGCAGGGCAGCGAGAACCGCCGCATCGGCGAGCGGATCGCCGCGCCCGGAGGCGAGCACCGGGTCGAGCACCACGGGCACGCGCGGGTATGCGGCGAGGATCGCAGCGATCGCCGCCGCACTTGCTGCGCTGCCGAGGACGCCGATCTTGAATGCCGCGACCGGCAGCTCGTCGAGCAGGCGCTGCGCCTGCTCGGCGACCAGTTGCGCGTCGAGCAGGTGCATGCGGTGCACCCCATGCGTATCCTGCACGGTCACCGCGGTGAGCACCGACAGCGGATGGCAACCGAGCGCCGCGAGCGTGAGTACGTCGGCTTGCAAGCCCGCGCCCCCGGTCGGATCGGCGGCGGCGAAGCTGAGCACCAGCGGAGGGGCGCAAGGCATGGGTGGCGCGGCGCGGCCACGCCGCGGAATGAGCTAAGATGCCGCACGATTTTAACTCAGCCCTCGCTGCCGACGGATGACCGGGACCCACAAGACCTGGATGTGCTTGATCTGCGGCTTCGTGTACGACGAAGCCGCAGGAGTGCCGGACGAGGGAATTTCGCCGGGCACGCGCTGGGACGACATACCCATCAATTGGACCTGCCCGGAATGCGGCGCGCGCAAGGAAGATTTCGAGATGGTCGAGATCTGAGCGCGCGCCGGCGCGCTTGGACCTGAAGGCGCTCGGCGCGGCATGGCGCGGCGTGGCGCTGATACCGCTGCGCCGGCAATTGGCGCTGCTCGCCGCCGCAGTTGCCGCGCTGCTCGCCGTGGCGCTTTGGCTGGCCTGGTCGGAATATCGAGAAGCGCATTTCGGCGAAGGCCATCTCGCTGCGGCGGGCGAGATGCGCACGCTGTCGCAGCGCCTGGCGAAGAGCGCGCTGCGCAGCCTGCGCGGCGATCCAGAGGCTTTTCCCCAGGTGCAGGCAAGCCGCGATGGCTTTGCCTCGGCGCTCGCCCGCCTGTCGAAGGACGGGCGCTCGCCGGCCGCCGTGCGTTTGCTTGCCGCCGAGTGGCAGCGAACGGAAAACAACGCCACCACGCTGCTGCGCGACCAGAAGATGCTCACCGCGCTTGCCGCTGCGGCCAACGGCATGGAGCGTGCCAATCCGCTGCTGCTCGAACGCGCCGAGCGCGTACAAAACCTCACGCTGCAGCGCGGCGGGAGCGCCGGGGAGGCCGCCGCCGCGAGCCGGCTGGCGATGCTCACGCAGCGCATGGCACGCAGTGCGCAACAGCTGCTTGCCGCCGACGCGGTGGATCCGGAAGTGGAGTTTCTGCTCGGCAAGGATGTGAACGAATTCCGCCGCACGCTGGCGCGGCTGCGCGGGGGCGCGAAGGACGGCGACGCCACGACGGCGCTCGGCGCGCTGGCGGAGAGCTTTGCCCTGTACGAGGACGCGGTGGTGGCGGTGCTCGGCACGCGCGCGCGACTCGCCGGCGCGAAGGACGCGGCCTTTGCCATCCACGCGGATTCGGAGCGGCTGCTGGCGGCGGTGGATCGCGTGGTTGCGGCTTACCGCGCCGCGCCCACGCCGCGCGCCTACGAGTTCGGACTGGCGGCGATCGCACTGGCGCTGCTCGGAGCGCTGTTGCTGCTGGTTCTGTTCTACGTGCACGACGAGCGCCGCCAGCGTGAGGGCATCGTTCGCCGCCAGGCGGTGATGCGTCGCACCTACGAGCGCGATCTGGCGGCGGTGGAGCAGTTGCGCCACGAACTGGAAGGGCTCGCCGGGGGCGACCTCACCGCGCGGGTGACGGTGAACAGCGAGATCACCGCATCGGTGGCGGCGACGCTCAACGATGCGCTGGAGGCTCTGCGACAACTGGTGGCGCGCGTGGCCACCGCCGCGGGGCGCGTCGGCGGGGCCGCCGGCGGCGCGCAATCGGCGGCCGACGTGCTGTTCCAGTCCGCCCAGCGCCAGTCCGGGCGCATCAAGGGCGCCAGCGCGACGGCGCTCGGCATGGCGCGCATGGTGAACGAACTCTCCGCCCGCGCCAACCAGTCCGCCGAGCTGTCGCGCGCGGCGCGCGCCGCGGCGTTGCGCGGGCACCAGGCGGTGCAGGCGGCGCTCTCGGTGATGCGCGACCTGGGCGCGCGCATCCACGTGAGTGCGGCCCAGATCGACCGCCTGCGCGGCGCTTCGCCCGAGATGGGCAGGACCGCAAGCGTGTTGAACCAGGTCGCCGCGCAGGCCGAGGCCTTGAGCGGCAGCGCCTCCGGCCAGACGCTGACCGAACTGGGCGAGCTGCTGCGTCAGCTGGCCGAGAAGATCGAGGAAGTTTGCAAGGCCTCGCAATCGCAGGCCGGCGTCGCCAGCAGCGTTGCCGGGGGCGTGCGTGAGGTGCTCTCCGGCGCGCAACAGGCCGCGGCGGCGGCGACACGCGCCGCCGGGTCGGTGGAGGAGGTGGCGCAGCTGCTGCGCGAGTTGCAGGAAGCGCTGGCGAAGCTGCGCTACTGACGCTTTGCGGCGGCGCAGTCCGGGGTCATGGGCTAAAATAGCCCCTGCGCGTGTCCTCGATCAACCTGACGCACCACTTCCTGATCGCCATGCCAAACATGGCCGATCCGTACTTTTCCAAGTCCCTCACCTACGTCTGCGAGCACAACGACCGGGGCGCGCTGGGCGTGGTGGTCAACCGCCCGATCGACATGACTCTGCAGGCGCTGTTCGAGCGCCTGTCGCTCACGCTGAAACAGCAGGACCTGTCCGATGCGCCGATCTACTTCGGCGGCCCGGTGCAGACCGATCGCGGTTTCGTGCTGCACGAGCCGGCGGGCAACTGGCAGTCTACGCTGCGCGTGAGCGACGCCGTCGGCCTCACTACGTCGAAAGACATCCTGGAAGCGGTGGGCCGCGGCGAGGGGCCGCAGAAGCTGCTGGTCACCCTGGGTTACGCCGGCTGGTCTGCGGGGCAGCTCGAGCACGAGCTCGGGCAAAACGCCTGGCTCACGGTCGAGGCGAAGGACGCCATTGTTTTCGACCTGCCCTCGGAAGAGCGCTTGCCGGCGGCGATGGGGCTGCTCGGGGTGGACTACGCGCGCCTGGCGGATTCGGCGGGACATGCCTGAGGCCAGCCGCACCGTCCTCGCCTTCGATTTCGGTTTAAAGCGCATTGGCGTTGCGGTCGGCGAAACGGAGCTGCGCAGCGCGCACCCGCTGCCCGGCATCGCCGCCCCGGGCTTCGCCGCCATCGAGAAGTTGGTGAAGGAATGGCGCCCCGGCATGCTGGTGGTCGGCCTGCCGGTGGCCGAGCGCCGCGAGCACCCGATGGCCAAGCGCGTGCAGCGATTTGCCCGTCAGCTGGAGGGGCGTTTCCACCTGCCGGTGGCACGCGTGGACGAGCGCTATACCTCGGTCGAAGCCGAGAGCCTGCTGCGAGGCGTGAAGCACAAGGCAGTGGATTCGGTTGCGGCGCAATTGATCCTCGAACAGTTTTTCCATGAAAAAGCTGCCTGACGCGGAACTGCTGTGCCAGCAGCTCGCGCGCGAGCTCAAGCCGCAGGTGAAGCCGTCCACCGCGATGATCGGCATCCATACCGGCGGCGCTTGGCTGGCCGAGCGGCTGCACGCCGCGCTCGGCATGCAGGCGCCGCTCGGCCTGCTCGACATCGCGTTCTACCGCGACGACTACGCCAAGCAGGGTCTGGCCAAGGATCCCAAGCGCTCGAAGATTCCGTTCGACGTGGAAGGGCGGGACCTGCTGCTGGTGGACGACGTGCTCCACACCGGGCGCACGGTACGCGCGGCGATCAACGAGTTGTTCGACTACGGCCGCCCGGCCTCGATCGCGCTGGTGGTGCTGGCCGAGCGCGACGGCCGCCAGCTGCCCGTGTGCGCGCAGTTCGCGGGCGCCAGGCTGGAGGTGCCCGCGGGCATGCGCCTGCGCCTGAAGCGCGACGAGCAGGGCAAATTCTCGCTGGAGCTCGAGCGTGGCGCGTAATCCGCAGCTGAACGCCAACGGCGAGTTGCAGCACCTGTTGTCCATCGAGGGGCTGCCGCGAGAGATCCTGCTGCAGATCCTCGACACGGCGGAGTCCTTCGTCGGCGTCACCGAGCGCGACATCAAGAAGGTGCCGCTGTTGCGGGGAAAAAGCGTGTTCAACCTGTTCTTCGAGGGCTCGACGCGCACGCGCACCACCTTCGAGATCGCGGCCAAGCGCCTGTCGGCGGACGTCATCAATCTCAACGTCGCGGCGAGCTCGACTACCAAGGGCGAGTCGCTGCTCGATACGGTGGCCAACCTGTCGGCGATGCATGCCGACATCTTCGTCGTGCGCCACGGTTCCTCCGGCGCGGCGCACCTGGTGGCGCGCCACGTCAGGCCGCACGAGCACGTGATCAACGCGGGCGATGGGCGCCATGCGCACCCGACGCAAGGACTGCTCGACCTGTACACCATCCGCCATTACAAGAAGGATTTCGGCGGCCTCGCGGTGGCGATCGTGGGCGACATCCTGCATTCGCGCGTCGCGCGTTCGCTGATCCACGGCCTCACCACGCTGGGCGTGCCGGAAGTGCGCGTCATCGGCCCGCAGACGCTGATCCCCGCCGGCGCCGCGGCGCTCGGCGTGCGCGTGTTCCACTCGATGCGCGAGGGCCTGAAGGGCGCCGACGTGGTGGTGATGCTGCGCTTGCAGAACGAGCGCATGAGCGGCGCACTGCTGCCTTCGGCGCAGGAATTCAACAAGCACTACGGCTTGAGCGCCGACAAGCTCGCCCTCGCCAAGGCCGACGCCATCGTCATGCACCCCGGGCCGATGAACCGCGGGGTGGAGATCGATTCTTCGGTGGCGGACGGCCCGCATTCGGTGATCCTGCCGCAGGTCACCTTCGGCATCTCGGTGCGCATGGCCGTGATGAGCATGATCGTGGGCGGCGCATGAAGATTCTGATCAGCAATGGCCGGGTGGTGGATCCCAGGAGCGGGCGCGACGCGGTGGGCGAGGTGTTCGTCGCCGATGGCAGGATCGCCGCCGCGACGGGGACGCCGGACCGCACCATCGACGCGAAGGGTCTGGTGGTCGCGCCGGGCTTCATCGACCTGTCGGCGCGCCTGCGCGAGCCCGGCCACGAATACAAGGCGACGCTGGAATCCGAGATGGACGCGGCGGTGGCGGGCGGGGTGACCAGCCTTGCCTGCCCGCCGGATACCGATCCACCGCTCGATGAGCCGGGGCTGGTGGATATGCTCAGGCGGCGCGCCAAGGCCTTGTCACGCGCGCGTGTCTACCCGGTGGGCGCGCTCACCGTAAAGCTCGCGGGCAAGCAGTTGACCGAGATGGCGGAGCTGGCCGAATCCGGCTGCGTCGCTTTCTCGCAGGCCAACGCGCCGCTAGCCGATACGCAGGTGCTGTGGCGCGCGCTGCAGTACGCGGCGACCTTCGGCTTTCCGGTGTGGCTGCGAGCCGAGGACGCCTGTCTCGCCGCGGGCGGGGTGGCGCACGACGGCGAAGTGGCGACGCGCCTCGGCCTGGCCGGGATCCCGGCGTTCGCCGAGACCATCGCGCTTGCGCAGCTGTTTGAACTGGTGCGCGCCACGGGTGCGCGCGTGCACATCTGCCGCATCTCCAGCGCGGCCGGCGTTGCCATGCTGCGGCGCGCGCGTCACGACGGGCTGCCGCTGACCTGCGATGTCGGCATCCACCATGTGCACCTGTCCGACATGGACCTCGGCTTTTTCGACTCGAGCTGCCGTCTGGAGCCGCCGTTGCGCAGCCAGCGCGACCGCGAGGCGCTCGCCGCGGGCCTGGCAGACGGCACCATCGACTGCGCGGTGTCCGATCACACGCCGGTGGACGAGGACCAGAAGCTGCTGCCGTTTGCCGAAGCCGAACCCGGCGCCACGGGACTGGAACTTTTGCTGCCGCTCGCGCTCAAGTGGGGCATGGAGAGAAAGCTCACGCTCGCGCAGACGCTGGCGCGCATCACCAGCGAGCCGGCGCGCATTCTCGGCGTGGCTTCGGGCCGCATCGAGCCCGGCGCGCCTGCCGACCTGGCGATCTTCGACCCGCAGTTGGCCTGGCGCGTGACGCCGCAGGCCCTGAAGAGCCAGGGCAAGAATTCCCCGTTCCTCGGCATGGAGCTCTGCGGGCGCGTGCGCGCCACCATCGTTGCCGGCAACGTGGTGTACGAGGCATGAAGCGCCTCGCGTTGCTGCTGGCGATCGTCGCCGTTGCGGGCTGCAGCTCCACGCCCGAGAAGCGCCCCGGCGGTTACTACAAGGACGATGGGCCGGGCGACAGCGCGAAGCTCGCCGCGGTTCCCGACGCAGTTCCCAGGGCCGAAGCGCTGCACCGCTACGCCAACCGGCCCTACGAGGCGCTGAGCAGGAAGTACGTGCCGCTCACGCGCGTCAGCACCTACACGCAGCGCGGCGCCGCGAGCTGGTATGGCAAAGGCTTTCACGGCAAGCCCACCTCGAGCGGCGAGCCCTTCGACATGTACAAGATGAGCGCCGCGCATCCGATCCTGCCGATCCCGAGCTACGCGCGCGTCACCAACCTTGCCAACGGCAGGAGCGTGGTGGTGCGCGTGAACGACCGCGGCCCGTTCCACGCCGGACGCGCCATCGACCTGTCCTATGCCGCCGCCTACAAGCTCGGCTACGTCGCGCAGGGCAGCGCGCAGGTCCAGATCGAGCAGATCGTGCCGGGCGGCGCGCCGGTCGCACTGCAGTAGCTTTTTCCCCGATGCGCAGTCTGATCCCGCTTGTGCTTTCATTCGCCTGCGTTGCTGCGCAGGCGCAGCCCGGCCCGCAGATCGCCGCCAGGGCCTGGCTGCTCGCCGACCTCACCAGCGGCCAGGTGCTGGTCGCGGAGAAGGCCGACGAGCGTTTCGCGCCGGCTTCGCTCACCAAGTTGATGAGCGCCTACGTGGTGTTCGGCGCGCTGCGCGACAGGCAGCTCGCCAGCACCAGCCGCGTCGAGGTGTCGGAGCGCGCCTGGCGTGCGCCCGGCTCGCGCATGTTCGTGCAGCCCGGCATGGTAGTGGTGGTGGACGAACTGATCCACGGCATGGTGGTGCAATCGGGCAACGACGCGAGCATCGCGCTGGCCGAAGCGGTGGCCGGCTCGGAGGAGAAGTTCGCGCAGCTGATGAACCGCGAGGCCGCGCGCCTCGGCATGAAGAACACGCATTATGCCAATGCCTCCGGCTACTCGGCCGTGCAGCACTACAGCACGGCGCGCGATTTGTCTGTCCTTGCCGGCGCGCTGATCCGCGACTTTCCCGAACCCTACGCGCGCTACTACGCGGGCAAGGAATACCGCTACAACAACATCACGCAGATCAATCGCAATCGCCTGCTGTGGCTCGACCCGAGCGTGGACGGGGTGAAGACCGGCTACACCGAGGCGGCGGGCTACTGCCTGGTCGCCTCTTCGCGCCGCGGCGGACGGCGGCTGCTCTCGGTGCTGCTCGGCGCGCAGTCGGACTCCGCGCGCGCGCAGGAGTCGCAGAAGCTGCTCAACTGGGGTTACCAGTTCTTCGACGGCGTGCGCCTGTTCGCCGGTAGCGAAGCGGTCAAGGCGGTGGCGGTGTGGAAGGGCTCCGCCTCCGAGGTGCAGGCCGGCTTCGCCGAGGGGCTGGTGGTGACGGTACCCAAGGGACAGGCGGGCAAACTCAAGGCGGAACTTCTCACCCATCCACCGGTGGTGGCGCCGGTGTCGCGGGGCCAGCGCGTGGGCGTGCTGCGAGTGCAGCTGGATGGCAAACCGCTCGGCGAGTACCCGGTGGAAGCGCTGGAGAGCGTTGCCTTGGCGGGATTCTTCGGCCGCGCGTGGGATACACTGCGATTGTTGTCCAGGTAGCGAGGTCCGCATGGTTTTCCTGAACGGCAAATTCCTCCCGCTCGAGCAGGCCATGGTGCCGGTACTGGATCGCGGCTTCATCTTCGGCGACGGCGTGTACGAGCTGATCCCGGTGTATTCGCGCGCGCCGTTCCGCATGGACGAGCACCTGGCGCGGCTGGAGCGCAGCCTGGCGTCGGTGCAGATCAAGAACCCGTACGCGCGCGAGAAGTGGCGCGAGATCATCCTGCAGCTGGTGGCCAGGCAGCCCTGGGAGGACCAGGGGATCTACTTCCAGGTAACGCGCGGCGTGGCGAAGCGCGACCACGCGTTTCCGCCGGGGGTGCAGCCCACGGTCTTCATCATGGCGAATCCGCTGGTGAATCCGCCGCAGGAACTGGTGCAGCAGGGCGGCAGCGCGGTCACCGCGGTGGACAACCGCTGGCTGCGCTGCGACATCAAGTCCATTTCCCTCCTCGGCAATGTGCTGGCACGGCAGTTGTCGGCGGACGCGGGCGCGCAGGAGACCATCCTGTTCCGCGACGGCAAGCTCACCGAGGCTTCGGCCTCCAACGTGTTCATCGTCAAGCGCGGCGTGCTGCTCTCGCCGCCGAAGTCGAACCTGATCCTGCCCGGCATCACTTACGACGTAGTGACCGAGATTGCGCAGGCGGCCAGGATCCCGCTCGAGTTCCGCGACGTGAGCGAAGCCGAAGTGCGCGGCGCTGACGAGGTGTGGGTGACTTCCTCTTCCAAGGAGATCCTCGCCATCGTCACGCTGGACGGCAAGCCCGTCGGCGACGGCAAGCCGGGGCCGCTGTTCAGGCGCGCCTACCAGCTGTACCAGGAATTCAAGGCGAAGGTCATGCGCAAGGTGGCGGTCTCCGCCTGATGCCGCTTGCCAACGAAGAATCGCTGATCTCGTATCCGACCGACTTTCCCATCAAGGTGATGGGACGGAAGGAGGCGAGGTTCGCACACAGCGTTCTCACCATCGTGCGCAGGCACGCGCCGGATTTCGATGCGGCCACCATGGAGCTGCGTCCGAGCAAGCAGGGGACTTACCTCAGTGTCACCTGCACCATCCGCGCGACGTCGCGCGAGCAGCTCGACGCCCTGTACATGGAGCTCTGCGACCACCCTTCGGTGGTGATGGTGCTGTGACGGAAACCGCGCTCGCGATGCGCGTGCGCAGTTTCGGGCTGGTCGACTATGTGCCTCTGGCCGCGAAGATGCGCGAGTTCACCGTGAACCGCACTCCTGAGACGCCCGATGAGCTGTGGGTGCTGGAGCATTTGCCGGTGTACACGCTGGGGCAGGGCGCGGATGCGAAGTTCGGGCCCAGGGTCGCCAACGGCATTCCAGTGGTGCAGGCCGAGCGAGGCGGCGAGATCACTTATCACGGGCCGGGGCAGGCGGTGGTGTATACGCTGGTGGATCTTTCGCGGCGCGGCATCAAGGTGAAGCCTTTCGTGGCCCTGCTCGAGCAATGCGTGATCAATTTTCTTGCCGGGCACGAAGTGCAGGCGGAGAGGAAGCCGGGGGCGCCCGGGGTCTACGTCGGCGGCGCGAAGATCGCGGCGCTGGGGATCCGCGTGACGCGCGGGCGTGCCTGGCACGGGCTTTCGCTCAATGTGGACATGGACTTGTCTCCCTTCAACGCCATCGATCCCTGCGGCTATCCCGGGCTGAACGTCGCCCAGGCGAAACAATTCGGCATCAAGGGCACGGCGAAGGAGGTCGGCATCCGCTTGGCGCGGAACCTAGTGCACAGGCTGGAATATGCGTGAAGCGGGCGTAAAGGAGAAAGGCCGGGAGAAGACGGCGCGGATTCCCATCAAGATCGTGCCGCGGACGCCGTTGGCCAAACCGGCGTGGATCCGCGTCAAGGCGGCGAGCGCCACGGGGCGCTTTACCGAGATCAAACAGATCCTGCGCGAGCAGAACCTGCATACGGTGTGCGAAGAGGCGTCCTGCCCGAACATCGGCGAGTGCTTCGGCAAAGGCACGGCCACCTTCATGATCCTGGGCGACATCTGCACGCGGCGCTGCCCGTTCTGCGATGTGGCGCATGGCAGGCCTTTGGCGCCGGATGTAGAAGAGCCTGCGCATCTGGCGGACACCATTGCGAAGTTGAAGCTCAAATACGTGGTCATCACCAGTGTGGATCGGGACGATTTGAAGGACGGCGGGGCGCAGCACTTCGTGGATTGCATTCGCGCGGTGCGGGAGAGTTCGCCGTCCACGACGATCGAAGTTCTCGTTCCCGATTTCCGCGGGCGGATGGAGCGGGCGCTGGAAATCCTTCTCTCGGCGCCGCCCGACGTGATGAACCACAACCTCGAGACCGTGCCGCGGCTGTATCGGCAGGCGCGGCCGGGCGGGGACTACATCCATTCCCTGAAGCTGCTGCAGGAATTTGGCAAGCAGCTACCCAACATTCCCACCAAGTCAGGCTTGATGGTGGGGCTGGGGGAGACGGACGGGGAAATCCTCCAGGTGATGCGCGACCTGCGCGCGCACGACGTGGACATGCTCACCATCGGGCAGTATCTCCAGCCCTCGCCGCACCATTTGGCGGTGGAGCGGTATGTGCACCCGGATACCTTTGCGATATATGAGCGCGAGGCGAGGGACATGGGTTTCAGGCATGCGGCGGTTGGGGCGATGGTGCGGAGTTCGTATCACGCCGACCGGCAGGCGCATGAGGCGGGGGTGGGGTAGGTTCGTTGCTCTCTGACGTACCTCCGCGCTGTTACGGCAACCTGCTCCGGCCGGACTGATCGGTCGCGTAGTACTCGCCGCTGGCCGGCAGCCGGCTCACGGCGTCGCGGGCCCAGCCCGCCTGCTCAGCCGCCCCGACGCATGCAGGCGCACCCGTGGCAAACGTGCGAATCTGGACCCCCTCTGCATACACGGAATGAAATCGTTCGACCGCGGCCAGGAGTTGCTTTGTGGACGCATTGCCGCAGTTGTCGAGCCAGAGCGTACGGATAAGGATCGGCTTCGCCCACGCTTGCAGCGCCGCGAGGTCGGAGAACGGCTTCCCGGCGGCAACGTAGCGGTCGGGAAAGACTTTCACGTTCAAGGCTTCCGGCGGCACGGAATCCAGGCCGAGTGCAGAAAGCGGAAGAATGAGGGCGAGACTTCCTGCAGCAAGGATCCAGCGACTGCGTGCAACAACAGGGTGCGCGTTCATGACAGCCTCCTAGAATCTCCCGGTCAGAGCAGGGAATCTGCTCTAATACCGGCGCCCATTGTTCGCCCGCGAGACACACCTCTCAAACGACCCTTTCTCACTGCTGCCATGAGATCAGGTAATGGATAAGCGTCGGCATCCCTTGTCGCTCGACCTGCTGCGGGGGTTCCGGGTTGCCGCACGCCACTTGAGCTTTACTCGCGCGGCGCAAGAGCTGTTTGTCACCCAATCCGCGATCAGTCGCGAGGTCAAGACGCTGGAAGAGCAGATCGGCAAGCCGCTCTTTCGCCGCGTCCACCGCGCGCTGCAACTTACCCGCGCCGGCGAAGAGCTATACCGCGCGACAGATGAGGCGCTCGCGTTGCTCGACGCGGCTACCGATCGGCTTGCCGAGTCTGGCAAGACCCTGGCAGTCACGACCACCACTGCGCTCGCGTCGCTCTGGCTCGCGCCGAGGCTGCCGCGATTCAACCGCCTGCATCCCGGTGTCGACGTGAGGGTCGCCGCGAGCAACGACAAACCCGATCTCGAGCGCGAGCAGATGGACATCGCGATCCGGTTTGTGCCTCGCGGGGCCGACGTTCCAAACGGCGAGCGGCTGCTCGACTGTGACATCTTCCCGGTTTGCTCGCCGGCGCTCGCGCGCGACGCAGCGCGTCCGCTCCGGAGTGCGCCCGATCTCGCAAATCACGTGCGGCTCGATTTCGAGACCATCCGCGATGGGCGACCGTGGTCCGAATGGGACGTGTGGTACGAGGCGATGAAGCTCCCCGCAGTCAAGCCGGCGAGCACGCTGCGCTTTTCGCACTACGACCAGGTAATCCCGGCGGCGATCGAGGGCAGTGGCGTTGCGATGGGCGCGCGGCCCCACCTTAACCACCACCTTCGCAACGGGGTCCTGTGCGCTCCTTTCGGCCCCGACGCGGTGGCGACCTTGGGCAGCTTTTTCGTCGTCCTCAGGCGCGCCGCCGCCGGGAGCGATGCCGTGGAGGCGTTCGTCGCGTGGCTGCGGAGCGAGGTACGCCGGGATAGCGAGCTGACGCTCGCACTGCCTCGCGTGGCTACTCGCTTGCCAGGCCGGCGAGCCCAAGCGTCGGGCGCTCGCACGCGAGTACGCCGACCTTGAGCAAGGTGCCATGAATGCCTGGGTACTCTGGAACACCTCTCGCATCGAAGCTCGGCATCAAGCCCGGGTACTCGCTCCTGGTCGTGGGCGCGCCAGGCGAGTACGAAGGTCTGCTTCAGCCACTGCCGGAAGGCGTGGCCTTCACACAAGAGGCCTCCGCGCGAACTGATCTCGTTCATTTCTTCTCGGCAAACAAGTCTGACCTCTCGAAGGCCCTGAAGAAATACCGCGCAACGCTCAAACCATCTTCCACGGTCTGGGTATCATGGCCGAAGAAATCGTCGAAGGTCGCCACGGACATCACTGAAGACACCGTGCGCGAAGTTGCGCTTCCGCTGGGCTTCGTGGATGTCAAGGTATGCGCGGTCACCGCGGTGTGGTCGGGATTGAAGCTCGTGGTCCGCAAGGAGCTTCGGTGAGTCTGCGGCCCAACCCTTGCATCGAGCGGACCCACGCCGGCGATCCGTCGCGGTCCGCTCATGTCGAATTATGGCTGGCCTCTACCTGATGGGCGAGAAGTTGATCGGGTTGACGAAAATCGATTCGACTTTGAGATTGATGGGACCGTCCTTCTCGGTTTCAGCCCAGACCTTCGCGCGCTCGGGACCTTCCCGGAATGCCGCCCAGTTAGTCTTCGCCGCTTCACGGCTGGGGTGGGCGAGCACGTATATCAGAGTGTTATCGGTCTGTGGCGCGTCGGCCGCGGTCCAGAAGCCGACCAGCGTCATGCCGTACTTGGGAAACATCGACGGCACAATGTGCTCCCTGAAGCGTGACTTCATGGCGTCGAACTTCCCGGGCTGTGCCGTGTAGGTCCGGATCTCGAATACCCGATCCGTCGCCTGCGCGCGCGCCTCCGGAATCCCGACCAAGCCGTCAAGCGCGATGCCTGCCGCGAGCATTCCAAGCCCCACCAATGCATATGTCGATTTGCCGATGTTCATTTTGCGCCTCTCCTTAAGTTGGTCCACAGGGAACGCGAGACGCCTGAGTCGAACCGGCAGGCGTGCTCTGCGGTTTAAAGTTACGAGGGCGTGGCGTATGCTGCTTGAAGATTCTCTATAGGTTTTCTGGAGAAGTGCTGGGGTTTCAATCTCAGGGAGCCCCGCAAAACGGCATTCCAGCCGGCGGGCGATCGATGCGATAGCAGCTGAGGGAGCGGGCCAGAGATGATCTACCGCGTTGGTGCATGCACCATCGACACCCAGGTGTACGAGGTGCGAAAGGACGGGCACCGTATTGTCGTAGAGCCCCAGGTGTTCGACCTGCTCGTGATGCTGCTCACGAACAGCCATCGGGTGGTCACGAAGGACGAGATTCTTGCGGCGATCTGGAATGGACGGATCGTTTCCGAGGCCGCTCTATCCAGCCGGATTGCGGCAGCGCGCAAGGCCATCGGGGATGACGGCAAGTCGCAGTCGCTGATCCGGACGGTTCAACGGCGGGGGTTCCGGTTCGTCGGTACGTTCTCCAACGAGCCGATCGAAAACAGCGGCCAGACGGCGGCCGGCGATGGTCCAGCCGTAGCGGAGGCGCTGCCAGCCGACCTGGCTCCCGGGGCCGAACGGATCGACGGCGAGATCGTTGCGGGCGAGCGCAAACTTGCAACCGTGCTGTGTGCAGACTGCAAGGATTCGCTGGAACGCATTGCCGAGCAGGATCCCGAGGAAGGCCTGAAAATCCTCGACGCAGTCCTCCAGCTGATGGCGCAAGCCGTTCGGCGCTACGAGGGAAGC
Source organism: uncultured Enterobacteriaceae bacterium (assembly GCA_964631735.1). Classification (GTDB taxonomy): domain Bacteria; phylum Pseudomonadota; class Gammaproteobacteria; order Burkholderiales; family SG8-39; genus JAABQT01. The sequence continues at coordinate 49,011 of CAZVZV010000042.1, forward strand.
GTTAATCTGGTGACGGGCGACGGGATCGTCGCGCTGTTCGGGGTGCCGATCGCGCAGGAGGACCATGCCGTTCGGGCCTGCTTCGCGGCGCTTGAGATCCGGGAGGCGGTAAAGCAATTTGCCCAAACCCTGAATCGCGCGCCGGCCATCCCGATACTCGTGCGCGCAGGATTGAACTCCGGGGAGGTCGTGACCCGCCCGGTCGCGAGCGACCCGGACGCGGCCTACCGGGCGATGGGCCACGCGAGCCACCTTGCCGCGCGGCTTGCGCAGATCGCAGCACCCGGGACATTGCTGATCAGCGCGGAAACCCTGCGACTTGCGGAGGGCCATGTCCACGCGAAGGCGCTGCAGCCCGCCGGCGTGACCGTTGCCCCCTACGAGCTGCTGGGGACCGGGCCAGCGCAGACGCGCTTCCAGGCGCTGGCAGCTCGGGGGCTCACGGATTTCGTCGGTCGCGGTGCCGAGCTGGAGCAACTCGAGCGCATGCAAGGCAGAGCCCGGCAGGGGCATGGCCAGGTGGTCACTGTCATCGGCGAGGCGGGTCTGGGCAAATCGCGCCTTCTTCACGAATTTCTCCATCCGCAAACCGCATCGGACTGGTTGGTGCTCGAGACGGCGTCGCTTTCCTATCGCAAATCCACCAACTACCAGCCGATGATCAGGCTGCTGAAGAGCTACTTCAGAATCGAAATCAGCGACGACGTCCGCGCGCTGCGCAACAAGGTCGCCGATCGGCTGCTGGAGCTCGATCCGGTGCATATACCCGACCTCCCCGCGTTTCTCGCGCTGCTCGATGTCCCCGTCGAGGACCCATCTTGGCAAAGCCTCGACGCTTCGCAGCGTCGTCAGCGCACGCTCGAGGCACTCAAGCGCTTGATCCTGCGCGAGTCCCAGCGCCAGCCCGTGATCCTGGTCGTCGAGGACCTCCACTGGATCGACGGCGAAACACAGGCGTTTCTGGAGACGCTGGTCGACAGTCTGGCTTCGGCGCCGCTCTTGCTGCTTCTGACTTATCGTCCGGAATACGAGCACCGCTGGGGCGGCAAGAGCTACTACACACAGCTGCGCCTCGACGTCCTGTCGCCGGAGATGACCAAAGAGTTCGTGCGCAACCTGGTGGGCGACGACGCGAGCCTTACCGGCCTGAAGGACCTGTTGCCGAAGGACGGGAATCCATTCTTTCTCGAGGAGAGCATCCGCACGCTCGTCGAGACGAACCTGCTGGAAGGCAGTCGGGGGGCCTACCGCCTGGTCCGGCCGCTGCAGTCGCTGCAGATCCCGCCCACCGTCCAGGCCGCCTTGTCGGCGCGCATCGATCGCCTGGCTGCGGCCGACAAGCGGCTTCTGCAGGCGGCGTCGGTCGTCGGCTCGAACGTACCACATGCGATCCTGCGCAGCATCGCCGGGCTGGAGGATGACCACCTTCGTCGCGGTCTCGCGAAGCTGCAGGAATCCGAATTCCTGTATCAGGCCCGCCTCTTTCCCGACCAGTCGTACACCTTCAACCACGCTCTCACGCACGACGTCGCCTACGGAAGTCTTCTCGGCGAGCAGCGCAGAGTACTGCACCGGCAAATCGTCGACGCGATCGAACGGCTCTATCCTGATCGGTTGGCCGAGCACGTCGAGCGGCTGGCCCACCATGCGTCGCGGGGCGAAGTCTGGGATAAGTCGGTAACCTATTTGCGGCAGGCGGGGGCGAAGGCCTTCACCCGCTCGGCCAACCGCGAGGCAGCCACGTACTTCGAGCAGGCGCTGACGGCGCTGGCCCAGCTTCCCGCAACCGCGGAGACGCTGGAGCCTGGCGTCGACGTTCGTCTCGCGCTGCGCAATGCGCTCTGGCCCCTCGGACGCTTCGAGACCGGCTTCGGACATCTACAGGATGCCGAACGCCTGGCCGCGGAGCTCGGCGATCAACGCCGGCTGGGATGGATTGCGGCGTACATGAGCGAGCACACGCGCCAGACTGGACTGGCGACGGACGCCCCGGCATTCGCAGAGCGCGCCCTGGGGATCGCCGAGGGACTCGGGGATCTGCCGCTGCGCGTGGCGGCGAACTACTACCTCGGCACGGCCAACTTCGTGGCGGGCAACTACCGGCAGACCGACGAGTTCTTCTCGACAATCCTCGAACTGCTCGCGGGCGAGAAGTTTCGCGACCGCTGCGGGCTGGCGGGGTTTCCAGCCGTGATGTCCCGCATGTTCTGGCCGCTGGCGCTTGCCGAGCGCGGCGAGTTTCAGCGCGCGCTGGCCGAGGCGCAGGAGGGCGTACGGCTTGCCGAGGCGCTCGATCACCCATACAGCCTGATCTGCGCGATGCGCGCCGTGGGCCGCGCCCACGGCGCCCGGGGAGATTTTGGTCTCGCGATCCCCATCGCGGAGCGGAGCCTCGCGCTGTCGCGTGACAGGAACCTTCCGCAGCTCTTTCCGGAAGTGGCGGATCTGCTGGGCTATCTTTACGCGCAATCGGGACGCATCGCGGAGGGTCAGAAGCTGCTCGAAGAGTCTCTGGCAGCGCTGGAATCCATGGCGATGTTCCAGTGGCGCTCGTCCGTGCTCGTCCATCTCGGTGAGACTTGCCTGCTGGCGAGCCGGTCGGAGCAGGCCTTCGCGCTAGCGGAACGGGCTCTGACGCTGTCGCGGGAACGCGGTCACCGTGGCTACGAGGCCTGGACCCTTCGCCTACTGGGCGAGATTGATTCGCATCATGACCGCTCCGACGTGGCGACGGCCGAAGCGCACTACCTCGCTGCAGCGGCCCTTGCATCTGAGCTCGGCATGCACCCGCTCGCGGCACACTGCCACGTCGGGCTTGGCAAGCTGTATCGTCAAGCGGGCGACCCCGAGAAAGCGAAAGAGCACCTGGCCATCGCAACGGGAAGCTATCGCCAATTGGGCATGCACTTCTGGCTGCAAAAGACGAGTGCGGAGATGGGGTCGCTCGAGTAATACAGGCACCGTATCGTTGGTTATTTCAACCCCGCTGGGCAACCCGAAAATTAGCTGCCGAATTCAGCGTCATGGAATTAGCTCGACAGATTGCCTCAATCGGTCTTGCCATTCCGGGCGCATTGATCGCTCTGTTCAACGCATGGGTAATTGTCAACCAGCTGAACGGCAGGCACTCTCCTTCCGTATTTCCGTTTGTTGGCGGATTGATGTTATTTGGCGCCGGGTTGATGTATCCCGATTCCAACAGTTGGAAATTGGCATTGCTGGGGCTTGTCGTTGACTATGGATGCCTGCCGTATGCCGTCCTCGCATCCATTTCTGTCTATCTGGATAGCAGGAAGTATTCAGCGAAAAACAGATTGCTTGCTCTGGCCATTGATACGCCAAACCTGACTGGTGTCGTCCTCTTGTTCCTTGGGAATAATGCGATCCTGGAATACGCCATGAAGGATGGCAGGCAATCCGGTTCAATCGTCATGACGTCTAGACATGACGCCGGAATGCGGGAGATAGAAATCGCGAACAATGATGTATTGGTTCGATTCGCGAGACTGGAGGGGGGATGGGCGGTACAAGAGGAGCGTGGATGGAAGGACGGCAGGATGACGTTGCTCAACGCATCGGTGCAAGAAAGGCTGCAACAGGGGCAATGAACATGGAAAAACCATTTCCCATCGAAGGCGGCTGTACCTGCCGCTCGGTGCGCTACCGAATGACGAGCAAACCCATGTTCGTCCATTGCTGCCACTGCACCTGGTGCCAGCGCGAGACCGGGACTGCGTTCGCGCTCAACGCCATGATCGAAGCCGGCCGCGTCGAGCTGCTGCAGGGCGAAGTGGAAGTGGTCAATACGCCCTCCAACAGCGGCAAGGGGCAGAAGATCACCCGCTGCCCCAGGTGCCGCATCGCACTCTGGAGCAACTACGCAGGGGCGGGGGACGCAGTGCGTTTCGTGCGCATCGGGACTCTCGACGAGCCTGGGCGGTTTCCGCCAGACATGCATATCTTCACGTCAACGAAGCAACCCTGGGTGGTGCTGCCGGCGGGTACGCCTGCGGTGCCGGAGTACTACAAGGCCTCCGAGCATTGGCCGAAGGAAAGCCTCGAACGCCGCGCGGCGTTGAAGGCTGGCAGATAATCAGGCCGGTGAGAGTCGCTATTGTCGCCGCGTCCGCGGCTGTTGTGATGGCCTGGGCCAACCCTGCGTCGGCCCAGCTCGAGAACATCACCAATAGAGAGGCGGTCTCGGCTCTGAGGACCGCCTTGGAAAAGGGTTCTCGCGCGGCGGTGGACCAGTTGGGGAAGGAGAATGGATTTTTCGGCGACACCCGGGTGAAGATTCCCTTGCCGCAGTCGCTGCAGCGTGCGGAGCGCACCATGCGGCGCTTGGGGCTGGGCAAGTACTCCGATGAGCTGGTTCTCACCATGAACCGTGCGGCGGAGGCCGCGGTGCCGGAGGCGAAGCAGCTGTTCGTGGACTCGGTGAAGAAGATGTCGGTGCAGGACGCGAAGGGGATCTTGACGGGCGGGGAGACCTCGGGGACGGAGTACTTCAAGCGCACCACGACGGATCAACTGCGCAAGAGGTTTCTGCCCATGGTGAAGAAATCTACGGAGAAGGTGGGCCTTGCGCAGAAGTACAACCAATACGCAGAGCAGGGAGTGGCGCTCGGGCTGGTGAAGCAGGAGCAGGCCAACCTCGACGACTATGTGACGCAGAAGGCCCTGGACGGCCTTTACTTCATGGTGGCGGAGGAAGAGAAGAAGATCCGCAAAGACCCGGTGGGCACCGCGTCCAGCATCCTCAAAAAGGTCTTTGGTGAATTGAGAAAATAGGGTCAGACCCCTTTTTCAATGCGCCTGATCCCAATTCTCTCCCACCCCGACGTCGACGATCAGCGGCACTTCGAGCTGCGCCACGTTCTGCATCAGCTCGCGCACCTGCTTCTTCGCTTCCTCCAGCTCGCCCTCCGGCACTTCCAGCACCAGCTCGTCGTGCACCTGCATGATGAGCAGGGTCTTCAGCTTCTCCCTGTCCAGCCAGCCCTGCACCGCGATCATCGCCAGCTTGATCAGGTCAGCGGCCGTGCCCTGCATCGGCGCGTTAATCGCCGCGCGCTCGGCGCCCTGGCGCCGCGCCGGGTTGGATGACTTGATCTCCGGCAGCCACAGCCGCCGGCCGAACACGGTTTCGACGTAGCCCGCGGCGCGCGCTTTTTCCCGCGTCTCGTCCATGTAGCGCTTCACCCCCGGGTAGCGGGAGAAATACGAATCGATGTAGACCTGCGCCGTGGCGCGCTCGATGCCCAGGTTCTGCGCCAGTCCGAACGCGCTCATGCCGTAGATCAGGCCGAAGTTGATCACCTTGGCGGTGCGCCGCTCGTCCGGCGACACCTTGTCCAGCGGCACACCGAAGACTTCCGCCGCGGTGGCGCGGTGCACGTCGTGGCCATGGGCGAAGGCGTGACGCAGCCCTTCATCCCCCGAGAGGTGCGCCATGATGCGCAGCTCGATCTGCGAGTAGTCCGCGCTGATGATCTTGCTGCCCTTCGGGGCGACGAAGGCCTCGCGGATGCGCCGGCCCTGCGGCGTGCGGATCGGGATGTTCTGCAGGTTGGGGTCGTTGGAGGCGAGCCGCCCGGTCACCGCCACCGCCTGCGAGTAGGTGGTGTGCACGCGCCGGGTTCCCGGGTGGACCATGCGTGGCAGCTTGTCCGTGTACGTGGATTTCAGCTTAGCGAGGCCGCGGTACTCGAGCAGCAGCTTGGGCAGCGGGTAGTCGAGCGCGAGCTCGGTGAGGACGTCCTCGTCGGTGGAAGGCTGGCCGGAGGGCGTTTTCTTCTTCACCGGCAGCTTCTGTTTGTCGAACAGAATCTCCTGGATCTGCTTGGGCGAGTTGAGGTTGAACGGCTGGCCCGCGGCCTGATAGGACTTTTGCTCGAGCTCGAGCATCTCCTTGCCCAACTCGTGGCTCTGCGCTTCCAGCTTCGCCCCATCGAGCAGCACGCCGTTCCTCTCCATGCGCAGCAGTACCGGCATCACCGGCATCTCGATCGTCTCGTAGACCTCTCGCAGCCGCTGTTGCGCCGAGATCTTCGGGTAGAGCGCCTCGTGCACCGCGAGCGCACAGTCCGCGTCTTCCGCCGCGTACTCGGTGGCGCGGCCGATCTCCACCGCCGAGAACGAGATGCGCGACGCGCCTTTGCCGGTGACTTCGTCGTAGGAAATGGTCTTCCAGCCCAGGTGCCGCTGCGAAAGCGAATCGAGGTCGTGCCGCTCATGCACTTCGTAGACGTAGGATTCGAGCAGCGTGTCGTGCGCGATGCCGCCCAGGCGCACGCCGTGGTTGGCCAGCATGTGTGCATCGAATTTCAGGTTCTGCCCGACCTTCCTGTGTTGCGCGCCTTCCAGCCAGGGCTGGAGGAGCTCGAGCGCCCTGGTCACGCCGATCTGCTCCGGCGCGCCCGGGTATTGGTGCGCGAGCGGCAGGTACGCCGCGTTCTCGCCGAAGGCGAAGGACATCCCGACCAGCGTCGCCACCATCGGCTCCAGGCCGGTGGTCTCGGTGTCGAAGCCGACTAACTCTGCTCTGTCCATCCGCGCCAGCCACGCGGCGAGCGCAGGCTCGTCGGCGAGGGTCACGTACTTGCGGCGTTTCGCCTCGGTGACCGCCTCCGCGGGCACGCTCGGCACCGCCGCGCCGCCCAGCTCGCCGAGCCAACTGCGAAAGCCGAAGCGCGCAAAGAGTTCTCGCAGCTTGGCCGCATCCTCTGTGCCGCCGAGGTCTTCCAGTTTCAACGGCAGCTTCACGTCGCGCTTCACGGTGAGCAGGCTCTTGCCCTTGGGCAGCCAGTCCAGCGTCCGCCTCAGGTTCTCGCCCACCACGCCCGGAATCTCGCTTGCGTGCTCGATCACCGCGTCGAGCGAGCCGTACTGCTGGATCCACTTCGCTGCGGTCTTGGGTCCCACCTTGTCCACGCCGGGCACGTTGTCCACGGCATCGCCGGTCAGCGCGAGGTAGTCCACGATCTGGTCGGGCGACACGCCGAACTTCCTGCGCACACCCTCGGCATCGAGCGTCTCGTTCGACATGGTGTTGACCAGCGTCACGTGCTCGTCCACCAGCTGCGCGAGGTCCTTGTCACCGGTGGAGATCAGCGAGCGCCAGCCCTTGCTCTTCGCTTCCTGCGCGAGCGTGGCGATGACGTCGTCGGCTTCGACGCCTTCGACCGCCAGCACCGGCCAGCCGAGCGCCAACACCGCTTCCTTCAGCGGCTCGATCTGCGCGGCGAGCGCCTCGTCCATCGGCGGGCGATTCGCCTTGTACTCGGGATACTCCGCGTCGCGGAACGTCGGGCCCCTGGCGTCGAACACGCAGGCGCGCGCCTCAGCCTTGTGATCGGCCGAGAGCCGCCGTAGCATGTTGAGCACGCCATAGATCGCGCCGGTGGGCTCGCCGCGCGGGCTCTGCAGTTCCGGCAGCGCATGGAAAGCCCGGTACAGGTAGGACGAGCCGTCCACCAGCAGGAGAGTTTTTTGCGGATCGTTCGCCGACACGATGACTGACGAAAAGCTGCTCAAACCGGTGAGTCCCGACCGGCGCGTCGATGCGCGCGAAGCGTGGCGGGTGTTCGGCATTATGTCAGAGTTCGTCGAAGCGACCGAGCGCCTCGCCAACATCCGCCCCGCGGTCTCGGTGTTCGGCAGCGCGCGCGTCGCGCCCGGCTCGCACACCTACCGCCTGGCGGAGGAGGTGTCGCGCTTATTGTCGGACGCGGGCTTCGCGGTGATTTCCGGCGGCGGTCCGGGAGTGATGGAGGCTTCCAACAAGGGCGCGTTTGCCGGCACGGCGCCCTCCATCGGCCTCAATATCGACTTGCCACGCGAGCAGCACGCCAACCAGTACCAGGACATCAGCCTGCGCTTCAAGCACTTTTTCACGCGCAAGGTGATGTTCGCCAAGTTCGCCACCGCCTATGTCGTGCTGCCGGGCGGCTACGGCACCCTGGACGAGCTGTTCGAGGCGCTCACCCTGGTGCAGACGGGCAAGACACGCAGGATGCCGATCATCCTGATGCACGAGCCATTCTGGCGCGACCTGCTGGGTTGGCTGCGTTCGCGGCTGGCGGCCGAGGGCATGATCGACGCGCGCGACCTCGATCTTCTGCAGGTGATCGAGGAGCCGCAGGGGGTGGTGGACGCCATCTTTGCTTATTACGAGAAGCGCGGCTTCGAGCCTTCGCCCGCCGAGAGGGAGATTCTGCTCAACCTCTAGTAAACTGCGATGCATGCGCCGGCACCTCGCGACCGTGTTGTTGCCGATGGCGGTGGCCGCGCAAGCGCAAGTGCCGCCGCCGCCGAAACTCGAACCCTTGCCAGAGGCGCCCGAGCTTGCGGCCGACGCCGAGGGCCGCGCCGGAGATCCCGCCGTGCGCATTCCAGCCGGCAAAGACGACAAGGTAGAGCATGTCAACTACGGCGGCCGCACGATGGTGAAAGTGACCCCGCCCGCCGGCAGGCCCTACTACCTCGTCGAGAGTGCTGACGGCTGGCTGCGCCGCGATTCGCTTGACGACGGCACGCGCGCGCCGATGTGGTTGATCCACGCTTTCGACTGAACGGGTGCAGCTGGCTTGTCGGTCTATACGCCCGTGTCAGAGGCCCAGCTCTCGGCCTGGCTGCAGAAATATTCGGTGGGCACGCTCGAGCGCGTGGAACCGATCAAGTCCGGCATCGAGAACACCAACTACTTCGTCACCACCGCGCAGGGGCGTTATGTGCTCACCCTGTTTGAGCGGCTGCCGGCGGCAGAGCTGCCCTTCTACCTGGACCTGATGGCGCACCTTGCGCGACACGGCATTCCCTGCCCGGCGCCGATCGCCGACCTGTCGGACGCCTACCTGGGCACGCTGAACGGCAAGCCCGCGGCGCTGGTGACGCGCTTGCCCGGCAAGTCGCTCGAGCGGCCGGGCGCGGCCGAATGCCGCGAGCTCGGGGCGCTGCTCGCACGCCTGCACCTCGCGGGGCGTTCCTTTCCGGCCTACCAGGAAAATCCGCGCGGGCCGCAGTGGTGGCGCGCCGCGGCGCAGGACGTGCGGCCTTTCCTCGACGCCGCGCAGAACGGGCTCCTTGACGCCGAGCTCGAGCTCCAGGCGCAGCATCGCTTCCCCGACCTGCCGCGCGGCCCGGTGCACGCGGACCTGTTCCGCGACAACGCGCTGTTCGACGGAACACGGCTCGCCGGCGTGATCGACTTCTACTTCGCGGGCGTGGACTGCTGGCTTTACGACGTTGCGGTGTGCGCCAACGACTGGTGCCTCGCCGACCCGGCGCAGGACTGCTCGCTCGACCCGGCGCTCACGCGCTCGTTGCTTGGCGCCTACCACGCGTTGCGGCCTTTCACGGCGCTCGAGCGCGAGGCCTGGCCGGTCGTGCTGCGTGCCGCGGCACTGCGCTTCTGGCTCTCGCGCCTGCACGACCTGCACCTGCCGCGCGCGGGGGAACTGGTGCACGCGCACGACCCGGACCATATGCGCAAGGTGCTGGAGCTGCGTCTGCACGCGGCGCCGCCCTGGCTGCAAGCAGCATGAAGGCGCGCGTGGTCGCTGCCGCACGCGGCTTGCGCTGGCTCGGCGAGGGTTGGCGCATGTTCCGCGTGGCGCCACTCGGTTGGCTGGCGCTCGTGTTTGGCTACTGGCTGGCGATGACCTCCTTGAGCCTGGTGCCGGTGATCGGGCTCATCGCGGCCTCGATCCTGGTGCCGGTGTTCTCGGTAGGGTTCATGGTGGCGAGCCGCGCCGCCTCGCGCGGCCAGCCGGTGGAGCTGGTGATGCTGTTCGCGGGTTTCCGCGAGCGCCTGCCCGCGCAGTTGGCGCTGGGCGCGGCATACCTCGTGGCCCTGGGGGTGGTGATCGGCGGCTCGGCTCTGGCCGACGATGGTGCGCTGGCGCAGTGGCTGCTCACTGGGCGGCGGCCGGAGGATGAAGCGCTGCAGCGCGACAGCTTCCTCGGCGCGCTCGTTGCGGCGGCTGCACTGTACGTGCCGGTGATGATGATGTATTGGTTCGCGCCGCTGCTGACGGCCTGGCAGGGCATGGCACCGCTGCAGGCGTTGTTCTACAGCTTCTTTGCCAGCCTGATGAACTGGCGCGCCTTCCTCGTCTACGGCGCGGCCGTGACGTTCACCTTGCTGGTGCTGCCCACGACGATGCTGATGCTGCTGCTGTTCGCATCGGGCGGCACCCTGCGCGTGCAACCGATGGCGTTGGTGCTGCCGCTGCTGCTCGTCATGCTGCCCACGCTGTTCGCCAGCTTCTACGCCAGTTACCGCGACGTGTTCGCCGTGCAGGAAGCCGCGGCACCACCCGCATGAGCGCCCGCCTGCGCGAGATTCCGTACAACTACACCTCGTTCTCCGACCGCGAGATCGTGCTGCGTCTGTTGGGCGCCTCCGCCTGGCCGTTGATCTCGGAGCTGCGCGCCGAACGCCGCACTGGCCGCTCGGCGCGCATGCTGTACGAGGTGCTGGGCGAGATGTGGGCGATCCAGCGCAATCCTTACCTCGAGGACGGCCTGATCGAGGACCGCCGCACGCGCAAATTGGTGCTGGAGGGCATGCAGCGGCGGCTGGCCGAAATCGAGGCGCGGCGCGGCGACGACGGGAAAGTGGCGCAACTGCTCGAGGTAGCGCGCTATGCGGTGGAGGCGTTCGGCGCTTCGTTCGACCAGACGCGCGCCCTGCGCAGGAAGGCCCTGAAGCGCCTCAAGCGCGCCACGCGCCGCGACAACATCGCCTGCGACGGCTACGCGCGCGTTTCGCACGTCACCGATGCCACCGACTGGCGCGTCGAATACCCGTTCGTGGTGGTGACGCCCGACAGCGAGGACGAGGTGCTGCCGCTGGTGCGCGAGCTGATCGCGCTCGGTCTTACCATCATCCCGCGCGGCGGCGGCACCGGTTACAGCGGCGGCGCGCTGCCGCTCACCCGCCGCTCGGCGGTGATCAACACCGAGAAGCTCGATGCCCTGGGCGCAGTCGAACACCGCGAGCTGATCGGCGTGACCCAGCGCGTGCCGACGATCCGCGCCGGCGCCGGCGTGGTCACCAAGCGGGTGATGGAGGCTGCGGCAGGTGCGGGCCTGGTGTTCGCAGTGGACCCCACTTCGGCGGACGCTTGCTGCATTGGCGGCAACGTGGCCATGAACGCCGGCGGCAAGCAGGCGGTGCTGTGGGGCACCGCGATCGACAACCTCGCCTGGTGGAAGATGGTCACGCCGCAGGCCGAGTGGATCGAGGTGGAGCGCTACCACCACAACCTGGGCCGGGTGCACGACGCGGAGAAGGCCGTGTTCCACATGCGGCGTTTCGCCAAGGACGGCAAGAAACTGCTGGAGGAGCGCGCGATCGAGATCCCGGGTTCCGCATTCAGGAAGACGGGCCTGGGCAAGGACGTCACCGACAAATTCCTCGCCGGCCTGCCCGGGGTGCAGAAGGAAGGCTGCGACGGCATCATCGTCGCTGCGCGCTTCATCCTGCACCGAATGCCCGCGCACACGCGCACCGTGTGCCTGGAATTCTTCGGCCCGGTGAGCGAATCCGTGCCCGCCATCGTCGAGGTGAAGGCTTACGTCGACGCCCTGCCTCGCGTGCGCCTGGCGGGCCTGGAGCACCTGGACCAGCGCTACCTCAAGGCGGTGGGCTACGCCACCAAGGCGCGCCGCGGCGAACGCCCGAAGATGCTGTTGATCGGCGACCTGACGGGCGACAACGTGGACGAGGTGGCGAGCGCGGCCTCGGCGGTGGTGCGCCTTGCCAACGCGCGCGGCGGCGAAGGCTTCGTCGCCGTCTCGTCGGAGGCGCGCCAGCGTTTCTGGATGGACCGCGCGCGCACCGCGGCCATCGCGCGCCACACCAACGCATTCAAGATCAACGAGGACGTGGTGATTCCGCTCGAGCAGCTGGCCGCGTACTCCGACAGCATCGAGCGCATCAACATCGAGTGCTCGATCGACAACAAACTGGAGCTGCTCGATGCGCTGGAGGAGTATTTCCAGGGTGCGCTGCCGCTGGTGCAGCACGACGAGCGGCTGCCGCGGCACGAATTGCTGGGCGAGCGGCCGCAGCAGGCCCTCGAGCTGATCGCCACCGTGCGCACGCGCTGGCAGCGCCTGCGCAACGGCCTGGACGTGGATTTCGAGGCGTTGCAGTCGCATAAGGAGCGGCTGTCGTGGAAGACCGAGGTGCGCGACGAGCTGCGCCGCCTGTTCTCGGGCAGCACCTACGCGCGCGTGCTGGAGGGCGCGGAGGCCGTGCACAAGAAGGTGCTGCGCGGGCGCGTGTTCGTCGCGCTGCACATGCACGCCGGCGACGGCAACGTGCACACCAACATCCCGGTGAACTCCGACGACTACGCCATGCTGCAGCGCGCGAGGCAGGCCGTGGCGCGCATCATGCGGCTCGCCAAATCACTCGGCGGGGTGATCTCCGGCGAGCACGGCATCGGCATCACCAAGCTGGAGTACCTGGAGCCGGCCGAAATGGAGGCATTCCGCGCCTATAAGGCAAGCGTGGACCCGGAGGGGCGCTTCAACGCAGGCAAACTGCTTGCCGGCGGCGGCTTGGAGAACGCCTACACGCCGAGCTTCTCGCTCATCGGCGCCGAGTCGTTGATCCTCGAACAGACCGACCTTGGCGGCGTGGCGACCGCCATCAAGGATTGCCTGCGCTGCGGCAAGTGCAAGCCGGTGTGCGCGACGCACGCGCCGCGCGCCAACCTGCTGTACTCGCCGCGCGACAAGATCCTCGCCACGTCGCTGCTCATCGAAGCGATCCTGTACGAGGAGCAGACGCGCCGCGGCGTGGCGCGAGTGCACTACGACGAGTTGGCCGACGTGGCCGATCACTGCACGGTGTGCCACAAGTGCGCCAGCCCCTGCCCAGTGGACATCGACTTCGGTGACGTGTCGATTGCCATGAGAAACCTGCTGCGCCGCGCGGGCAAGCGCCGCTTCAATCCCGGCACGCGGCTCTCGATGCTGTTCCTCGGCATTACCGATCCGCGCGCCATCAAGGTGGCAAGAAAGATCCTCATCGACTGGGGCTACGCCGCGCAACGCTTCGCGCACCGCATGCTCGGCTTCCTCGGCCGCCGGCAGACGACGAAACCCCCGCCCACCACCGGCGGGCGGCCTTCCCTCGCCGCGCAGGTGGTGCACTTCGTCAACAAGCCGATGCCCGGCAAGCTGCCGAAGAGAACCGCGCGCGCGCTGCTCGACATCGAGGACGCGAAGATCGTGCCGATCGTGCGCGACCCGGCCAAGGTGACGGAGGATTCGGACGCGGTGTTCTACTTCCCGGGCTGCGGCTCGGAGCGACTGTTCTCGCAGGTGGGGCTTGCCACGCAGGCGATGCTCTACGAAGTGGGCGCGCAATGCGTGCTGCCGCCAGGGTATCTGTGCTGCGGCTATCCGCAGACCGCGGCGGGCGAGGAGGAAAAGGGCGAGAAGATCATCACTTCGAATCGCGTGCTGTTCCACCGCCTCGCCACGACGCTCAACTACCTCGACATCAAAACGGTGATCGTGTCCTGCGGCACTTGCCTCGACCAGTTGGAGAAGTACCAGTTCGGCAAGATCTTTCCCGGCTCGCGGCTGCTGGACATCCACGAATACCTGCTGGAAAAGGGCGTGAAGCTGGACGGCGTGAAGGGGGTGAGGTACCTGTACCACGATCCCTGCCACACGCCGATCAAGCAGCACCAGCCGCTGGAAGTAGTGAAGCAGCTGATGGGCAGCGAGGTGACGCTGTCCGAGCGCTGCTGCGGCGAATCGGGCACGCTCGCGCTCACGCGCCCGGACATTTCCACGCAGGTGCGCATGCGCAAGGAAGAGGAACTGAGGAAGGGGATTGCCGCGCTGCCGGGCGATGCGCCGGTCAAGGTGCTGACCTCTTGCCCGTCCTGCCTGCAGGGCCTGGCGAGATTCGACAACGACACCGGCGCGCAAGCCGACTACGTCGTGGTGGAGATGGCGCGGCGCCTGCTGGGTGAGGACTGGATGGCCAATTTCGTCGGCAAAGCCAACGCGGGTGGCATCGAACGCGTGTTGTTATAGAGTTCGCGGCGATGACCGGCCTTTCCGCGTTCAAGCTGCCCGAGATCGATCCTGCCGCGACGCCCGAGTTTTCCGACGGCGCGAGCTGCAAGGCCTGGCTGGAGAACGTCCCGCTGGCCAACGTTGCTTCCGCGCAGCACCAGTTGCTGTTGCAGGTCGAGGAGTTCAACCGCTGCGGCGCCGCGGCGAAGGACCGCTTCGAAGCGCTCGAAGCGGTGCGCGAGGCGGTGAGCTTCGTGCAGCTCGAGCAGGCCAAGCGTTTCACCAACCGCGCGCTGCCGATGCTCGAAACCGAAGCGGCGATGTTCGACGACACCATCGAGCTGTGGGAACAGATGCGGCTCGGTTACCTGCGCTGCCTCGAAGCCGGCCAGGCGTCGCTGCGCGCGCAGCGCGCGCTCATCTGCCAGCGCGCGCTGGCCTACTCGGGGCTGCGCATGTTCCACCACTACCGAGCCTACCGGCAGGTGCCGGGCAGCGACTGGCGTGGCCTGCACCAGGTGTTGGCGCGAGCCGAGGCGCTCGGCATTGCCGATGAGCCGGTGAAGGACTACCTCAACCGCGACGTGAACGACACCTCGCCGCGCACCGCCTACCTGCGCGCCGTGCTGATGGGCATGTGCAACCCGAACGAGCTGGGCCCGCGCCAGCTTACTTTCGTCGCCTACCTGCTCGAGCGCTGGGCCGACAAGGTCGGCATGTCGAACAAACCGATCGAGCCAGAGGGCGAGCCGCCGCCGCTGACAGTGGACCTGGCCGGCGATCGCTGCGCCGAGCGCGGCGCGGCGCAGGGCGCAGACATGCGCATCCTGGACGAGCGGCGCCTCGCCAAGAGCTTGCGCAACCGCGTCGCGCTGCTGCGCAAGGGCGAATCGCCCGCCAGGCTCGCGCTGGGCAAGGATTGCGTACAGCCCTCCTGCGAGCAGTTGCTGGTGTTCCTCTACCGCCGGTGGTGCCAGGCGCTGGCGCCGCGAAGCACCGCGCGCGCGCGCGTGATGGACATGGCGCAGGCCTGCACCGACGTCGCGGCGATCCACTACTACATCTCCGGAGGCGTGTTTCGCGGCGTGAGCGAATCCAGGGAACTCTCGTCCAAGCAGCGCGACGAGATCGCCACCTTCGGCCGCGTCATCACGCGCGACGAGGGAGATTTCAGCGCGGCGCACGGTTTCCTGCTCGAGCATTGGCAGCTCGAGGAAGAAAGCGCGCAGGGCCTGAAGATGGTGCGCCGCGCCGGCAACCCGGGCAAGCGCATGGCGCACGGCCAGCTGGTCGGCGTGCGCCCTGGTGATGGCAAGAATTTCCAGCTCGGCCAGGTGCGCTGGCTGATGTTGACCAGCGCCGGCGACCTGCACTGCGGGCTGAAGCTGTTACCGGGCGTGCCAGTCCCAGCCGCGGTGCGCGCCAGCGGCGTCAATGTCGCTGGGGAGAAAACCATGCAGGCCTTCGCGCTCGCGGCGGTGCCGGCGCTGGACTCGCCGCCCACTCTGGTGACGGCGGCGGGCTGGTTCAAGCCCAAGCGGGTGATTGAGGCGATGATCCGCAAGCCGCAGCGGATGCGCTTGCTCGAGGTAGTCGAGCGCGGCATCGATTTTGAGCGCGTGACCTACGAAGTCCTGCCGGATTAGTTAGAGAAAGCTTGCGCTCACCCATGTCAGACACCGATTTCGGCTACCAGCGCGTCCCCGAGGCTGAGAAGGACGGCCGCGTGCGCGAGGTTTTCGATCGCGTCGCGCCACGCTACGACCTGATGAACGACCTCATGTCCTTCGGCCTGCATCGCCTGTGGAAGGCTTTCGCCGTGGGAATCGCACGCCTGCGGCCCGGAGAGCGGGTGCTGGATGTCGCCTCCGGCACCGGCGACCTGGCGCGGGCCTTTGCGCGCCGTGTCGGCCCCTCGGGCGAAGTATGGGCGACCGACATCAACCGCAGCATGCTGGAGTACGGCCGCGACCGCTTGCTCGACGCGGGCTGCCTGGTCCCGGCCGTGCAGTGCGACGCCGAGCGGCTGCCATTCCAGGCGGCCTGCTTTGACTGCGTGAGCGTGGGTTTTGGCCTGCGCAACATGACACGCAAGGAGGCGGCGCTTGCCGAGATGACGCGTGTGCTGAAGCCCGGCGGGCGCCTGCTGGTGCTCGAGTTCTCCAAGGTATGGAAACCGCTCCAAAGACCCTACGACCTGTACTCCTTCAAGCTGCTCCCCTGGCTGGGGGAGAGGATTGCGGGCGATGCCGCCGCCTACCGCTACCTCGCGGAATCCATCCGTATGCACCCTGGCCAGGCGGAACTTGCGGCGATGATGGAACGCGCGGGGCTGGCGCAGGTCGAATATTTCAACCTCAGCGCGGGTATCGCGGCCGTTCATCGCGGCGTCAAACTGGGGTAGCATGATCGGACAAACTGAACAACGGGGGATAGGTCTCATGGGCAGGCTGTGGCTGGCAGTGGCGGCAGTGATCCTGGGAATCGCGATCGCGATGCCCGAGGCTGAGGCGGCGCGCCTGGGCGGCGGCCGTACGATCGGCGCGCAACGCAACGTGACGGCTGCGCCGCAGGCCACGCCCGCGAAACCTGCGCAGCAGACCGCGCCCGCCGCGGCGCCCGCGACTGCGGGCAGCAAGTGGCTGCCGATGCTCGGCGGCCTCGCATTGGGTGGCCTGCTCGGCGCGATGTTCGCCGGCAGCCCGATTCTTTCCACCCTCGTTTCCGCGATGCTGATCGGACTTCTCGTATTCGCCGCGTTTGCACTGTTCCGCATGCTGCGCGCGCCTCGCACCCAGACCAGACCGCTGCAGTACGCGGGCTTGGGCAGCGAGACGGTCGCCGCGCCGCCGCCCTCGCAGGCGACGGGTTTCGACGCACGCGTCGCACTGGGCACGCCGCGCGCAGGCATTCCCGCGGGCTTCGACGTGACTGGTTTCCTGCGCGCCGCGAAGTCCAACTTCATCAAGCTGCAGATCGCCAACGACAGCGGCAAGCTGGACGAGCTGCGCGAGGTCACCACACCGGAGATGTACGCGGTGCTGAGCGAGGACCTGCGCAGCGGCGGCAAGCGGCAGACCGATGTGGTGACGCTGAACGCGGACCTGCTGGAAGTGGCCACCGAGGGCGACCGGCACTGGGCCAGCGTGCGCTTCTCCGGACTGGTGAGCGAAGCCCCCGGGGCGGCGCCTGCCAGCTTCGAGGAGGTATGGAACCTCTCCAAGCCGGTGGACGGCTCCGCCGGCTGGCAGCTTGCCGGCATCCAGCAGATGCACTGACCGGTCTAACCTCACCTAGGGCCACCACAGGGTGGCCCTTTTTGTTTGCATGACCGCTTTCGAATCGCCCCTGGTTTTTGCGTTGAACCGCCTGCTCGAGGCCGAGCCCTGGGCGCGCGAGCGGCTTGCGCCGTTTGCGGGTGAAACCGTGGAGCTGCGCGCCGCGCCGCTGCCGGCACTGCGCTTTGCCATCGACGAGGCCGGGCGACTGGCGCCCGGCGGCGAACCCAGCCTCAGCATCAGCGTGCGCCCGGACTCGCTGAGCGCGCTGCTGCGCGGCGAGGAGCACTTCATGCGCACCGTGGAGATCGCGGGCAACGCGCGGCTCGCGCAGGAAGTGCTGCACCTCGTGCGCCACCTGCGCTGGGACTTCGAAGAGGAGCTGTCGAGGCTGTTTGGCGATGCCGCGGCTCATGCCATGGCCGGAGCTGCGCGCAGTTTCGCCGGATGGCACGCGGACGCGGCAAAGCGCCTCGCCGAGGGCTTCATGGAGTACGCGGTGCATGAGAGCCGGCTGCTTGCGCCGCGCGCGCAGTTCGCCGCTTTCGGCGCCGAAGTGGCGCAGCTGCGCGACACGCTCGAGCGGCTGGAAAAACGCATCGAGCGCCTGCCATGAGCCGGTTGCTGCGCATCTTCGCCGTCGCGCTGCGTTTCCGGCTGTACCGGTTCCTGCCGCGCTTTGCCGGTTTAGCTGACGCCGATCGCGCCGTGCGCCTGCGCCAGGCGCTGGAGGCGCTGGGGCCGATCTTCGTCAAGTTTGGCCAAGTGCTGTCCACGCGCCGCGACCTGTTGCCACTCGACATCGCCGATGAGCTGGCGAAGCTGCAGGACCAGGTACCACCGTTTCCCGCCGCGCTGGCGGCGGCCGAGATTGAAAAGGGCATCGGCAGGAAGATCGAGGAAGTGTTTGCCGAGTTCGGAGCCGAGCCGGTGGCGAGCGCCTCGGTGGCACAGGTGCACATTGCGCGCTTGAAGGACGGCCGCGAGGTGGCGGTGAAGGTGCTGCGGCCCGGCGTGGAGGCTGCGATCGCGAAGGACGTGGCGCTGCTCGAGACAGCTGCCGGGCTGATGGAGCGCCTGTGGGCCGACGGGCGGCGACTGAAGCCGCGCGAAGTGGTGGCCGAGTTCGCGCGCCACCTGGAGGACGAACTGGACCTCCTGCGCGAGGCGGCCAACGCCAGCCAATTGCGGCGCAATTTCGAGGCTTCGCCGCTGCTCGCGGTGCCGCAGGTGTACTGGGACTGGTGCTCGCAGCGCGTGATGGTGATGGAGCGCATGCACGGCACGCCGGTGTCGCAGGTGGATGTGCTGCGCGGGAAAGGCGTGGACATCCCCAGGCTCGCCCGCGCCGGCGTGGAGATCTTCTTCACCCAGGTGTTCCGCGACGGCTTCTTCCACGCCGACATGCATCCCGGCAACATCTTTGTCGCCACCGAGGCAGAAACGAGCGGCAAGTACGTCGCGCTGGACTTTGGCATCATGGGCACGCTGACCGAGGTGGACAAGAACTACCTCGCGCAGAACTTCCTCGCCTTCTTCAACCGCGACTACCGCCGCGTGGCGCAGGCGCACCTGGACGCCGGCTGGGTCCCCGCAGCGACGCGCGTGGACGAGTTCGAGGCGGCGATCCGCGCGGTGTGCGAGCCGATCTTCGCGCGGCCGCTGAAGGAGATCTACTTCGGCAAACTCCTGTTGCGCCTGTTCCAGACCTCGCGCCGCTTCGGCGTCGAGATCCAGCCGCAGCTGGTGATGCTGCAAAAGACGCTGCTCAACATCGAGGGGCTGGGTCGCGAGCTGGATCCGGACCTCGACCTGTGGCAGACGGCGAAGCCTTTCCTCGAGCGCTGGATGCGCGAGCAGGTGGGCTGGCGCGGGCTGGTGCGGACGCTCAGGCAGGAGGCGCCCTACTGGGCGGCGACGCTGCCGCAGCTGCCGCGGCTGCTGCACCGGCTGCTCGCCGAGGACCGCCTGGGCGCCTTGCACAAGGCCATGGAGCGCCTGGCCGAAGAGAACGCGCGCAGGAACATGCTGCTCACGGTGCTGCTGGGCCTGCTTGCAGCGGGGCTGATCTTGTTTATTATTCTGGCGCGATGCTGATCACCTCCGTCGTCGTCTACCTGCTGGTCACCATCGCCATCGGCCTGTGGGCGGCGAAGCGCGTCGCCAGTTCCAAGGACTTTCTGGTGGCGGGGCGGCGCCTGCCGCTCTACATGACCGTCACCACGGTGTTCGCCACCTGGTTCGGCGCCGAAACCGTGCTCTCGGTGTCGGCGACCTTTGCGCGAGACGGCCTGGGTGGCATCGTCGCCGATCCCTTCGGCTCCTCCTTCTGCCTGGTGTTCGTGGCGCTGTTCTTCGCGCGCGCGTTCTACCGCATGGACCTGCTCACCATCGGTGACTTCTACCGCAAGCGCTACAACAAGCCGGTCGAGGTGACCACCAGCCTGGCGATCACCGCGTCCTACCTGGGCTGGACTTCGGCGCAGCTCACCGCGCTCGGCCTGGTGTTCACTGTGCTCTCCGGCGGCACGCTCAGCCTGAACGAGGGCATTCTGCTCGGCGCGGCGATTGTGCTCGGCTACACCATCTGGGGCGGCATGTGGTCGGTGGCATGGACCGACCTGTTCCAGAGCGTGATCATCATCGTCGGCCTGTGGATCGTCGCCATGCTGGTGTCGGACATGGCGGGCGGCACCGGCAAGGTGATCACGGCCGCCGCCGAGGCCGGCAAGTTCAGCTTCTGGCCCGAGGGTGGCGGCAAGGAGTGGCTGGCCTTCGCCGCGTCGTGGGCGACGCTCGCCATCGGCTCGATCCCGCAGCAGGACGTGTTCCAGCGCGTCACCTCGGCGAAGAACGAGTCGACCGCGGTGAAGGGCACGCTGATCGGCGGCGGCGCCTACTTCCTGTTCGCCTTCGTGCCCATCTTCATCGCCTATGCCGCGCTGGTGGTGGATCCGCAACTGGCGCAGCTGTTCAAGTCGGACGACGCGCGCGAGATCCAGTTCATCCTGCCGCACTTCATCCGCGACAGCGTGCCGGTATGGGCGCAGGTGCTGTTCTTCGGCGCGCTGCTGTCGGCGATCCTGTCGACGGCTTCAGGCGCGCTGCTCGCGCCTACGGCGCTGTTCACCGAGAACGTGCTGCGACCCTTCACCCCCAACATGACCGACCGGCAGTTCCTCATCACGCTACGCATCGTGCTGGTGTGCTTCACGCTGGCGGCGCTGCTGTTCGGCCTGAACTCGAAGAGCACCATGTACGAAATGGTGCAGAACGCCTACAAGGTGACGCTGGCCGGCGCCTTCGTGCCGTTGGTGGCGGGCCTGTTCTGGAAGCGCGCCACCGCCGCCGGGGCAATGGCCTCGATCCTGCTGGGCTTGTCGACCTGGCTGCTGGCCGAAGCCTTCGCGCCCGATGGACTGTGGCCGACGCAGTTCGTCGGTCTCGCCTTCGCCATCCTCGGCATGGTGGTCGGGTCGCTCGCCTCGAAGCCGGCGCACCGGCACACCGCGTAGGGCGCGCGGTGCGCGGCTCGCCGCTCGCGCGAATTCTCCTCCTTGTCTACTTGGCGCTCATCGCCTATGCCTCGCTCTACCCGCTTGCCGGGTGGCGCGACCACGGCGGTTCGTTGTTCGAGTTCTTCGCCACGCCCTGGCCCCGGTCCACTCTGTGGTTCGACGTCGTCTCCAATGTCCTGGGTTACGCGGTGCTGGGGCTGCTCGTTGTGCTCGCCACGCGCCCGCGCGTGCGCGGGGTGGCCGCGGTCCTTGCTGCCACCGCGCTTGGTGCCAGCCTCTCGCTGCTGATGGAGGCCGCGCAGAGCTACCTGCCCACGCGCACCCCTTCGAGCCTCGACCTATTGTGCAATGCCGCCGGCGCACTCGCCGGAGCGCTCGCCGGCTTGCGCGCGGCACCGTGGGAGCAGCCGCTGCGCCACTGGCGCGCGCGCGCGCTGCTGCCGGGCGCCCAAGCCGACCTCGGGCTCGCGCTGCTCGGCCTTTGGCTGTTCACCCAGCTCAACCCCGCGATGCTGTTGTTCGGCGTCGGTGACCTGCGCGACCTGCTCGCGGGCCCGGCCGGCCCGGCGCGTGCACCGGAGCTGTTCGTCGCCATCGAGGCTGTGACCGCCGCCGCCAATCTCGCCGCGGTGGCCCTGCTTGCGTCGGCGATCGTCGCGCCCGGCGCGCCAGTACGCGCCATAGTGGTGGTGCTGGTGCTTGCTGCGCTCGCCGTGAAGACTTTCGCCTTCGCGGTCATCCTGCGCGCCCAGGACGGATTCGCCTGGCTGACGCCCGGCGCGCTGCAGGGAATGTTGGCGGGGCTGGCGGTAGCGCTGCTCGCGGTGGGATTGCCGCGCGTGGCGCGGCTCGCCCTGGCAGCCGTCCTGTTGATGGCCGCGGCGGTGCTGGTCAACCTCGCGCCGCAGAATCCCTACATGGCGGCGATGCTCAAACTCTGGCAGCAAGGGCATTTCCTCAACTTCAACGGCCTCACGCGGCTGGTGGCGACGCTGTGGCCGTTCGCCGCCCTCGGCTTCCTGATCCACCTCGCGGCGCGTCGTCGCGACGATCCGCTGCGGTAAAATGCGCGCCCCATGCCATCGTATTACGAACGCCACGTATTCTTCTGCTGCAACCAGCGCGATCCCGCCGAGGGGCGCACATGCTGCAACGTCAAGGGCGCGTCCGAGATGCGCGACTACGCGAAACAGCGCGTGAAGGAATTGGGCATGGCAGGACTAGGCAAGGTGCGCATCAACCAGGCCGGGTGCCTCGATCGCTGCGAGGAGGGTCCCTGCGTGGTCGTATACCCGGAGGCGGTCTGGTACACCTACGTGGACCGCGCCGACATCGACGAGATCATCGAGCAACACCTCAAGCACGGCCGCACCGTCGAGCGGCTGAGAATCTGATGCGCGCCGGCACGCGGCGCCAGACGGTCGCCGGGCCGGCGGGCCGCATCGAGTGCGCGGTGGATGAGCCCGCGGGAACGTCGCGCGGCGTCGCGCTGATCGCGCATCCGCACCCACTGTTCGGCGGCACGCTGGACAACAAGGTAGTGCAGACGTTGGCGCGGGCGTTTGTCGAGCTCGGCTATACCGCCTGGCGGCCGAACTTCCGCGGCGCAGGGGAGAGCGAAGGGCGGCACGACGAGGGCCGGGGAGAAGTCGAGGATCTCGCCGCTGTGTTGGCGCATACAGGGGCCGCGAACCGCGTGCTGGCTGGTTTTTCCTTCGGCGCGGCGATGGTGGCGATGCTCGGGGCGAGGGTGGAATCGGAGCGCATGGTGCTGGTTGGCGCGGCGGTGACCGGGTTCAAGCTGCCGCCGGTTCCGATGGGCACGCTGGTGATCCACGGCGAAATGGACGAGACTATCCCGCTCCAGGCGGTGCTCGACTGGGCGCGGTCGCAGGAGCTGCCGGTGCTGGTGCTGCCGGGCGCGGACCATTTCTTCCATCACAAGCTGCCGGCGCTGAAACTGGCGGTCACCGGGAACTGGCAGTGAGCCTCGCGGTGAGGGGCCTGCGCAAGTCCTACGGCGCGCTCGAGGTGCTCGCCGGCGTGGATCTCGACGTGGCCGCGGGCGAATGCTTCGGCCTGCTGGGGCCGAACGGCGCCGGCAAGACCACCACGCTGAAGCTGTGCCTCGGGCTGCTCGAGCCGGGCGCAGGCGAGATCCGGCTGCTCGACTATGACGTACCCGCGCAGGCGCGGATTGCGCGCCAGCGCGTGGGCGTGGTGCCCCAATTCGACAACCTCGACCCGGACTTTACCGTCGCCGAGAACCTGGTGGTCTACGGGCGCTACTTCGGCCTGAAGGATCGCGACATCCAGGCGCGCATCCCGCAGTTGCTGGAGTTCGCCGGCCTCAGCGGGCGCGCGGACGCGCGCATCCAGACGCTCTCGGGCGGCATGAAGCGGCGCCTGACGCTGGCGCGCGCGCTGGTGAATGATCCGCAGCTCCTGTTCATGGACGAGCCGACCACCGGGCTCGACCCGCAGGCGCGGCACTTGATCTGGGAGAGGCTGCGGCGCCTGCGCCAGGAGGGCAAGACGCTGATCCTCACCACGCATTTCATGGAAGAAGCCGAGCGCCTGTGCTCGCGCATCGCCATCATGGACCACGGGCGCATCATCGCGCAGGGCACGCCGCGCAGCCTGATCGCGGACCACATCGAGCCGCAGGTGGTCGAAGTGCACGGCAACGGCGTCGAGCAATGGATGGAGCGCGCGAAGGGCCTCGCGCCGCGCGTCGAGCGCGCGGGCGAGACCGTGTTCTGCTACGCCGCGGATGTCGAGCCGGTGATCGGGGCGCTGCGCGGCCAGCACGAGCTCGCCTACCTGCACCGGCCGGCGAACCTGGAAGACCTGTTCCTGAAACTCACCGGACGCGACCTGCGCGACTAGTGCCATGAGCCTGCGCTTCATCGCTGTATGGCGCCGCAACTTCCTGGTGTGGCGCAAGCTCGCCATCCCGTCGATCCTCGGCAACCTCGCCGATCCGCTCATTTTCCTGTTTGGCCTGGGCTATGGGCTGGGTTCGCTGCTCGGCAATATGGGCGGCACCAGCTACTTCGCCTTCCTCGCCGGCGGCTTCCTCGCCTCCTCAAGCATGTTTGCCGCCACCTTCGAATCGCTGTACTCGGGGTTCTCGCGCATGCACGTGCAGAAAACCTGGGACGCGATCCTGAACACGCCGATGACGCTGGAGGACATCCTGGCGGGCGAGTGGGCCTGGGCGGCCACCAAGTCGCTGGCCTCGGGGGTCTGCATGCTGGCGGTGGTGTCCGCGTTCGGCTTCGCCGCCTCGCCCCTCGCGCTGGCTACCATTCCGGTGGTGGCGCTGGTCGGGCTCGCGTTCGCCGGCATCGGCCTGTCGATCAACGCGCTCGCCACCGGCTACGATTTCTTCAGCTACTACATGACGCTGGTGCTGACGCCGATGATGATGCTCTCGGGTGTGTTCTTCCCGGTGGACCAGCTGCCCGCAGCCGTGCAGATGGCGGCGCAGATGCTGCCCCTGTCGCATGGCGTGGCGCTGACGCGGCCGCTGCTGCTGGGGGAGATGCCGCAGGCGATCCTGCTGCACGTGGGCGTGCTCCTCGCCTATGCTGTCGGCGGCTTCACCCTGGCCGTGTTTCTGACTCGCAGAAGGCTGTTGACCTGACATGCTCTGGCTGAAGGCCTTGCACATCGTGTTCATGGTGACCTGGTTCGCGGGCCTGTTCTACCTGCCGCGCCTGTTCGTGTACCACGCACTGGCCGAGGATTCGGTGTCGCAGGAGCGCTTCAAGGTCATGGAGCGGAAACTCTTCTGGGGAATCATGACGCCCGGCGCTGTGCTGACCATCGTTTTCGGCCTGTGGCTGTGGCTGGGCTTTGGATTCGCCGGCGGCTGGCTGCACGCCAAGCTCGCGCTGTCGGTGTTGCTGGTCGCGTACCACTTCTGGTGCGGCAAGCTGATGCTGGACTTCCGCGCCGGCAGGAACACCCGGTCCCACGTCTGGTTCCGCTGGTTCAACGAGTTCCCGACCGTGGTGCTGTTCGCCGCCGTCTTCCTTGTCGTCTTCAAGCCGACCTGAGGCCTTCTTCGCCCCGTGCCCGCGGGGGCTGGAAGCGCTGCTCGCCGAAGAGCTGAAGTCCTTCGGCGTGGCGGTGCCGGAACCCACGCAGGGCGGCGTGGGCTTCGCCGGCAGCTGGGAGACCTGCTACCGCACCAATCTCTGGTCGAGGATCGCCTCGCGCGTGCTGTGGCGGGTAGGGGAGTTCGAGTACCAATCCGAAGAGGACATCTACGCGGCGGCGCGCGCGGTGGACTGGTTCTCGCTGTTCGACGTGAACCGCACGCTGCGCGTCTACGTCACGGCGCAAAAGAGCCCCGTGAAGAGCCTCGAGTTCGTCACGCTGCGCGTGAAGGACGCGGTCTGCGACCGCTTTCGCGACGACGTGGGACGCCGGCCGAACGTGGAGCGCGCCGATCCGGACGTGCGCGTGCACGTGTTCCTGCAGGAAAAGCGCGGCGCGCTGTACCTCGATACCTCGGGCGAGGCGCTGTTCAAGCGCGGCTGGCGCATGGAGACGGTGGAAGCGCCCTTGCGCGAGAACCTGGCGGCGGGCCTCGTGATGCTCTCGGGGTGGAAGTTCGACCAGCCCTTGCTGGATCCCATGTGCGGCGGGGCGACGATCCTGGTGGAGGCGGCGGCGATGGCGCGCGGGCGGGCGCCCGGAATGAAGCGCTCGTTCGGGTTCGAGAAGCTGGATTCCTTCAACGCGACTTTGTGGAAGCGGCTGCGCGAGGAGGCGTCAAGCCCGGTGCAGAAGGCGCCGAAGCTGCGGCTGTTCGGCAGCGATTCCGATGCGACGGCGCTTACCGCGGCGCGGAGGAATCTAGGCGCGGCTGGGGTAGAGCGCTGGGTGACGCTGGAGGCGAGCGACGTTTTCAAGCGCAAGGCGCCGGCGGAGTCGGGGGTGATGATCGCCAATCCGCCTTACGGCGAGAGGATTGGCGAGAGCGAGGAGTTGGCGCGGTTTTATCCGAAGCTGGGAGATGCGCTGAAGAGGAACTTCGCGGGGTGGAACTGCTACTTCTTCACTGCCGATCGCAGGATGGAGAAGATGATCCGGCTTTCGACTACTCGGCGCACGCCGCTGTTCAACGGGCCGATCGAGTGCCGGCTGTATGAGTTCAAGGTGGTGGCGGGGAGCAACCGGCCTTAGCGAGCCGCCCGCTTCGGCAGTTAGTTGACATCGATCAGATCGCCAAAGCCTGCACGATGACGGCTTGCGCGTGGCCCTCGTACGGATCGCCGCCCGTCCTCGTCAGAGCGTCGGTGACCTCGTCGATGACCAGATCGAGCGAGACGCCTCGCTTTTCAATGAGCGCCGCCCTCGGCGTGCCGCGGATCTGACCGGTAGCGATGCTGCGCGGATCCGCCCCCGTGATTGGGATGCGCTTGGTTTCGATGCTTGTCTCACGGAAGCGCGCGCCTGCGAGAAGCCGGCGTAAAAGGCCTGCATCATGCATGTCATACGGCAGCCTGAACTTCATCTCGGGGTCGCCCAGAAACATGGCTTCGACGACCCCGGCGTTGGCCGACGCGTGTGGATTCTCCTCGATACTGTCCCAGACATTGAACAGGAGAATGCCGCCTTCGGTGAGCACGCGCCGCGCCTCCTTGAGCATGGCCTGTCGGTCCGGCACAAACATGATTCCAAATCCGCAGACCACCGCGCCGAACGTGCGGTCTTCAAACGGCAGCTTGAGAGCATCGGCTTCCCGCCATTCGATGCCTTTGCATTCCCCAAGCTTTCCGCGCGCGTAGTCGAGCATCGCGTTACTCAGGTCGGTGGCCACGAGTCGGAGCGAGGGGTCGATGCGGTCACGTAGCCTCTTGGTCACGAGGCCGGTACCACAGGCGACCTCTAAGATGTCGCCCGGCGGGCGTTCCGGGAGGCGCTGTACAAGGTCGGCCGCGAAGCGATCGAACCAGATGGGTCCGAGGCAGTTGTCGTAATACTCCGGACCCGTAAAGCTTGCCGACGCACTGACCATGTGACGCTGCCGGGCGTAATTACTTGGCCGCCGCCAGGCGGGCGAGATCGAGGGCCTTCATTCCGATTTCGCCGCCGAGCAACTCGGCTTCGCGGTTGAGCGCCGAGATGACGCCGTCCAACAGGGTCGAGCGGCCGTCGCCGATCCTTGCCGTCATGGACGAGACTGCGGCTGCGGCGATGCCCGCCCGACCCAGAATCGGGAGCGAGGCGACGCCGGCATTCTCGATGCCCATGGAGGCATCGTTGCAGAGACTCAATATCGGCTTGATCCGGGCGACATAGTCTGCCGAAGGCAAGGCGGCGTGCGAGCCGGCGGCCAGCACCTGGCCCTTGTCCTGCGCCGTCGCCAGAGAGACGGAATCGACGCAGACAATGCCGCGGCGCTCGCCGTCGGCCTCTTGATAAACGAAGCGCGTCTCTTCGCGCGGCTCGGGCGGCGTATGGGGCAGCGGGGCGTTCCGCAGCAGCTCGGCGGCGTCGCGGCAGGTCATGCCGACCGTCACACCGCAGGCCGCCGCAATCTTGTTGACCCGGCTCAGGATGCCGCGGCGCATCATGTCGTCTCCGTCGCCGCTGCGGGCTGAATTCACCGCCACCGCCGCGACCGCCATGCCGAGCTTCTCCGCCCAGCCGAGGCCCGAGACGCCGGCTTGGTCGAGGCCGATGCCTGCGTCGTGCTGAATGGCGGCACGAGCGCCGGCGCGTGCGGAAAGATAGACGGTGAAGATCGCGGCATGGCTGCCGCCGACCACCACCGAGCCCGGCGTCTCGGGCGGCAGGCGGGTGACGGAGGGCGTCACGATGATCCGAACGGTCGATTCCATTTTCAGTCCTTTCGGTGATCTCGCGTTGACTACGTGAATCGAGACAAGACAAAAGCCACCGCCGCGACGACCGCGCTCGCGACGACCACAACCATGTAATACGGCTCGATGATGTGATGCAGGGCATGCGTCGCCGCACGGAAGCCGCGTGCGTGGCGCCTGAGCCCCGAGGTGGTCACCAGCCTTGGCTTATCGGCGAGAAAGCGCGGCACCTCTTCAAAGAAGATATTGCGTGCGGGCTCATGCTCGAGAAACAGGTGACTGTCCCCTTCCATCGGAACGAACTTCGCTCCGGCAATCCTCGCCGCCAGTTCCTGGCCGAGTCCGTAGGGAACCGCCCGGTCTCCCCGGCAGTGCAGCACGATCGTCGGCACCCTGACTTGCGGAAGCAACGCGCTCACGTCGACGTCTGCGATGGCGCGCCAGTATATCGCCGCCATCTCGGGCGTGGCGCTCACCTTTTCGAGTTCGTTGATAAATTGAATGTTCTCCCGGTTGCCGCTCGGCACGTACATCGAGGAAAAGAGCTCGCGATACGATTCGTTCCTGCCACCCCATCCGTCGAGTATCAGCGTGCACATCGCGGCGAGCGATTCAGGGCGGGAGCTACCTTCCGCGCCGCCGCGATGCAGGCGCCCGCGGGCGTAGCTGCCGTAGAGGATCAAGTGGCTGACGCGCTCGGGGTGGGCGACGGTGTACTGGATTGCCGTCGCGCCGCCCTGGGATATGCCCAGAAGCGCAAACCGCTCCAGTTGCAGACTTTCCACAACGGCCTCGAGGTCCTTCAGCCATTGTTCGGGACCGACTTCCTCGACCATGCGCTCGGACAACCCGGTGCCACGAGGGTCATAGCGAACGAACTGGTGCTGCTCCGACAGGCCCTGGATCAAATGGCCCCAGACAGGGCTATTCAGGTCGTACTCGAGATGGGTTAGCCAGTGACCAGGCCGCACGATCGGCGTACCCACTCCCGAGGTCGCGTACGCGATGCGCACCCCGTCGGCGGTGGTGCAAAATCGTATTTCTTGTTTCACCCCTTACCTCCAAAAGCGCAGTGACGGCCGGTAGGCGACACCCAACGTGTATTGGTTGACAAATTAGTTGACACACAGCGGTTTGCAAACCGCCGACATGTAACAGCGCTCGAAGTGTCTCTGACGCATCAACAAGCTACGCCGCGTCAGGCCATGAATCTACGCTGACACTAGCTCTTCGGTTTCTCCGTCTGCTGCTGGCCCTTGGTTTCCTCAGGCTCCTTGTAGTCGCCGATCACGCCTTTCAGCGGGCAAACAGAGAAAGCCGGGCACTTCTTGCAGCCGACAGCCAGGGCGATGGGGCAAAGGGTCATGTGATTCCTCCTTCAGGGGATTTCGATTATCGGCTTCTGGGACCGCGCACGGCAGGATTGAGGCGCTCGATGTCCGCCTTCACCTGCGCCTGGCTGCGCTCATAGACGATTTCCCGCCCCATCGCGCTGCCGGCGTAGGCGAACCCATTGCGCGTAGGGGTCAGCGAGCAGCGGATGTTGTTCACGCCCTCGCCGAGGACGACCGTGACCACCTCTGCGCGCTTGCTGTACACCACCACTTCCAGCGTCTGGCCGGTGGAGGTGACGCGGACCTTGATTCTCTCGTCCTGCATGCCACCGCCACTCTACAGCCTTGCGCGGAACCGCAGGTAGTCCAGGGAGCTCTTCTCGGGCTGCTCCAGCATCGGAAGATGCCCGACGCCTTGCATCAGGACGACCTCCGAGTGCGTCAGCAGCATCTGCAGGATGCCCGCGCCGGCGGGATGCAGGACGCGATCCTGCGCGCCCCAGACGATCAGCGCCGGGGTCGCGAGGCCGCGCACGCGCTGCTCGACGGAATCTCCCGCGAGCTGCTTGGAGATGCGCTGTTCCAGTGCATGGTTGCGGATGCGCTCCTGCGCCAGCACGTCGAGAAAGCGGCGAGGGATCGGCATCGGCACCGCCGTGACGACCGCGACGAGCCGCGCGAACTCCTCCTCATTTCTCACGATCATCGGGTTCTCCCCGCCCTGATCGATGCGCTTGCGCATCTCGCTCGGCGGGGCGCTCCACACGCCTGCCGGGGCAAGCAGCCACAGGCTCGCGACTTCCTTCGGGTAGAGCGCGGCATAGGCGAGGGCGATGTGTCCGCCCATCGAATTGCCGCCGAGATGCAGCCTGGAGATGCCGAGTTCGCGTGCCAGCGTGCGCAGCCGCTCGGCCTGCGCGCGCGGCGTGTAGTCGGCATTCGCCGGCCTGGCGGACTCGCCAAAGCCAATGTGGTCCGGGATCACCACGCGGTAGTGCGGCGTGAGGTACTTGGCCGCGCGTACGAAGTTGTCCTTGTTGGCGCCAAAGCCGTGCAGCAGCATCAGCGGCTCGCCGCGCCCGCCCTCCAGGTAGACGTAGCGCAGCCCGCCGGGGAGCTCGGTGTCCTTGCGCGCGAGGCCGGCCAGCCCGCGCTCGTAGTCGAGCGCGCGGCGCACCAGCTGCTCCGGGGAGAAGTAGAAGTAAAGCGCGACGCCGATTGCGAGGAGCGCCAGCATGCCCAGCGCGGCGAGCGCGACGAGCCAGAGCCTGAAGGACCGCATCAGCCGAAGGTGCCGACTCCTCGCGCCGCCAGGGCGGCGCACAGGAGGATGAGCACGATGCCCACCAGTTCCAGGTGCATCACGGCGCGCAGCTTGCGCAGTTTGCCGGCGTCGAGGTTCGGCGCCTGCCCCTGCTGCAGGGACTTGCGCCAGGACAGGAACTCCATGGTGGGAACGATGGAGAGCAGCCCGACGGCGAGGAACAGCACCAGCTTGGCGATGAAGGGCGCACTGTGCAAATAGTAGTCTGCGCCTTTCTCGAAATAGAACACGCGCAGCAGGCCGACGACCAGCACCACGCCCGACGACAGGCCGAATACCATGTCGGTGAGCTGGAGCCGGCGCGCCGTGCGCGCGTCGATTTCGCCCTTGATGAGGACGAATTCCAACGCCAGGGCGGCGACGAGCGCAAAGGCCGCCAGATGGTGCAGGAAGGCGAAGAGGGCGGACAAATCCTTAAACGATATCCAGGTGCTCGATGCCCTTGGTCAGGTCGCGGTCCTTGGCTTCCTTGCCGTGCAGTTTGATCTGCAGCCGCACTTCGTTGGTCGAGTCGGCGAAGCGCAGGGCGTCCTCGTAGCCGATGCGGCCCTGCTCGTACAAGTCGAACAGGGCCTGGTCGAAGGTCTGCATGCCCAGTTCGCGCGACTTCTTCATGATGTCCTTGATGCCGTGCACCTCGCCCTTGAAGATCAGGTCCGAGATCAGCGGGGAATTGAGCAGCACCTCCACCGCCGCGGCGCGGCCGCGGCCCTCCCGCATCGGGATCAGGCGCTGCGAGATCACCCCCTTCAGGTTGAGCGACAGGTCCATCAGCAACTGCTGGCGCCGCTCGTCCGGGAAGAAGTTGATGATGCGGTCCATCGCCTGGTTGGAGTTGTTGGCGTGCAGCGTGCCCAGGCACAGGTGGCCGGTCTCGGAGAAGGCGATGGCGTGCTCCATCACCTCGCGCTCGCGGATCTCGCCGATCAGGATCACATCCGGCGCCTGGCGCAGGGTGTTCTTCAGCGCCGCTTCCCAGGAGTCGGTGTCCACGCCCACTTCGCGCTGGGTAACGATGCAGTTCTTGTGCGGGTGCACGAACTCCACCGGGTCCTCGATGGTGATGATGTGGCCGTGCGAGTTCTCGTTGCGGTAGCCGATCATCGCCGCGAGGGAGCTGGACTTGCCCGAGCCCGTGCCGCCGACGAAGATCACCAGGCCGCGCTTGGTCATCGCCACGTCCTTCAGCACCGGCGGCAGCATCAGGTCCTCGAAAGTGGGGATGGTGGTGGTGATCACGCGCAGCACCATGCCGACGTTGCCCTGTTGCACGAAGCAATTGACGCGGAAGCGCCCGATGGCCGCCGGGTTGATGGCGAAGTTGCACTCCTTTTTCTCCTCGAACTCGGCCGCCTGCTTGTCGTTCATGATCGAGCGCGTCAGCATCGAGGTGTGCTGGGGTGAGAGCCCTTGCTGCGATACCGGGGTCATCTTGCCGTCGATCTTCATTGCCGGCGGATAACCGGTGGTGATGAACAGGTCCGAGCCCTTCTTGCCCACCAGGGCTCGCAGCAGGTCGTACATGAATTTTGTCGCTTGCTCGCGTTCCATGGCTTACCCCGCGAAGTTGTCTTTGTTGGCGGCCCTGCTGCGCGCCTCGCCCATCGACACCACGTTGCGCCGCACGAGGTCCTGCAGGTTCTGATCCAGCGTCTGCATGCCGATCTGCGCACCGGTCTGGATGGCGGAATACATCTGCGCGATCTTGCTCTCGCGGATCAGGTTGCGGATGGCGGGGGTGCCGATCATGACCTCGTGCGCCGCGACGCGCCCCGCGCCGTCCTTGGTCTTGAGCAGGTTCTGCGAGATCACTGCGCGCAGCGACTCGGAAAGCATGGCGCGCACCATTTCCTTTTCCGCCGCCGGGAACACGTCGATGATGCGGTCGATCGTCTTCGCTGCCGAGCTCGTGTGCAGCGTGGCGAACACGAGGTGGCCGGTTTCGGCGCCGGTCAGCGCGAGCCGGATCGTTTCCAGGTCGCGCATCTCGCCGACGAGGATCACATCCGGGTCTTCGCGCGTCGAGGACCTGAGAGCGTTCGAAAACGACAGCGTGTGCGGTCCGACCTCGCGCTGGTTGATCAGGCACTTTTTCGACTCGTGCATGAACTCGATCGGGTCCTCCATGGTGAGGATGTGGCCTTCCTCGTTCTCGTTGATGTGGTTGATCATCGCCGCCAGCGTGGTGGACTTGCCCGAGCCCGTGGGCCCGGTCACCAGCACCAGCCCGCGCGGGTACTCCGAGATCTCGGTGAAGATCTTCGGGCACTTGAGCTCTTCCAGCGACATGACCTTGGTCGGGATGGTGCGCATCACCGCGGCGGCGCCGCGCTGCTGCACGAAGGCATTGACGCGAAAGCGCGCCAGGTTCGGCACCGCGAAGGAGAAGTCGCACTCCAGATTCTCTTCGTAGAACTTGCGCTGGCCGTCGTTCATGATGTCGTACATCATCCCGTGCACGTCCTTGTGCTCCAGCGCCGGCACATTGATGCGCTTGACGTCGCCGTGCACGCGCACCATCGGCGGCAGGCCCGCGGACAGGTGCAGGTCGGATGCCTTGTTCTTCACCACAAACGCAAGCAATTCAGTGAGATCCATTACAATCCTCAGCCAGACGAGTGGCCAAAGTATGAGGTCAATCCCCGAAAACTTGCAAGCCGTGATGCAGCGCGTCGCGGGGGCTGCGCGCGCGGCGGGGCGCGACCCGGGCGCGGTGGCCCTGCTCGCGGTGTCGAAGACGCATGCGCCGGTGCTGATCCAGCAGGCGTTTGGCGCCGGTCAGCGCGCCTTCGGCGAGAACTACGTGCAGGAGGCGGTGGAGAAGATGGACGCCCTCGCCCGCCTGCCGATCGAGTGGCACCTGGTGGGGCCCCTGCAGAGCAACAAGACGCGCCTGGCGGCAGAGCGCTTCCAGTGGGTGCACACCCTCGAGCGGGAGAAGATCGCCCGGCGTCTGTCCGAGCAACGCCCGCCCGCCATGCCGCCGCTGGAGGTGCTGGTGCAAGTCAATGTGTCGGGCGAAACCTCGAAGAGCGGCGTCGCGCCGCGCGAGGCCGCGGCGCTGGCGCAAGCCGTGGCAGTGCTGCCGCGCCTGCGGCTGCGGGGCTTGATGACCGTAGCGGAGCCCACAGACGACGAACGCCTGCAGCGGGCGCGCTTTCGCGAGCTGCGGGAGCTCTACGAGTCGCTCAAGCGTTCGGGCCTGACGATCGACACGCTGTCGATGGGCATGTCGGCGGACATGGAGGCTGCCATCGCCGAGGGCTCGACGATGGTGCGCATCGGCACGGCGATCTTCGGCCAGCGCCAGCGGGTAAGGGACGCGGCATGAAGCTCGCATTCATCGGCGGCGGCAACATGGCCAATGCGCTGATCGGCGGCCTGCTGGCACAGGGTGTGAAGGCGGGCGCGCTGTCGGTCGTCGAGCCGGTGCCGGCGGCGCGCCGCCGGTTGGTTGCCAGGTACAAGCTGCACGCCAGCGCCGCGCCGGACGCGCGCACGGCCGCGGCGGATACCTTGCTGCTCGCAGTCAAGCCACAGGACATGCGCGCGGCCGCCGCGCCGCTCGCGGGCAGCCTGGGCGGCAAGCTCGTCATCAGCATCGCAGCCGGCATCCGCCTCAGGGATCTGTCGCGCTGGCTCGGCGGCCACGCGAGACTGGTGCGCTGCATGCCCAACACCCCCGCGCTGATCGGCGCCGGCATCGCCGGGCTCTACGCTCCGCCTGGGGTCAGCGCGGCGCACAAGCGCCGCGTCGAGCGCATCCTCGGTGCAGTGGGCGCCGTCGTCTGGGTGCAGGACGAGTCGCTGCTCGATCCGGTCACAGCGGTTTCCGCCAGCGGGCCGGCGTACGTGTTCTGGTTCATCGAGCAGCTGGCGAAGTCCGGAGAAGCGCTCGGTTTGTCGCCGCAGGTGTCGATGAAATTGGCGCTGCAGACCGTGCTTGGCGCGGCCATGCTCGCCGCACGGAGCAAGGACGCGCCTGGCGTGCTGCGCGAACGCGTCACCTCCAAGGGAGGCACGACGGAGGCCGCCTTGCGGGTGTTCGAGCAGGAGCGGCTCGCCGAGCGTTTCCGTCTCGCCGTCGAGGCCGCCAGCCGCCGCGGCGCCGAGCTGGGCGAACTGCTGGGCAAGGACTGATGTTCGTCCAGATCGGCCAGCTGCTGGTGGACGCGGCGGCGAGCTTGTTTGTCTACCTGCTGCTCGTGCGCTTCCATTTCCAGTGGCTGCGGGTGCCGTTCCGCAACCCGATCGGCGAATTCGTGATCGCCGGCACCAACTGGGTCGTGCGCCCCGCACGCAAACTCATCCCGCCGCTCGCCGGCCTCGATCTCGCCACCCTGATCGCCGCCTGGCTGCTGCAGGCGCTGGCGCTCTATCTGCTCGGCGCGATCGCCGGCGGCGGGCTGGGCGCCGAGCCGGGCCGCATGATCGCGGTGCTGATGGTCGGCGCGGCTTTCGACCTGCTGCGTTTCAGCCTCTATATCCTGATTTTCGCGGTGATCGTGCAGGCGGTGCTCTCCTGGGTAAACCCGCACTCGCCCGTGCAGTCCCTGTTCGACGCCATGACCCGGCCGTTCCTGCGGCCGCTGCGCCGCCTGATCCCGCTGCTCGGCAACGTGGACCTCTCCCCGCTAGCGCTGCTGCTGCTGCTGCAGGTCGCGCTGATTGCGCTCGCGCACCTGCGCGGCGCGGCTGGGGGGCTGTTCCAGTAGGGTGGGCCAGCGGCCCACCGGGTGGTGGGCCGTTGGCCCACCCTACCGCCTGAAGCGGATTTCCTCGGGGTAGGGGTACACGTCGTCCTGCACGCCGGCACGGATGCGTGCCTGCTTGCCGGCCCAGAAGGCCGGGTCCATGAGATCTGCGTGCTGCTCGAGGAAGATTTCGCGCGCCTGCGGGTCGCTCACCAGGAAATGGACGAACTGCTCCGGAAACACGTCGTGCGGGCCCACCGAGTAGTAGGGCTCGGCTGACATCTCGTCCTCGATCGAGCGCGGCGGCGGGATGTGCCGGAAATTGCACTCGATCATGTAGGCGATCTCGTCGTAGTCGTAGAACACGACGCGGTTGTGGCGAGTGACGCCGAAGTTCTTCAGCAGCATGTCGCCGGGGAAGATGCCGGCGCCGGCGAGCTCCTTGATGGCGTAGCCGTACTCGTGCAGGGCCTGGCGCATGCGCGCCGCGTCGCCATCCATGCTTGCTTCCGCGAGGTACAAGTTGAGCGGCTGCATGCGACGCTCGATGTACACATGGCGAATGACAATCTTGTCGCCTTCGATTTCGATGTTGGACTCGGCCTCGGACTTGAGTTCCTCGAGCAGCGCGGCGTCGAAGCGCTCAAGCGGCAGGGCAACCAGCGAGTACTCCAGCGTGTCCGCCAGGCGCCCGACGCGGTCGTGATACTTCACCAGCAGGTATTTGTCCTTCACCGTCTGCCGGTCCATTTCCTTCGGCGGGGCGAAGCGGTCGCGGATCACCTTGAACACGTAGGGAAAGGAGGGCAGGGTGAAGACCAGCATCACCATGCCCTTGATGCCCGGAGCAACGACGAAATTGTCCGAGGAATGCTTCAAGTGGTAGAACAGGTCGCGGTAGAACATGGTCTTGCCCTGCTTGGCAAGCCCCACGCTCATGTACATTTCGGCGCGCGGCTTGCGCGGCATCAACTGACGCAGGAACGAGACATAGGCCGCCGGTACCTCCATGTCGACGAAGAAGTAGGCGCGTGCGAAGGAGAACAGGATGATCAACTGGTCGGCATCCAGCAGCAGCGCGTCGAGGTAGAGTTCGCCGCGCTCGTTCTGCAGGATCGGCACGGCGAACGGCACCTCCTGGTTGCCGTTCACGATCTTGCCCACCGCGTAGGCGGCCTTGTTGCGGAAGAAAAGCGACCCCAGCACCTGGATCTGCAAGCTGGGGCGCGCGCGCGTGGGGCGCGGGAAGCGCGCGCGCAAGGCGTGCACCACGCTCCTCAGGTCGCGCGGCAGATTCTCGAAAGCATTGGGTAGCGCGTAGTCCTGCAGAATACGCTTGAGCGTCGTGCACAGGCCCGAGCCGCTGCGCGGGTAGTAACTGCGGTAGGCCGGCTCCTCGCCCTCCAAGTGCTCGGTGGCCACCGCCGGGCGCCAGAAGATGAACTCGTTGCGGTAATAGCGCCGGTGCAGCACCTGGCATGCGACCGAGTTGTAGAAAGTCTCGGCGCACTCGGGCTGCCGGTGCTCGTGCAGCAGCGGGATGTAGGCCAGCTTGATCGCGGGCCACAGCGACTCGTCGGTCTCCGACTCGGGAAAGCGCGCCAGCACGCCTTGCACCGCCTCGTGCACACGCCGGTCGTACATCTGGATGCGCTCGCGCGCGAGCTGCCGCAGCGCCTCCCAGTCTGCGCGTTCGAACAATTGCTTCGCCTGCGTGGAAGCCTCGCGGAACAGCC
This sequence comes from uncultured Enterobacteriaceae bacterium, assembly GCA_964631735.1. Taxonomy (GTDB): domain Bacteria; phylum Pseudomonadota; class Gammaproteobacteria; order Burkholderiales; family SG8-39; genus JAABQT01. Next base: position 85,786 of record CAZVZV010000042.1, read on the forward strand.
GGTAGTGCTTGTCGAAGCCGGCGAGGATCGCGCGCGCGATCTCCGTGGCCCGGTCCGACCGGGTTTCGTGGATCGCGACGACTTTCGCCGGCGCCGTCACCTCAGGCGACTTTCTTCGCCTGCACCTTCTCGTCGAAGAACTGCTGGTCCTCGGTCGAGCCGTGCAGCGCGGTGGTGGAGGTCTTGCCGGCAGTGACCACTTGCGTGATCTGGTCGAAGTAGCCGGTGCCGACTTCGCGCTGGTGCTTGACCGCGGTGTAGCCTTTCTCGGCGGCGGCGAACTCCTTTTCCTGCAATGCCACGAAGGCGCTCATGTTGTCGCGCGCGTATCCGTGCGCCAGCTCGAACATCGAGTAGTTGAGCGAGTGGAATCCGGCCAGCGTGATGAACTGGAACTTGTAGCCCATCGCGCCAAGCTCGCGCTGGAACCTGCCGATGGCGTCGTCGTCGAGGTTGCGCTTCCAGTTGAACGAGGGCGAGCAGTTGTAGGCCAGCATCTTGCCGGGATACTTGTTGCGGATGCCCTCGGCGAATTTCCTCGCGAAGGCGAGGTCCGGCGTGCCGGTTTCGCACCACACCATGTCGGCGTATTCGGCGTAGGCGAGGCCGCGCGACAACGCCTGGTCGAAGCCCTTCCTGGTCCGGTAAAAGCCTTCCGCGGTCCGTTCTCCGGTGAGAAACGGCTTGTCGTTCTGGTCCACGTCGGTGGTGACGATGTCGGCGGCTTCAGCGTCCGTGCGCGCCAGCAGCACCGTCGGCACGCCCATCACGTCGGCCGCGAAACGCGCCGCGACCAGCTTCTGCACCGCTTCCTGCGTCGGCACCAGCACCTTGCCGCCCATGTGGCCGCATTTCTTCACCGAGGCGAGCTGGTCCTCGAAGTGCACGCCGGCGGCGCCGGCATCGATCATCGCCTTCATCAGCTCGAAGGCGTTCAACACGCCGCCGAAACCGGACTCCGCGTCGGCCACGATCGGCGCGTACCAGTCGATGTCTCCGCCTTTTTTCCCGTCCGCGGCTTCCATGGTCTGGATCTGGTCCTGCCGTGCAAGCGCGTTGTTGATGCGCTTCACCACCGTGGGCACCGACGTCGTCGCGTAGAGCGACTGGTCGGGATACATGGAGAGCGAATCGTTGGCGTCGGCGGCCACCTGCCAGCCCGAGAGGTAGATCGCAGGCACGCCGGCCCTCACCTGCTGCATGGCCTGGTTGCCGGTGAGCGCGCCGAGCGAATTCACGAAGGGCATCTCGCCGCACTTCTGCCACAGCTTTTTCGCACCGAGGGTCGCCAGCGTGTGCTCGATCTTCACGCTGCCGCGCAGGCGCACCACGTCCGCCGCGCTGTAGCCGCGTTTCACGCCTTTCCAGCGCGGGTTCTCGGCCCAGTCCTTGTCGAGTGCGGCGATTTCCTGGTCTCGCTTGAGCATGGCGTCCCTGTCTGTGTGAGTGAATTGAACTAAGGACGACGATAGCCAAGCGGATGGCGCGCAGCAATAACGCGATTGCGGGATCTGAAATGGTACGTAAACAAGGATTTACAAAGAGTTAGGCACCCCGCGTTTCACGATGCGAA
>CAZVZV010000043.1:0-11181 GCA_964631735.1 uncultured Enterobacteriaceae bacterium
AGTCACCGAAGTCGAACCCAACATTACCCTCGGCACGCGCTACTTGAAGTTCGTGCTCGACGGCACCGGCCACCCGCTGCTCGCCTCCGCGGCCTACAACGCCGGCCCGAACCGCGCGCGGCGCTGGACGCCGGCGCATTCCCTGGAAGGCGCGGTCTTCGTGGAGTCCATCCCTTTCAACGAGACGCGCGAGTACGTGAAGCGCGTGATGGCCAACACGGTCCTTTATGCTCTGCTGCTGGAAGGTCGCAGCACGTCGCTCAAGCAGCGCATGGGCATGGTGCCCGGCCGCGGCGGAGTCGTTCTGGCGGTCGAGGAGATTCCGTGACTCCCGGCAACGTGCTGGTGGTGGGCGGATCCGGCTTTGTCGGCCGGCACCTGGTTGCGGCGCTTGCAGCACGCGGCTGCCGCGTCACCGTCGCCACGCGCCGCCGCGAGCGCGCCAAGCACCTGTTGCTCCTGCCCACGGTCGAGTTGATCGAGGACGACGTCAACCTGCCGGGAGTGCTGGAGCGGCTCGCCGCTGGACGCGACACGGTGATCAACCTCGCTGGCGTGCTGCACAGCCGGCGCGGGCGGCGCGACCAGCGCGGCCCCAACGACTATGGCCCGGATTTCGCGCAGGTGCACGTCGAGCTGGCGCAGGCATTGGTCAACGCCTGCCGCGCCGCGGGCGTGAAGCGGCTGCTGCACATGAGCGCACTAGGCGCCGGGCTGGTTGCGCCTTCCGAGTATTTGCGCTCAAAGGGCGTCGGGGAGCGCGCGGTGCTGGCCGCCGAGGACCTGGCGGTCACGGTGTTCCGGCCGTCGGTGATCTTCGGGCCCGAGGATTCGTTCCTCAACCTGTTCGCGCTGCTGGCGAAGTTCCTTCCGGTGATCGTCCTGGCGTGCCCGCAGGCGCGATTCCAACCGGTGTATGTCGGCGACGTGGTGCGGGCGTTCCTCGCCGCGCTGGATGAGCGCGCGTCGCACGGCAGGCACTACGACTTGGGTGGCCCCGAGCAGACCACGCTGCGGGAGCTCGTCGAAACGGTGTGCACTATCACCGGCCGCAGGCGCCTGATCGTCGGCCTGGGCGAGCGGCTGTCCATGGCGCAGGCGCGCATGCTGGAACTGCTGCCGGTCAAACTGATGACGCGCGATAACGTCCGCTCGATGCAGGTGCCGAGCGTCTGCAGCACGCCGTTCCCCTTCGGCATCGAGCCCGCGGCGCTGGAAGCCCTGGCCCCGTCGTGGCTTGCGCCGGCCGGTCCGCGCGAGCGCTACCCGGGGCTGCGCACCCACGCCAGGCGCTGATGGCACCGCACCAGCACGGGTGAAAGCGTTCGTCGTCGGCGGCGCCGTGCGCGACGAGCTGCTCGGGCTGCCGGTGGCGGATCGCGACTGGGTAGTGGTCGGCGCCACGCCTGAGGACATGGCGCGGCAGGGTTTCCGCCCGGTGGGCAAGGACTTTCCGGTGTTCCTGCACCCGCAGACGCACGAGGAGTACGCGCTCGCGCGCACCGAGAGAAAGAGCGGCCGCGGCTACAAGGGCTTTACCGTATACAGCGCGCCCGACGTGACCCTGGAACAGGACCTGGCGCGGCGCGACCTCACCATCAACGCCATGGCCAAGGACGAGGCCGGGCGCCTGATCGACCCCTACGGCGGCGAGAAGGACCTGCGCGAAGGCGTGCTGCGCCACGTGAGCGACGCCTTCGAGGAAGACCCGGTGAGGATCCTGCGCGTGGCGAGATTCGTCGCGCGCTTCGGCTTTCGCATTGCGCCGGAGACCGAGGCGCTGATGCGCCGCATGGTGGATTCGGGGGAAGCCGACCACCTCGTCGCCGAGCGCGTGTGGCAGGAGTTCTCGCGCGGCCTGATGGAGCAGCATCCGGCGCGCATGCTGGAAGTGCTGGAGGGTTGCGGTCTTGCCGCGCGCCTGTTGCCCGAGCTGAAGGCGGAGCGCGCCGCGCTGGAGCGCGCGGCGCAGGCGGGCGCGCCGTCCGCAGTTCGCTTCGCGGTGCTGACATGGGGCCTTGCGCCCGAACCGATCGAGGCGCTGTGCGATCGAATCCGGGCGCCGAACCAGGAGCGGGAGCTGGCGGTAACGGCAAGCCGATGCAAGCCCTTGCTCAGCGCGCAGACACCGCAGCAGTTGCTGGATCTGCTCAAGCGCGGCGATGCCATTCGCCGGCGCGATCGCTTCGAGCAATTACTCCAGGCAGCGCGGCTCGCGCAGCCTGACCTGAAACTCGATGTGGCGAGAAAAGCCCTCGACGCAGCAGTGTCCGTGGACGCCGGCGCCATCGCGAAGCAGTTCCCGCAGGACATCGCCGTGCAACTCGATGCGGCACGCGGGCAGGCGATCGCGAAAGTCCTCTAGATCAGCCGTCCGATCAGCCAGGCGACCGCGCAGAAGATCAGAGTGCTGGCGATCGGCAGGAAATAGACGCGCCCGCGGGCGGTGAACTTCAGGTCGCCGGGGAGGCGTCCCACGCCCATACGTTGCAGCCACGGCGTGGCGACGGCGAACACCGCGAGGGCGAGGACAATGGTAAGCAGCCACTTGAACATGGGCGCCGACAGGATAGACTCGCGCGCCCTGTCCCGCCACCGAGCCATCGAAACATGATCGACCTGCACACCTGGAGCACGCCCAACGGCCGCAAAGTCTCCATCATGCTGGAGGAATGCGCTCTGGCCTATCGCGTGTTCCCGGTGAACATCGGCAAGGGCGAGCAATTCCGGCCCGAGTTCCTCGCCATCAGTCCGAACAACCGCATTCCCGCGATCGTCGATCCCGACGGGCCCGACGGCAAGCCGCTCAAGCTCTTCGAGTCCGGCGCCATCCTGATTTATCTCTCGTACAAGGTGGGAAAGTTCCTGCCTCAGGATACGCGCGGCAAATACATCGCGCTGCAGTGGCTGATGTTCCAGATGGGCGGCGTGGGGCCGATGTTCGGGCAGGCGCACCATTTCATTCGCAACGCCAAGGAGCAGGTGCCCTACGCCATCAAGCGCTACACCGAGGAGACGCGGCGCCTCTACGGCGTGCTGGAGACGCGGCTGAAGGAAGCGGCGTACCTGGCGGATGAGTATTCGATCGCCGACATCGCCACCTTTCCCTGGGTGGCGCGCCACGAGTGGCACAAGGTGGATTTGAACGACTTTCCTGCGGTAAAGCGCTGGTACGACACCATCGCTGCGCGGCCGGCAGTCGCGCGCGGCATGGCGGTGCCGACTCCGCCGCAGTAAGTCAGTCCGCTTTTCTTGCGAACCTCGCGAGAAAAGCGTTGATGTCCTCGATGCGGAGCTGCGGTTCGCCGGGAACCGGCTTGGTGCCGACTACCCGGTTCATCCATTCCATGTTCTCCTGCATGCGTGCCACCACTTCGGGCCATTGCTTCGCGGTGTAGCGTTGCGGGTCGGGCAGCACGTGGCACTGGTTGCAGGCGACGCGGAACGGTTCGCCTGCTGCGGTGAAAGTTTCGGGGTATTTATTCGGGTCGAGCGGTCTTTGCGCGTGCTTGCGCAGGTAGGAGACGATGGCCTTCACCTCGTCCGGGCTCGGCGCTTGCACGCCCACCATCATGTCCGCCATCAGCTTGCCCATGTTCCCCTTGCCTTCCATCCTCGGCAGCATGCGCTCGACGATGCCGCGCCACTTGGCGGCGTGATGCATCGCAGGGTTGGGCAGGTTGTGGCATTGCACGCAGTACTGGAGGGTGAGCCGCGCGCCGCGCGATTTCGGCTCCGGCAGTTGGCGCGCCTCGAAACTCGGCGGCAGGATGCGCTCGAGCAGTGGCCCGTGCGGGCTCTCCAGCCAGCGCTTCTTCGCTTCCGCTATTTCGTCGGCGAGCGCAAGGGACGGCAGAAGCAGAAGGAGGACGGCGACGCAGCGCATGGGGCTAGAGGGTATGCGATCGGTCGCCCTGCGCAAAACCGAGCAGCGGCCGCTGCACGCCGCGCCCCACCGCCAGCACTTTGAACAATTCCCCCATCTCCGCGGGAGAAAGCAGCTTTTGCGCCTCTGCGGCGCGCGGCGCGTAGCGCGCGGCATCCGCCGCATCCTCGCGCTCCAGCACCTGCGTGACGCCGCAGTTGACGAGGAACTGCGCCTGGCTGGCGTAGCCCAATACTTCCAGGCCGGCCTCGCGTGCCGCCTGGGCGAGCGCGCTGAAATCAACGTGCGCGGTGATGTCCTGCAGCCCGGGGTGGAAGAACACGTCGCCGTGCGCGCGATGCCGGTAGTGGCACATCAGCGTGCCCATCGTGCGCTGCGGATGGTAGTACTCGCGCTGCGGAAACCCGTAGTCGATGACCAGGAGCGCGCCGCGCTCGAGGCGCGCAGCGAGGAGTTTCATCCACGCGCGGCCCACCAGCCCGATCTCGCTCTCGTAAGGCACCGGCACTTCGAGGCGGCGCGCCGCCGCGAGCAGCTCGCCCGAGGCGGGGCGCTCGGCCCAGGCGAGTCCGTCGCTCACGCCGCGCTCCATGATGCCGTTGGCACGCCAGGCCAGCGCGTGCACCGGCATGGCGTCGGCGACTTCGTTTGCCAGCATCACGCCGCGGAAACGCTCCGGCAAGCGTTCGATCCAGCGTACGCGCTTGCCCAGACGCGCCTCCTGCCGCGCGCGCAGCTCGGCGCTGGTCTCGAGGATGAGGTAGATCCCGGGAGCGAGTGCGCCGATCAGCGCCTCGGCCAGCGCCCCGCTGCCGGCGCCGAACTCGAGGATCGCTTCGCCGGGCTGCAGCAGCTCCGCGACCTGGCGCGCGAGCGTGCGCGCGAACAAAGTGCCTAGTTCCGGCGCAGTGGCGAAATCCCCCGGCGCGCCGAGCTTGGCCGAACCGCCCGCGTAGTAGCCCAGCCCCGGCTCGTACAGCGCGAGTTCCATGTAGCGCGAGAAACCGATCCAGTTGCCATTGGCCTTCAGCTCGGCGCGCATGCGCCCGAGCAGCGCGCCGCTCGCGGCTAGCGCCTCGGCCTCGGGTTCGGGCAGCATGCGGCGAATTTAACCTAGAATCCCCGCGGTGACGGACGCATCCCTCGAGAGCAAGGTGGCGCTGGTGACGGGCGCGGCGCGGCGCGTGGGCGCGGCGATCGCGCGCCGCCTGCATGCCGCCGGCGCGAACGTGGTGTTGCACTACCGCGGCGCCGACGCCGAAGCAGCGCAACTGGAGAAGGAGCTCAATGCCGATCGCGCGGGCAGCGCGATGAGGTTGAAGGGCGACCTGCTCGCGCCGGTTGCGCCAAAGGCGCTGGTGGAAGCCGCGCTGCAGCGCTACGCGCGGCTCGACATCCTGGTGAACAACGCTTCCGCGTTCTATCCCACGGCGGTAGGCGAAATCGAGCTCGGCCACTGGGAGGAGCTGATGGGGTCCAACCTGCGCGCGCCGTTGTTCCTCGCGCAGGCGGCGGCGCCGCAGCTCGCGCTGGCCGGGGGCGCGATCGTCAACATCGCCGACATCCACGCCGAGCGGCCCCTCAAGGGCTATGTCGTCTACAGCCTCGCCAAGGCCGGGCTGGTCGCGCTGACGCGCTCGCTCGCGCTCGAGCTAGCGCCCGCGGTGCGCGTGAACGCTGTGGCGCCGGGCGCCATCGCCTGGCCGGAGGACGGACAGTTCGAGCCCGGCGAGCGCGAACGCATCGTCGCCACCACGCCCCTCAGGCGCACCGGCAATGCCGACGAAATTGCGCAGGCGGTACATTTTCTTTGTACCGCGCCTTTCGTCACGGGCCAGGTCCTGGCGGTGGACGGCGGGCGCTCCATCTTCCTGTGACAGCAGCATGAACGTCGTCAAGTTGCATCGCGACACGCGTCGAGAGGATTTCGAGGCCAACAAGCTCGCCAAGCGCCTGCGCCGCCAGGTGGGCGAGGCGATCGCCGACTTCCGCATGATCGAGGAGGGCGACAAAGTCATGGTGTGCCTCTCGGGCGGCAAGGACAGCTACGGCCTGCTCGACGTGCTGCTCGCGCTGCGGGAGAAAGCGCCGGTGTCGTTCGACCTCTTTGCCGTCAACCTGGACCAGAAGCAGCCGGGATTTCCCGCGCAAGTGCTACCCGAATACCTTGCCGGGCTGGGCGTGCCGTTCCGCATCGTCGAGCAGGACACCTACTCGGTGGTCAAGCGCGTGCTGCCCGAGGGCAGGACGCTGTGTTCCCTGTGTTCCAGGTTGCGCCGCGGCGTGCTGTACCGCGTGGCGGGGGAGCTCGGTGCGACCAAGATTGCACTGGGGCACCACCGCGACGATATCCTGGCGACCTTCTTCCTGAACCTGTACTTCGGCGGCAAGCTGAAGGCGATGCCGCCCAAGCTCAAGTCGGACGACGGCAAGCACATCGTGATCCGGCCCCTCGCTTACGTAAAGGAAGACGACCTTGCGGCCTACGCCGTGGAGAAGGGTTTTCCCATCATCCCCTGCAACCTGTGCGGCTCGCAGGAGCACCTGCAGCGCCGCCAGGTGCGCGACCAGATGCGCCAGTGGGAAAAGCAATTTCCCGGGCGCGTAGAATCCATCCTGCATGCGCTCGCCGACGTGGTGCCTTCGCACCTGCTGGACCGCAAACTGTTCGATTTCCGGGAATTGAAGACATGAGATGGCTCGCTGCAGTTGTGCTCGCCGCGCTGGCGGGGCAGGCACAGGCCCAGGACTGGCCGCAACGGCCGCTGCGCATGCTGATCGGTTTCGGCGCGGGCGGGGGCACCGACATCCTCGCGCGCATCGTTGCGCCGGCGATGGGCATGGCGCTCGGCCAGCCGGTGGTGATCGAGAACCGGCCCGGGGCGGGCGGCTCGATTGCGGCCAACCAGGTTGCCAAGTCCGTGCCAGACGGCTACACCGCCTTCCTGCTGAACAACGGACACGCGGTGTCGGCGGTGATGATCCGCTCGCTGCCGTTCCACCCGGTGGAGGATTTCCAGGCGGTGTCGATGGTGGCGACGATGCCGTTGGTGATTCTCGCGGGACCGCGCGCGGGCTTTGGCAGCCTGCAGGGCTTGATCGACGTTGCACGGCTCAACCCGGGCAAGCTCAACCTGGCCTCCGTCGGCATCGGCAGCACGCAGCACTTCGCTGCCGAATTGTTTTTCAATTCCGCGGGAATCAGGGTCGTGCATGTCCCCTACAAAGGGACGCCCAACGCAGTGGCAGCCACGATCTCGAATGAGACGCAGCTGCTGGTGGAAACCGTCGGGTCCGTCATCGGTCAAATCAAGGGACAGGCGGTCCAGGCCCTGGCCGTAACCTCGGCGACGCGCTTCCCCGGGCTGCCGAACGTGCCCACGGCGGTGGAAGCCGGACTGCCCGGCTACGACGTCACCACCTGGTACGCGCTGGTGTTTCCGGCGAAGACGCCCGCCGCCATCGTGGAGAAGACGCGTGCTGCGCTGCGCACTGCGCTTGCTCGCGAAGACGTACGCAAGCTGTTGATCAATGCCGCGTTCCTGCCGAGTGAGAGCACGCCCGGTGAGCTCGCGGCGCACATGCGGGCCGAAATCGCGCGCTGGGGCGGCGTGCGCGACAAGACCGGCATCAAGCCGGAGTGACGACATGAAACCAGTCGAGAGCGTGAACCAGCAGGCGCAGGAGCTCGAGGGCATCGTGCCCACCGTGAACCTCGCGGCGGAGGAAGGGCGCAAGGATTTCTACCAGCGCGCGAAGAAGCAGAACCTTGCCCCGCTGTGGCGCGTGCTGCACGGCCTGGTGACCGACAAGCCGGCCACGCGCTGCCTGCCCGCACTCTGGCGCTACGCGGAGGTGCGCCCGCACTTGATGGAAGCTTGCGAGCTGATCGGTGCGGCGGAAGCCGAGCGGCGAGTGATGGTGCTGGAGAATCCGGGCCTCGCCGGGCAGTCGCGCATCACGCAGAGCCTGTTCGGCGGCCTGCAGATCATCCTGCCGGGCGAGATCGCGCCGGCGCACCGCCACGTCGCCTCGGCCCTGCGCTTCATCATCGAAGGCAAGGACGCGTTCACCGCGGTGGCGGGCGAGCGCACGATGATGGAGCCGGGCGATTTCGTCATCACGCCTTCCTGGACCTGGCACGACCACGGCAACGAGGGCAGCGGCCCGATGGTGTGGCTGGATGGCCTGGACATGCACGTGATCAACCTGCTGGCGGCGAGCTTTCGCGAGGACCTGGGCGGCAAGGCGCACAAACTCGAGCGCCCCGAAGGCGCGGCGCCGGCCGAGTTCGGCAACAACCTGCTGCCGGTGGACGTCGCGCACCGCTCGCAGACCTCGCCGATTTTCAATTACCCCTATCGCAAGTCGCGCGAGTCGCTGGATACGCTTGCGCGCATGCGCGATCCGGACCCCTGGCACGCGCACAAGATGAAGTTCATCAACCCGGTGAATGGCGGCTGGGCGATGCCCACCATGTCCACCTGGATGCAGCTGATGCCGAAGGGTTTCGAGTCGGCGCCTTATCGCTCGACCGACAGCGCGGTGTTCACCGTGGTGGAGGGCCGCGGCCGCTCCACCATCGGCGGTGAGACCTTCGACTGGGGCAAGCACGACATCTTCGTCGCGCCGAGCTGGATGGCGCACACGCACCAGGCCTCGGCAGATGCGGTGCTGTTCATCTACTCGGACCGCGTGATCCAGGAAAAGCTCGATATCTGGCGCGAAGCGAAGGACCAGGCCTGAAGCGCGGGCGCGTCCTGGGTTTCGGCCTGCTCGCCTGCGCCGTGGCGATCGCTGCGGCGGCCACCACGCGGGCGAACAGCGACTGGCGCAGCGCGAGCCGAGAGCCGGCAGGCCTCGCGCCCGATCCCGCGCTCCATCCCGAAGCGGTGGTGCAGGTCTACGCCGCGCGCACTTTCGGCTGGCGCGGCGTGTTCGCAGTGCATACCTGGGTGGCCGTGAAGCCTGCGCGCGCGAAGGCATACACCGTATACGAAGTCATCGGCTGGAAGCTGCGCTGGGACGACACCGCGGTGTCGATCGCCGAGCGCGCCGCGGACGCGCGCTGGTTCGGCAATGTGCCGGAGCTGCTGGCGGACAAGCGCGGCGCGGAAGCCGCCGCGTTGATCCCGCGCATCGACCAGGCGGCGCGCAGCTACCCTTACCCCGGCGAGTACAGCGCTTGGCCGGGGCCGAACTCCAACACGTTTACAGCGTGGATCACGCGCGCAGTTCCAGAGTTGCGCGCAGACTTGCCGCCGACTGCGATCGGCAAGGACTACCTCGGCTCGAGCGTGATCGCTGCGGCGCCGAGCGGCAGCGGGCTCCAGCTGTCGGTGGCCGGGGTGCTGGGCGTAACAGTGAGCACCGTGGAGGGGCTGGAAATCAACCTGCTCGGGCTGACCTTCGGCCTGGATCCCTGGCCGCCGGCGATCAAGCTGCCGCTTCTGGGCAGGCTCGGCGCTACTTGATGGCGATCGGGTTGATGATCGCCTGCACGGCGCCCGTGATGCGCGAGGGCCCGAGCGTGAACAGGAACTCCCAGGCCTTGTCCTTCACCATCTCCTCGGTGTCCATGTTCTCCAGGATGTAGATTCCGTTCATCGGCAGCAGGATCTGGTGCACTTCGAACACGCCCTGGTTCGGCTCGAAGGGAATCACTTCCAGGCCCCAGGTGTCCGCGCCCACCGCCGCTACTCCGCGCTCCGCAAGGAACTTTGCACCGCCGACGCCCAGGCCGGGCTCCGCCGAGCCGTAGCGCTTGTTGTCCTTGCCGATCAGCTTGGTCCAGCCGGTGTAGAACAACACGACGTCGCCCTTGTCGATGCTCTTCACCCCCTGGCGTTTCATCGCGCCTTCGATCTCGGCGCGGTTGAAGGGCGTGCCTTCCTTGACGATGTCGGTGTTCAAGTAGCCCGCCATGTCGAGCAGGATGCCGCGCGTGGCGAACGCAGGGAAGTGCTCGATGCCGAGCTTGGTGAGGCCGCCGGCCTGCGCGAAGTCCTGCGCCTTGTTGCAGTTGTAGTAGACGTTGTCGATGCCGATGTGCCCGAGGCCGTCTAGCTGCGAGCCGATGCCCACCCAGCCCATGATGATGTCGTCGTTGTAGGTGGTCTTCGTCGGCCCGAGCGAAGAGCCGCCGGTCTGACCCGGCTGGACGATCGAGATGGAGAAGGTGCGCGGCGGGAACGCCGGCGTGTCCTTGTTGGTTTCGATGCCGAGCCGGTAGGCCTTGCCGCGCGTAACGGTTTTCACCGCCTGCAGCGTCTTCTCGGGGGTGATGTAGTTGGCGTTGCCGGCCTGGTCCTTGGGACCGAACTTCGAGGGGAAGCATGTCTGCTGCTGGGCCTGCGCGGCGCCGCAGGCCAATGCAGCACCTACGGCGACGGCAGCGAGTCCTGTCCTATTCACGATGGTCTCCCTTAGGAATGAGCCGGAATCCGGCTCGTCGCAATCCTAGCTCATGCGCTTTCTGCGGCGAATGAACGGATTGCGCTGCTCCAAAAAGCCCCGCTTGTCAAAGTAAGTTTGACAGTCTAGACTCCGCGCACCATGAATTGCGCGGAGCAGTTGGTCGCGATCTTTGGCAGTCAAGCCGACGTGGCGCGCGCGTTTCAGCTCGACCGCGCGGTGGTGCACAACTGGGTGAAGACCGGCTACGTGCCGGCGCGCTGGGCCGGCGAGGTCGAGCGCGTCACCCAGGGCCGCGTCAACGCGGCCGATATCGTCAATGAAGCGAGCGCCAAGAACCCGGTGCGCGTGAAATCGCGCCCGGACGACGCGCCGTTCGGCATTTCCCCGGAGATCCAAGCCATGACCCAGTACGCCCCCGCCAAGCGCATTACATCCTTTCATCCGCCGCAGCGCACGCTGATGGGCCCGGGCCCGACGGAGATTCATCCGCGCGTGCTCACCACCATGAGCCAGCCGGCGATTGGCTACCTCGACCCGGTGTTCGTCGAGATGATGGAAGAGCTCAAATCGCTGTTGCGCTATGTCTACCAGACGAAGAACCCGCTCACTTTCCCGCTGTCCGGTCCGGGCTCGGTGGGGATGGAATTCTGCTTCGTCAACATGGTGGCGCCGGGCGACAAGGTGGTCGTGTGCCAGAACGGCGTGTTCGGCGGCAGGATGCTGGAGAACGTGATCCGCTGCGGCGGCACGCCCATCGTGGTCGAGGACAAATGGGGCGAGCCGGTGGACCCGCAGAAGGTCGAGGACGCGCTGAAGAAAAACAAGGGCGTGGACGTGGTGGCTTTCGTGCATGCGGAGACCTCCACCGGCGCGCAATC
>CAZVZV010000044.1:0-5308 GCA_964631735.1 uncultured Enterobacteriaceae bacterium
AAGGTGCCGCCGACGTCGATGCCCGCGATCCAGCTCATACCTGCAGGTACTCCTGCTGGATCTCATCCATGCTGCCCGAGCGGCGCACGTGACCCTTTTCGATGACGTAGGCGCGATCGGCGACCTGGCGCGCGAAGTGCAGGTTCTGTTCGCACAGAAGCACGGTCATGCCCTGGGTCTTCAGTTCGCGGATGGTGCGCGCCATCTGCGCGACGATCACCGGCGCGAGCCCTTCAGAGGGCTCGTCCAGCAGGATCGCGCGCGGGTTGCCCATCAGCGTGCGCGCGATGGTCAGCATCTGCTGCTCGCCGCCGGACATGCGGCCGCCCAGCCGGTCCTGCATGCGTCCCAGGTTGGGAAACAGCTCGAACACCTTGGCCAGGGTCCAGCGCGGCGCGCCCTCGCGCGGCGGCTGGCGGCCCACTTCCAGGTTCTCCGCCACCGACAGGTCGGTGAAGATGCGCCGGTCCTCCGGCACGTAACCCAGGCCGAGCCGCGCCACCTGATAGGGCTGCAGGCGGTCGATCCTTCGGCCATCGAAGCGGATTTCACCGGCCTGCGGCCGCAACAGGCCCATGATCGACCTCAGCGTGGTGGACTTGCCCGCGCCGTTCCTGCCCAGGAGCACGGACACCTCGCCGGCGCGCGCCTGCAGCTCGAGGTCGAATAGGATCTTCGCGCGGCCGTAGGCGGCGTTCAGCCCCGTGACTTCAAGCATGCCCTGTTCCCAGGTAAACCTCGCGCACGCGCGCATCGGCGCGTACCGTTTCGGGCCGGCCCTCGGCGATGAGTTCGCCGCCGGAAAGAACGATCACGCGGTCGGCATGCGTGAACACTACGTCCATGTCGTGCTCGGTGAACAGCACCGCGATGCGGCCGCTGCGCGCAAGTTCCGCGGCGAGCTGCATCAGCTCGTTCCTCTCTTGCGGCGCCATGCCGGCTGTGGGTTCGTCCATCAGCAGCAAGCGAGGCTGGTTGGCGAGAGCGACCGCCAGTTCCACGCGCTTGAGGTCGCCATAGGCGAGCACTGCGCAGGGGCGCTCGGCCTGCTCCAGCATCCCAACCCGCGCCAGTAGCCCATTCGCCTGGTCCACGAAACAGCGCGTGGCCAGCACCGTCAGCGACCACAGGCGACGGTGGTGCGACAGCAGGGCCATCTGCACGTTCTCGCGCACCGACATCGAGCCGAAGGTGGCGGTAATCTGGAAGGTGCGCCCCACGCCCAGGCGCCAGATCTCCCGTGGCGCGAGACCCGCCAGGCTGCGGCCTTCGAATTCGATGCGGCCGGCATCGGGCGCCACCTGGCCGTTCAGCATATTGAAGCAGGTGGTCTTGCCGGCGCCGTTGGGCCCGATCATCGCCAGCAATTCGCCCGCCGCCACCGAGAAGCTGACCTTGCTGACGGCCTGCACACCGCCGTAGGCCTTCGACAGGTCCCGCACCGCGAGAACCGTCACCGGGTAAACCTCTCACGCAGGAATCCGGTGACGCCTTGCGGGAACACGAGCACCAGCAGCAGGATCACGCCGCCGATCACCGCGCGCCAGTAATCGATGCCGCGTGCTACGGTGTCCTGCAGCCAGGTGAACAGCACTGCGCCCCATACCGGGCCGGTGAGCGTCTGGATGCCGCCGAGCAGCACCATGACGAGGCCGTCGACCGAACGCGTCACCGACAGCGCCTCGGGGGAAATGGAGCCCTTGGAAAAGGCGAACAAGGCGCCGGCCAGCCCGGCAAACAGCCCGGCGAAGGTGAACGCCGCCCACTGCCACGCGCGCACGTCGATGCCGATGGCGTCCGCCCGCAGCGGCGAATCGCGGCCGGCCCGCACCGCGTAACCGAACGGCGCGTAGAGCACGCGCCATAGCAGCGCGATGCCGCCTGCGCAGGCGACGAGAGTGAGGTAGTAGTAGGCTGTCTTGCTCGACAGCCAGGCTGCTGGCCAGATGCCGACGAGACCATTCGAGCCGCCGGTGAATGCGTCCCACTGGAAGATCACCGACCAGGCGATCTGCGCAAATGCCAAAGTGAGCATGGCCAGGTAGACGCCCGAGAGCCGCACGCAAAACCAGCCGAACACCAGGGCGCCCAGCGCGGCGAGCCACGGCGCGGCCAGCAGCGCGGCTTCCATCGGCACGCCGCCCTTGTGCACCAGCAGCCCCGCGCCGTACGCGCCGAGGCCGAAGTAGGCTGCGTGGCCGAAGGAGTGCAAGCCGCCCGGCCCCATGATGAAGTGCAGGCTGACCGCGAACAGCGCAAACAGCAGCATGTCGGTGAGCAGAACCAGCGTATAGCCAGTCTGAACGGTCGGCACCAGCGCCAGGCCGAACGCGAGCGCGGCGAGGCCGGCAAGGAGCCCGCGCGAAGGCAGCAGCAACGGCGGTTCGAGCGCTCCGGCGCCGCGAGCTTGCGCCGGCATCCTGCCGAGCAATCCCCATGGCCGCAGCACCAGCACCACCGCCATGACGATGAACTCCACCACCAGCGTGATTTTCGAATAGCCCAGGCCGATGCAGAAGGACTTGATCTCCGCGATCAGCAGCGCGGCGAGGAAGGCGCCTGGGATCGAGCCCAGGCCTCCGACCACTACCACCACAAAGGCGTCGGAGATGATCTGCAGGTCGATGGCGAGCGTCGCCGGTTCGCGCGGCGTCTGCACCGCGCCGCCCAGGCCGGCGAGCAGCGCGCCAAGGGCAAACACGCTGGTAAACAGCCAGCGCTGGTTCACGCCCAGCGCGCCCGCCATCTCGCGATCCTGGGTGGCCGCGCGCACGAGAGTCCCCCAGCGCGTGCGCGTGAGCAGGAACCAAAGCACGCCGAGCACCAGCGGGCCGAAGGCGATGAGGAACAGGTCGTATTCGGGGAATTGCTGGCCGGCGATGCCCACGGCACCGGCAAACCCCGGCGCCCTCGGTCCGAGGATGTCCTCCGGCCCCCAGGCCCACAGCGTGAAATCCTTGATCACCAGCACCAGCGCGAAGGTGGCGAGCAACTGCAGGAGTTCCGGCGCACCGTAGAGCCGGCGCAGCAGCAATGCTTCCACCAGCGCGCCGAAGGCGGCGACGGCGAGGGCGGCAAGCGGCACGCTCAGCCAGAAACCCAGCTGCGGCGCGAGCGCCACCGCCAGGTACATCCCCAGCATGAACAGGGACCCGTGCGCAAAATTGACGATGCGCGTCACGCCGAAGATCAGCGACAGTCCGGCGGCGACCAGGAACAGCGACGAGGCGCTGGCCAGGCCGTTCAGGAACTGGATGAGGATGGAGGAGGAAGAAATAAAAAAAGGGGTCTGACCCCTTTTTTGGTCAGTCTTTACGCATCGCCCGCACTTCCTCGTACGGCGGCAGGAAATTCGCGCCGTCGGCGAAGCGCCAGTTGACCATCACGCCGACGCCTTTCTTCTGCGCCAGCTGGCCGACGTAGGCGCCCATGGTGGACTGGTGGTCCACCGCGCGGTACACGATCGGCCCGATCGGTGTGTCCATCTCCAGGCCTTTCAGCGCCGCGATCAGCTTCTCGGTGTCGGTGCCGCCGGCCTTCCTGATGGCGTTGGCGACCGTGTACATGGTCGAGTAGCCCACGACCGAGCCGAGGCGCGGGTAGTCCTTCCACTTCGCCTGGTAGGCGGCGAGGAATTTCTGGTGCGCCGGCGTCTTGATCTCGGCCCACGGGTAGCCCGTCACCCACCAGCCTTCCGGCGTCTCGTCCTTCAGCGGATCCAGGTACTCTGGCTCGCCGGCGAGAAGGTTGAACACGGTCATGTTCTTGAACAGGCCGCGCGTATTGCCCTCGCGCACGAACTTCTGCAGGTCGGCGCCGAACAGCGACGAGAAGATTGCGTCGGGCTTGGCATCCATCAATGCCTGCACCACCGAGCCAGCCTCGATCTTGCCGAGCGCCGGCGCCTGCTCGGCGACAAATTGCGCGCCGGGCTGCGCCTTCGCCAGCAGCTTCTTGAACGAGGCGGTGGCCGACTGCCCGTACTCGTAGTTCGGGTAGACGATGGCCCAGCGTACCTTCTTGAGCTTGGCGGCTTCCGGCACCAGCATCGCCACCTGCATGTAAGTCGAGGGGCGCAGGCGGAAGGTGTAGCGGTTGCCGTTCTCCCATACGATCTTGTCGGTGAGCGGCTCGGCGGCGATGAATACCACCTTCCTCTGATTGGCGAGGTTGGACACCGCCAGGCCGATGTGCGAGGCGAAGGTGCCCATCAGCACGCTGGCGTTCTCGCGCGACAACAGCTCTTCCGCCACGCGCACTGCGTCCCCCGGGTTGCCGTTGTCGTCGCGGGACACCACTTCCAGCTTGCGGCCGTTGGCGCCACCCGCCTTGTTGATTTCATCGAGGGCCAGCTCCCAGCCCTTCTTGTAAGGCTCCAGGAAGGCGGGAAACACCTTGTAGCTGTTCAGTTCGCCGATCTTGATGGTCTGCGCCTGCGCGCCGGACGCGGCGAGCGCCGTTGCCATTGCCAATGCCAGTCTGAGCTTCATTGCGACTCCCCTAGATCACGTCGGTGGATTGAATGCGCTTCACGCCTGCTACCTGCATCGCCGCCCAGGCCTTGGCGAGCGAACCCTGTACGTCGATGCCGCGGCAGGCGTCTTCGATCACCAGCGCGTCGAAGCCCTGCTTGCGCGCATCGAGCGCGCTCCAGCCGACGCAGAAATCGGTCGCCAGGCCGGCGAAGTACACGCGCTTCAGGCCCCGCTGCTTGAGGTAGCCGCCAAGGCCGGTCTGGGTCTTCTGGTCGGCTTCGAGGAAGGCGGAATAGCTGTCCACTTCGCGCCGGTAGCCTTTGCGGATGATGAGCTCGGCGTGCGGGATGCTGAGGTCCTTGTGCAGCGCCGCGCCGTCGGTGCCCTGCACGCAGTGGTCCGGCCACAGTACCTGGTTGCCATAGGCGAGCTTCACCATGTCGAAGGGCTTCTTGCCCGCATGCTGCGAGGCAAACGAAATGTGGTCGGCCGTGTGCCAGTCCTGCGTGATCACCACATGCTTGAACTGCTTCGCGATGCGGTTGATCAGGGGGACGATCACATCGCCTTCCTTCACCGCGAGCGAGCCGCCCGGCGTGAAGCAGTTCTGCACGTCGACCACCACGAACACGTCGCGGTTGCCGACCTTGAGCGTGGGCGCTGCCCAGGCGCTGGAACCCAGCCAACTGATGCCCGCTGCCGCAAACAGGAACGATCTGCGCTTCATGGTGACCTCCGCCGTGAGGGAAAGTGTACTTCAGGGATCACTGCCGTAGTTTGATTCTGCAACGCGAGATAAGCGGCCCGGATCAGGCCGCGCCTGCGCAGGGATT
>CAZVZV010000045.1:0-4592 GCA_964631735.1 uncultured Enterobacteriaceae bacterium
GGCGAGAAGCGCGTCGCCACCGTTCCCGAGGTGGTCGAAAAACTCATCAAGCTCGGCTTCAAGGTCGCGGTGCAGTCCGGCGCCGGCGAGGCGGCGAATTTCAGCGACGAGGTGTACCGCGCCGCGGGCGCCGAAATCGTCGACGGGGCGGCCAAGTTGTGGTCCGCGTCCGACATCGTCTTCAAGGTGCGCGGGCCGAGCGCGGAAGAAATTGGCCTGCTGCGCCAAGGCGGCACGCTGGTCAGTTTCGTCTGGCCGGCGCAGAACTCCGACCTGCTGAAACAGCTCGCGGCGAAGAAGGCCACCGTGCTGGCGATGGACAGCGTGCCGCGCATCTCGCGCGCGCAGAAGCTGGACGCGCTGTCCTCGATGGCCAACATTGCAGGCTATCGCGCCGTCATCGAGGCGGCGCATCACTTCGGCCGCTTCTTCACCGGCCAGATTACGGCTGCGGGCAAGGTGCCGCCGGCCAAGGTTTTCGTCATCGGCGCAGGCGTCGCGGGTCTCGCTGCGATCGGCACGGCCGCGGGCCTTGGGGCGATCGTGCGCGCCAACGACACGCGTCCCGAGGTCGGTGACCAGGTCAAGTCCATGGGCGGCGAGTTCGTTACCGTGGACTATCAGGAAGAAGGCACCGGCGTCGGCGGTTATGCCAAGGTGATGAGCGAAGGGTTCCTGAAAGCCCAGGCGGCGGTGTTTGCCAAGCAGGCGAGGGAAGTGGACATCATCATCACTACCGCGCTGATCCCCGGCAAGCCTGCCCCCAAGCTGATCACCGCCGACATGGTCGGGTCGATGAAACCCGGCAGCATCATCGTCGACATGGCCGCGGAGCAGGGTGGCAACTGCGAGCTGACCGTGCCGCACCAGGTGACCGTGGCGCACGGCGTGACCATCATCGGCTACAGCGATCTCCCGAGCCGGCTGTCCAAGCAGTCGAGCACGTTGTATGCCACCAACCTGTTCCGGCTGGCCGAGGAGCTGTGCAAGACCAAGGACGGCATCATCAACGTCAACATGGAAGACGAGGTGCTCCGCGGCACCACGGTGGTGAAGGAAGGCAACATCACCTGGCCGCCGCCGGCGCCAAAGCTGTCAGCCGCTCCGCCGGTGGCCGCCAAGCCGGCAGCGCCAGTGCCCGCGGCCAGGAAGGGCCACGGCCACGGCGCGCCGGCCTCGGCAAAGTCGATGACAATCATGTTCGTGGTTGCTGCGGTGCTGTTCTGGTTCATCGGTGCCAACGCGCCGACAGCCTTCCTCAACCACTTCACGGTGTTCGTGCTGGCTTGCTTCGTGGGCTACATGGTGGTGTGGAATGTCACGCCTGCGCTGCACACGCCGCTGATGAGCGTTACCAACGCGATCAGCAGCATCATCGCCATCGGTGCGCTGGTGCAGGTCGCGCCGCCGATCCTGGGAGGGGGCGAGCGGCCTGAGGCCTGGATCCTCGGGCTCGCGGTGGTGGGAGTCGCACTCACCTCGATCAACATGTTCGGCGGGTTCGCGGTTACCCAGCGCATGCTGGAAATGTTCCGCAAGTAGGGGAGACGACCCATGTCTGCGACTCTGGCAACGGTCTCCTATATCGGAGCGGCGATACTTTTCATCCTCAGCCTCGGGGGCCTGTCCAACCCGGAGACCTCGCGGCGCGGCAACCTGTACGGCATCATCGGCATGACCATCGCCGTTCTGGCGACCGTCTTCGGGCCGAACGTCACGGCGGCAGGAATTCCGTGGCTGGTCGGCGCGATGCTGATCGGCGGCAGCATCGGCATCTACGCCTCGCGCGTGGTGAGAATGACGCAAATGCCCGAGCTGGTGGCGCTGATGCACAGCCTGGTCGGTCTCGCGGCCATGCTGGTGGGCTTCGCCAACTACATCGATCCGGCGGCGGCGGGGACGTTCAAAGGCGCCGAAAAGACCATCCACGAAGTGGAGATCTATCTCGGCATCCTGATCGGTGCCGTGACCTTCTCGGGTTCGGTGATCGCTTTCGGCAAGCTCTCCGCGAAGATCAGCGGCAAGCCGCTGCTGCTGCCGGGACGCCACTGGCTCAATCTGATCGGACTGTTCGTGGTGATCTGGTTCGGCTGGCGCTTCGTCAACAGCCATACCGTGGCCGAGGGCATGACGCCGCTCGTGGTGATGAGCGTGATCGCGCTGCTCTTCGGCATCCACATGTTGATGGCGATCGGCGGCGCCGACATGCCGGTGGTGATTTCGATGCTGAACAGCTACTCCGGCTGGGCGGCGGCGGCCACCGGCTTCATGCTGTCCAACGACCTGCTGATCGTGACCGGCGCGCTGGTCGGTTCGAGCGGCGCCATCCTCTCCTACATCATGTGCCGGGCGATGAACCGTCACTTCCTCGCCGTGATCGCGGGCGGCTTTGGCACCGAGGGCGGTGTCCCGGCGGCTGCCGGCGGTGCGCAACCGGCGGGCGAAGTCGTCCCGATTCTTGCCGCAGAGACCGCGGAACTGCTGCGCGAAGCAAAGAACGTGATCATCGTGCCGGGCTACGGCATGGCCGTGGCGCAGGCACAGCACGCGGTGTACGAAATCACCAGGCACCTGCGCGAGAAGGGCGTCAATGTGCGCTTCGGCATCCACCCGGTTGCCGGCCGCATGCCGGGCCACATGAACGTGCTGCTGGCCGAGGCCCGGGTGCCCTACGACATCGTGCTGGAGATGGACGAACTCAACGTGGACTTTCCGCAGACCGACGTCGCCATGGTGATCGGCGCCAACGACATCGTCAATCCGTCCGCCCAGGAGGACCCGGCGAGCCCGATCGCCGGCATGCCGGTGCTGGAAGTGTGGAAGGCCAAGACCTCGATCGTGATGAAGCGCAGCATGGCCTCCGGCTACGCCGGCGTCGACAATCCGCTCTTCTACAAGGACAATAACCGCATGCTGTTCGGCGACGCGAAGAAGATGCTGGATGAAGTACTGGCGGCGCTGAAAGCATGAGAAGTGCGGCGCTGCGCCTGCTCGCGAACGAGCGCGGGCTCTTCGTCGGGGCGCTGATCCTCGGCGGCGTGGCGCTGGAGTTCGGCGTGCCGATGGACTTCGTGCTGTTTGGCCTGACGCTCGCTGGCGTGGCGCTGTTCCACCGCCATGTGCTGTGGGTGGCCCTCATCGGCCTCGCCGTGATCACGCTGTACAAGCTCGGCTTCACGGGATTCAAGACCGGTCCCGGGATCGCAGGACTCGGCACGCATCTGCTGCACGAGTGGGTCATCCTCGCCAATCTGCTTGGCCTGCTGCTCGGGTTTGCGCTGCTGTCCAAGCACTTCGAGGAATCGAACATCCCTGCCGAGCTGCCGAAGTTCCTGCCCGACGACTGGAAGGGCGGCTTCCTGCTGCTGGTGATCGTCTTCGTGCTCTCTTCGTTCCTGGACAACATCGCGGCGGCGCTGATCGGCGGCACGATGGCGGGCGTGGTGTTCCGCCGCAAGGTGCACATCGGCTACCTCGCCGCGATCGTCGCCGCCTCGAACGCCGGCGGGGCGGGCAGTGTGGTCGGCGACACGACGACGACCATGATGTGGATCGACGGCGTGAGCCCGCTGGCGGTAGTCGACGCCTACATCGCCGCCGGTTTGGCGCTCGTGGTGGTCGGGTTCTTTGCGGCGCGCCAGCAGCACGCGTATTCCCCGATCAGCAAGGACGCACCGCCGGGGATCAGCGTGGATTGGACGCGCGTCGGCATCGTCGCCTTCATCCTGGTCAGCGCGATCCTCTCCAACGTGATCTGCAACCTCCAGTTTCCCGCGCTGCTCGACCACTTTCCGGTGATCGGTGCGTCGGTCTGGGTCGCGATCCTGCTCACGACGCCCTTGCGCAAGCCGGACTGGAAGCTGCTGCCCGAGGCCTTCAAGGGCACGATGTTCCTGCTTTCGCTGGTGACCATCGCCTCGATGATGCCGGTGGAGAAGCTGCCACCGGCAAGCTGGCAGAGCGCGTTCGGCCTTGGTTTTATCTCTGCGGTGTTCGACAACATCCCGCTCACGGCGCTTGCACTGAAGCAGGGCGGCTACGACTGGGGCATGCTCGCCTACACCGTGGGCTTCGGCGGCTCGATGATCTGGTTCGGATCCTCGGCGGGCGTCGCGCTCTCCAACATGTACCCGGAAGCGAAATCGGTGGGGCGCTGGCTGGCCGGCGGCTGGCACGTGACGCTCGCCTACGTGATCGGCTTCTTTTTCATGCTCGCGGTCTCCGGCTGGCACCCGACCGACAAGCGCGGCAAACCGCTCTCGGAACTTCCGTGTCCCGCAGTGCAATATGTGGCCGCTTGACCGCGGTCAAGAGTGCCATTTCACATCGTGAAGTTGTCTTGCGGTGGCCATTTGTCGGGGGTTAGAATGGCCGCGCAACTTCACGAACGAACGGGACCCGAGCCCCGCGCTCGAACCACACCGAAAGAGGAGACCCAAGATGAGCAAGGAACAAGTCAAACCCGAGGCTTCGCGCCGCAAATTTCTGACCGGCGCCGCTGCAGCCACTGCCGGCGCGGCGACGCTCGGCTTCCCGATGATCGCGAAGTCCCAGTCGCCGATCGTGATCAAGATGCAGGGCGCCTGGGGCGC
>CAZVZV010000046.1:0-4481 GCA_964631735.1 uncultured Enterobacteriaceae bacterium
CCCTGGCCGAGGAGAAAGAACCCGGCTACTTCAACCAGCGCGCGCAGGCCGCTCAACAAGACCAGTTCGATCGGCACGCTCAGCCTCGTCTTTCGTCCACGTCGGGGGCGGCATGGATTGCGGCCGGCCCCGATTGATCGGCAGTCTTGGCGGTCGCCCGCACCAAATGCTGCGTCATCTTCGGATCAAACCTGTTCAGGTGCGCGATCACTTCGTCGAGTTTGTCGCGGCTATTGAGCGCGTGATAAGCCATGCCGAGCTCGTACCATGCGTAACCGTTCATCGGCTGCAGCGTCGCCGCGCGTTTGAGCGCCTGCACCGACTCTTCGTGACGACCCAGCGATGTCAGTGCCAGCCCCATCCCGTACCATGCGCGATCGAGCTTCGGGTTGATTCGCAGCGCCTGTTCAAATGCTTCGATCGCCTGTGCATAGTCTTTCTGCAGATGAAGCACGTAGCCCAGATCGAACAGCAGCACGGAATTGCCAGGTTGCAGGCTTAGCGCCAGCCGGAATTGCTCGGCGGCGAGATGGTAGCGGCGCAGCGTCCCGTAAAGGTATCCGAGTGCGCTGGCGGCACGACCGTAAGACCGGTCGATCCGCAGCGCTTCGAGTAGCTCGCTTTCTGCCTGATCGTAGCGCCTGAACAGCGCAAACGCGCGCGCACGTTGGCAATGCCACCAAGGACGAAGTTCCATGTTCACTGA
Organism: uncultured Enterobacteriaceae bacterium; assembly: GCA_964631735.1. Taxonomy (GTDB): domain Bacteria; phylum Pseudomonadota; class Gammaproteobacteria; order Burkholderiales; family SG8-39; genus JAABQT01. Next base: position 707 of record CAZVZV010000046.1, read on the forward strand.
TTCTAGCAAATCGCCCCCCGGCGAAAAAAAGGCCCGCGAACGCGGGCCCTTTCTCGCCGCGAGCAGGAATCAGGTTGCCTGGGTATCGATGTCCCCGCGCAAGTGCGGATAACGCACGTGGTCTACCAGCTCCTGCACGTGCTTCGACGGCTCAGCGGTGAGCATGCTCACAACGATGATGGTGATGATGCCGATCGGCACGCCAAACACACCGGCGGAAATCGGGTTCATATGGAACCACTGATTCGCCGGCACACCCCCGAAGAACGGGTATGTCGTGTACATGTAAAACATGCACACGCCCAGTCCCACGACCATGCCGGCGATTGCACCCCATTTGTTGGCGCGCCGCCAAAACACCCCGAGCACCAGCGCCGGGAAGAAGGCCGAGGCCGCGAGCGAGAATGCGGCACCGACCAGGAACAGAATGTCTCCCGGTTTGAGCGAGGTCACGAATGCGGCAACCAGCGCAACCACCACCAACAGGGCCTTCGACACCGAGACGCGACGGGCAGTCGACGCATGCGGATCGATCATTTTGTAGTACAGGTCATGTGACAGCGCGTTGGCGATCGTAAGAAGCAGACCGTCCGCGGTGGAGAGCGCCGCCGCCAGACCGCCGGCGGCGACCAGCCCTGACACCACATACGGCAGGCCGGCGATTTCAGGCGTTGCCAGCACGATGACATCGGTTCCAAGCACGATTTCCGCGAGCTGCACGATGCCGTCCTTGTTGATGTCGGTAATCGACAATAGTGTTGGATCCACCCTTGCCCAGTTGGCCGCCCATGCCGGTAAGTCCGCGAACGAACTGCCCACCAGGAAGTGGTACACGTCGAACTTGGCCAGTACTGCCAACGACGGCGCCGTGAAGTAGAGCAGGAAGATGAAAAACAACGACCAGAACACCGATTGGCGCGCCTGCCGGACACTGGGCGTTGTGTAATAGCGCATCAGGATGTGCGGCAGCGCGGCGGTGCCGAACATCATGCAGAAAACGATACCGAGGAAGTTATTACGCGCGATATTCTGCGCCGCTTCATCCTTGCCGGGGAACGGCTGGGCATGCGGACGCGGCGGCGCAGCACGCGCAGCCAAGCCCTTTTCCTTGTTCCACTGGCTCTTGGCTGCGTCTACGTCCTTGGGATAAGACTCGATCGCCTTCTCAGTTGATACGATCTGATCGGCCGGCGCCTTCGATGCCTTCAAGCTGCCAAGTTTCTGCTCGAGATCGGCCTTGCCTTTGGTGTAAGCCGCTGCCGGGTCCGCGAGCGCGGCACTGGCTGCATCCGCGCGCGCCTTCAACATGGTGCGAACCTCGATCTCTTTCGGATCGCTTGTCAGAACCTTTTCGCGCTCGGTCACTTTTTGCAGTACCTGCCCGTACACCACCTGCGGAATCGGCACACCGGTATGTTTGACCGACAGCCACACCACCGGCGTCAGGTAGGCGATGATCAGGATGATGTATTGCGCAACCTGCGTCCAGGTGACGGCACGCATCCCGCCGAGGAACGAACATACCAATATGCCGCCGAGACCGACGAACACTCCAACCCCGAATTCAAGACCGGTAAAGCGGCTGGTGATCAGGCCGACCCCGTAAATCTGCGCCACCACATAGGTAAACGAGCACAGGATCGCAGCGAAAATTCCGACACTGCGGATGATATTGCCGCCGTAGCGTTCGCCGAGGAAGTCCGGGATCGTGAACTGGCCGAACTTGCGCAGGTAGGGCGCCAGCAGAAATGCCACCAGGCAATATCCGCCGGTCCATCCCATCACGAACGCCAGACCGTCGAAACCGGAAAGATACAGCGTGCCGGCCATACCGATGAAGGAGGCTGCGCTCATCCAGTCGGCGCCCGTTGCCATGCCGTTGAAAAAAGCCGGCACCCGCCGTCCGGCGACGTAATACTCGGCCGCGTCGACGGTCCGGCTCATGATGCCGATGCCTGCATACAGGCCGATGGTCGCGAACAGGAACCAGTAGCCGATCCACTCTCGCGACAGGCCCATCTGCTCGGCCGCGGCAAGCGCGAGCAGGAAAGCGATGAAGCCGCCGGTATAGAAGCTGTAGTACTTCTTGAGCTGGGCTTTGAACGCCTTATGGCCCATGACTGGCTGGCTCATTCGTCTTCTCCTTCATCCACGTTGTACTCGACGTCAAGCGCATTCATGTAACGTGCATAGATCCAGATCAGAACGACATAAACGATCAGTGATCCCTGCGCTGACATGTAGAAGCCGAACGGGAAGCCGAAGATGGTGAACGCATTCAACTCTCGTGCATACCAGCCTTCGACAAAGGTCACGACGAACCAGATGATCAGCAGAATGGCCGTGATCGACAGGTTCCTGTGCCAGTACTCGCGATGCTTTTCCGACAATTCCATGTTTTTCCCCCCAACGACGCTTATTTGCTGCGTTGCGTTTATTTGCGGGCGGTCGGCCCCAAGCGCGGACATACCGGTAGCATCCACTGCACCGGCTGCGGCCAGAGTATAACGGCCGCAAGTGCCTTTGCAAGCCGCCCCGACTCAACGGGACAGCCAGCCCGTCAATTCGTGCTGGGCGCGCCCCATGCCAATGAGCGCCCGCGCGTCGCCGATTCCCTGCGACGACGCACGCTCGAGCAGTACCAGAAACAATTGTGCCGTGCTGAACGCGTCGGCAAGTGCGTCATGGCGCGCATAGTTCTCGATACCGAAATACGCCAACCATTGATCGAGTCCCCAGGTCTCGCCATGCGATTGCGGAAATAGAGCCGTGGCAACATGCGCCGCGTCCACCCACAACGCCCTGAAGCGCAGTCCCAGCCGGTTGCGCAGCGCGCGTGCGAGCAAGGTGGCGTCAAACCGTGCGTGGAACGCCACCAGCGGATGGCGTCGCGCGTAATCCAGGAATGCGGCGAGCGCCCACTCCGGATTCTCGCCCTCAAGCTGCGCCGTGCCGCCGATACGATGAACCAGTATGTTATCCGCGGCGCTGGGCTGCTCCTGGCGCAGCAGGGCCTCGAATCCGCTACCGATGACCACGTGTCCGCCGGAAACCGTACAAGCCCCGATGGATAGAAGGCGGTCGTGCCTGGCGTCCGGCCCACTGCTCTCGGTGTCGACCACGATCCAGCTCACGTCGCGCAACGGACGTCGCAGTTCGGGGATAGGAGCGGCGCGCCAGGTCTCCAGTACGTGACTGCTTGCCTCGGACAGCGGCTTGTGTTCTCGAACCCATGGCCAGAGCCTCATAGCTGGTAATCGAGCCTTATGCGGGTCTGCAACTTGCGCGCCTGGTGCAGCGCTTCCTTGAGTATCCGCCGATCCAGGTCATTGAGGGTATTCGGGTCGAGGAAGTTGTCAGGCGTCTCGCCCCGTTCGATCTGGGAGTGATGACGGCGAAGCCGCAGGGCCTGGATGAACAGGTACGCCTCGATCCAGGCTTCGGCTTCCGCGCCTCCGATGCCGAGCGCCCGCGCGGCGCCGCGCAGGCGATCTACCGTTCCGGTATGTGTGTCATCGGTCGCAAGACTGAGTATGCGAGCCGCGTCGACGAACGGCATGGCACCGTTAAGCTTGAGGTCAATGCTGGCGGCGACTGAACCATGTTGCGCGACATCGAAGTCGCGCAATATGCCAAGCGGCGGCACGTTGCCGAGCGCATTGCTTGCCATTTGATGCAGAAAGCGCTGATTACCGCGCGCAGCCGCGGAAAGCCACTCGCGCAGACGGTGAACGGGTGTCGCATCGCCGCACACCGCGCGAAAATCGAAGAAGAT
>CAZVZV010000047.1:0-3065 GCA_964631735.1 uncultured Enterobacteriaceae bacterium
TTGAGCCCTGCGCGCTCCGCCGGCCCGCCGTTCGCCAGGCCCGCCACCACCAGCTTGTCGCCGATTTCGGTGGTGTACATGCCGAGCCAGGGACGCGCCGGACGCTGCGCGCGGCCGCGCGTGACCAGGTCCTCGAGGATCGGATCGAGCAGGTCCACCGGCACGAACATGTTGCCCTGCACGACGCGCTCGCCGGCTTTCTCTTCTACCAGCAGCGAGCCGATGCCCAGCAGCTTGCCGTCGGCGCCGATCAGCGCCGAGCCGCCCCATTGCGGATGCGCGGGCGCGGCAAACAGCGCTTCGTCGAGCACGTACTCCCAGTAGCCGGCGAACTCGCGCTTGTCGAAGATGTTCGCCTTCAGCGCATGCGCCCGCCCGCCGTGGCCCGCGACCACCACGTCGTCGTCGACCTCGCAGCGGGCCGCGGAGCCGCGCGGCAGTGCCGGTGCGCCCAGCTTGCCAAGCGGCAGCACCAGGCCGAAGCCGGTCTGCTGGTCGTAGGCGAGGGGATGTCCCGCGACTACCGCGCCGCGACCGGTGGTGAGCCAGACCGAAGTGGCCTCGGTGATCAGGTAGCCGATGGTCAGCACCAGTCCGTCGTCGCGGATCACCACGCCGTTGCCGGCGCGCTCGGTGCCGAGGATCTGCGCGGTGTAGGCGTCCTCGGGAATCTCGGCGCGCACCGCCACAATCGAGGCAAGCGCCGCATCGAGGTCGAAGCGCCAGTCTTCCGGCCGCGGCCGCAGCCCGGCGGGGAAGGCCCAGTCGGCGGGTTCGCTCATGCGGGCACTGTTGCGCGCCCGCGAACCCGCGTCAAGTACCCGCGGTTACGTTCCGGTTCGTTTGACCAGGATCCCCTGCGGGCCGCGTTCCAGCATGCTGATCTCGCCGGAGAGCTCGGCGCCTTCCTCGACCTTGATCTTGGCGTAGCGGATCTTGCCGGACACCTTGGCGGTGGCGTGGAGCACCAACTGCTTCCTCACCGTGAGCTCGCCTTCCAGCCGGCCGTGGATCTCCGCAGTGTCGACCGCGACGGTGCCGCAAAACGTGCCGCTCTGGGCGATCTGCAGCACGCGCGAGTCGAGCGTCGCCTCGATGCGGCCCTCGACCACCAGCGTGTCGCAGTCGGCGATCTCGACACCCTTCATCTTGATGTCGGGGCCGACGATAAGCTTGGCTTCCTTGCGCTCGTCGGACTTGTCCACCGGCTTGGCCGGCTCTGCCGTCGCCGTCGTTGCGTCTGGAGTCGCAGGCGTGGCCGCCGGCGGCAGCGGGGTAGGCGAGCGGAAGAACGATTCGTTGCGGCGGAACAGAGTGTCTTTCTGGAACATGGCGGTCTCCCGGTGGGTTGGTTGCAGGAACATCTCCCACGCATCCTTCGTGCCTGTTATGAACTCCATTGGAAACAAAGGATTGACCTTCCGACTGCAAGCCCAAGCGTCGCCCGGCGGCGACGGTACGGTGGGCCGTTGGCCGGTACGGTGGGCCGTTGGCCGGTACGGTGGGCCGTTGGCCGGTACGGTGGGCCGTTGGCCGGTACGGTGGGCCGTTGGCCCACCCTACGTGGAAAATTCGCGCAGCACCCGTCCCGGCAGCGATTCCAGGTTTCGCACGCCGTTGACCCAGACTCCATGCACGCCGATCGGCGGCGTGGTCAGGCGCGGATGCCCGCCGGGCAGATCGAACACGCGCTGCTTCGCGCCGCGGCCGACCGTGGCCGGGTCAAACAGCACCAGGTCAGCGCAATAGCCGGACGTGAGGGCGCCGCGGCCGCGGATGCCGAAGAGCTGAGCGTTCGCACTCGTCAGGCGCCGCACCGCATCTTCCAGCTTGAGCGCGCCGCGCGCGCGCACCCAGTGCCCGAGCAAGTGCAGGCCAAAGCCCGCGTCGTTGAAGAAGGTGAGATGCGCGCCGGCGTCGGACAACGACACCAGGCTGGCAGGATGGCGCAGCATCTCGCCCACCGCAGCGTCGTCCGAATTGAGCAGCATCGCATTGAACACCGTGTCGAGCTTCTCGCCCAGCGCGAGGTCGAGCATGCAGTCCAGCGGATCCTTGCCGGCCATGCGCGAGAGCTCGCCGATCGAGTGCTGCTCGGCATCCTTGTGCGCGGACTCCACCACCTCGACCTGATCCCACTGCCCGTTGAACAGGCGGAAATTCGCCGGACGCTGCAGCTCCGCGCGCACCGCGTCGCGGAATCCCTTGTCCTTCAGCTTGGCTTCGTAAGCGGCGCCTTTGAGCGGCAGCGCGGGCTGCCAGGATTCCAGCCCCTCGAAGGTGTAGGGCGAGTGCAGCGTGAAGTCCATCGACAGCGGGCAGCAGGAGATCGCGCCCACCATTCTGCGGCCACGCGCGTTCGCCGCCGCGATTGCGTCGAGGTCGTCGAATACCGCGCGCGGGCTGGTGCTGTTGTGCAGCAGCGCCGCGACCACCACCGGCCGCGTGGACTCGGCGGCCAGTTCCTCGAGGAAGGAGACCTTGGTGTGCCCGCCTTTGGTGAGCATGAATACCCCGCGCCCGGCTTCCTTCAGCGCGCCGACCAGCGCGCGCAACTCCGCATCGTCCGCGAGCCGCGAGGGCATCGGCAGCCCGCCATGGCCGTTGTGCGCGGGCGAGGTGCTGGTGGCAAAACCCACTGCACCGGCGCGCATGCCATCGAGCAGCAGTGCGCGCATGCGCGCGACCTCGTCCTGCGTCGCCGCGCGCTTCGCCGCGTCCTCGCCCATCACGTAGGTGCGCAGCGACGAGTGGCCGACGAATCCCGCGATGTTGATCGCTGAGCCCTGGCGTTCGAGCATGTCGAAATACTGCGGGATGGTCTCGAAATCCCAGCGGATGCCCTGGCGCAGCACCTCCAGCGACATGCCTTCGACCTGCGTCAGGTTCTTCATCACCAGCTCGCGGTCCGCTGGGCGGCAGGGCGCGATGGTGAAACCGCAGTTGCCGATGATGGCGGTGGTGACGCCGAGCGCGGGCGAGGGCGACACCAGCGGGTCCCAGGTGATCTGCGCGTCGTAGTGCGTGTGGTTGTCGATGATCCCCGGCATCAGGGCGAGGCCGGA
>CAZVZV010000048.1:0-5080 GCA_964631735.1 uncultured Enterobacteriaceae bacterium
GCGAGCTTCAGCATCACCTGTTTGCCCAGCGCGGTGGCGGCGCGGCTGATGGTGGAGAGGGTGACGGCGGGATCGCTTTCGTCAAGAAGGCGGCGCACCACGGCGCGGCTGGTTTTCATGCGGCGCGCCATTTCCGCCTGAGAAACGCCCTCTGCCTCCATCGCGCGCTGCAACTCCCAGGCGAGCACGCGTTTGACGGCGACTGCGGTGGCTTTCGCCAGCCGGCCTTCCTCGCGCAGAAAGTCCTCGAAGTCGCTGCCGACCCGGGGATGGGATTTCCGTTTTGTCATGTCAGTTGACGCCCCTCCGCCGTGCGAAAGAACCGGACTCGCAGCACCGGAACGCGCGCGAGCATAGTGTATCAAAAAAGAGCCATGATGGGCATTTCTCGATAAACGCGGGAACCAGGTGAATGGATGACCGCCACTCAGCATTGGCGAGATGTTGCGTATGATCCCGCCGTGGCCTTCGAGACCCTGATCAAGAACGGAAACCTCGTCGACGGCACTGGCGCTCCCGCCCGCCGCGCCGACCTCGCCATCTCTGCCGGCAGGATCGTCGAAGTCGGCAACCTCTCAGGCCCAGCCCAACGCGACATCGACGCCTCCGGCCTCGTCGTCGCCCCCGGCTTCATCGACCCCCACACGCACTACGACGCCCAGATCTGCTGGGACGGGGCCACCACGCCGTCCTCCTGGCACGGAGTCACCTCCGTCGTGATGGGTAACTGCGGCGTGGGGATTGCGCCGTGCCGGCCGCAGGCGAGGGAAGTCGCGATGCGGGACCTGGTGAACGTGGAGGCGATTCCGTTCGAGGTGCTGAACGCCGGGATCACCTGGGACTGGGAGACGTTCCCGGAGTACATGGACGCGGCGGCGAGGAGAAAGCCTTCGCTGAACCTCGCCTTCATGGCGCCGCTCACGCCGTTCCGGCACTACGTGATGGGCGGCGCGTCGATGGAGCGCGCGGCGAACGTGGAAGAAACGAAGAAGATAAAGAGTCTGCTCGGCGAGGCGATGGACGCCGGTGCCTTCGGGTTTTCCAGCACGCTCCTCAACCAGCACATGGGCTACGAAGGGAAACCACTGGGCTGCCGCAATGCGAGCAGGGAAGAGATCCAGGCCTACTGCAACGTCCTGCGGGAGAAGGGCAAGGGCTCGATCGAATACGCAATGACGCGCCAGATCGCGGTGCTGGAAGACGCGGAGCTGGAGCTGCTGGAATTCATGCTGGAGGAGAGCCGCAGGCCGGTGACCTTCATCGCCATGTTCGACCGCGACGACCTGCCGGAGGCGTTCAGGAACACGATGAAGAAGGTGAGGCCGCTGATCGCGCGCGGGGCAAGGCCACAGACGTCACCCTTGCCGCTGACGCGGGAGCTGGTGATGAGGAGTCCGTTCGCCTTCGCGGCGTTTCCTTCGTGGAAGAGGCTGTTCGAGAATACGGCGAAGGAAGCCCAGGCCGCGGTGTACAGGGATCCCGCCTTCCGCGCGAAGTTCCGCGAGGACCTTAAGAACCCGACGTCCTTCGCCGACTGGGCGCGCATCACGCTGCACGAAGTGAAGAACCCGAAGCTGAAGAAATGGGAAGGCAGGACCGTGGCCGAGATCGCCGCCACTCGCGGGATTGACGGCGTGGACGCGCTGCTCGACGTGACGCTGGAAGACGACCTCGAAAATGAATTCACCGTGCAGTCCTGGAACACTCGCGTGGACAGGATGACGGAACTCCTGAACGACCCGGCGATGCTGCTGGGCCTGGGCGATGGCGGCGCGCACCTCGACATGCTGTGCGACTCGGGCTACCCGACCTACGTGCTGGGCACCTGGGTGAGGGAACGAAAGGCGCTCACGCTGGAAGAAGCCGTGCGCCGCATGACTTCCGACCCGGCGGATTTTTTCGGCATCAAGGACCGAGGCCGGATCGCTCCCGGCATGGCCGCCGACCTCGTGCTCTTCGATCCGAAGACGGTGGGCTCCGAGATGCGCCCGGAACGCTTGCATGATCTGCCCGGTGGTGGAAAGCGCATGGTCAAGCGCTCCCGCGGCATCCACATGACGCTGGTGAACGGCGAAGTCACCTGGGAGAACGGCGCCCTCACGGGCGCAACCGCCGGGCGCGTCCTGCGCTCTTAGCGCAATTCCAGCTGCATGCCGTTGCGCCTGCCGTGGTACTCGCGCCCGCCGGCGGTGAAGGAGATTTCCTCGCCCCGCACCCGGCCCTCGACCGCCACCGGCCCGTACGCGGTGCGCAAGCTGCCGGAGAGCATCTGGAACTCCTGCCTGAGGACGAGCTGGCCCGCCGCGATGGTGTAAGACCCAGCTACCTGGGCGGGGACGATCCACAGCAGCGCCGTGCACCAGGAGGCCGTGCAGCCCTCCGCCTCTGTCAGATTGACGGTTTCGTCGGCCTGCCACTCCGCCATGGTGAACGTGTTCGAAACAACGCGGGTGCCTGGCTTGAGTTGCAGGATCCGCGGGCGCAGCTTCTTGTTGATCTCCGGCAACAAAAACATCGTGATCACCGTCGCCTTCGAGAAATCAGTCTCGAACAGGTCTGCCTTCATGAAGCTCGCGCGGCCGCTGACGCCTTCCTTCTCCGCATTCCTCTGCGCCAGCGCCACCATGTCCCGGTTGTACTCGATGCCCATGGCCCTGGCGCCGCGCTTGGCCGCCGTGATGACGGTGCGGCCGTCGCCTGAGCCGAGGTCCATGACGAAATCGCGCGGCGTGACTTTGGCCATGTCGAGCATCTTGTCCACCAGCGCCTGCGAAGTGGGTATCCAGACGACGTCCTTGCCCTCCTGTCCCTCCGAAGGCACATAGGCCCCGGGCGCCTTTTGGGGCTGGGCGAGGGCGAGCGCGCAACACGCGGCAAGAATGAAGGCAAGGAGAGGGCGCAGGACGGGATTCACGTGCATTTCGGGTTCTCCGGGACCAGGGAAATCAGGAACTGCAGGATAGGGCGGAACAGCCGGCCTTGTGGCGCGCCCACTCAGGGCGCCGGTCGGCAAAGGTATTGTTCGCCGGCTGCTCGTCGTAGGGACGCTCCAGCACCTTCATCAACCGCTCAAGAACGGAAGCGTCACCATTGGTGAGCGCGTCGATGGCCTGCTGCGCCAGATAGTTCCTGGGTACGTATTTCGGGTTGACCGCGTTCATTCGTTGCGCCCGCACAGCGGCTGGCGCACCCACGCGCGCAAGGTACTTGCGCAGCCAGGCGGCGACTCGGGCGATGTGCGAGGCATCGGGCTCGGCATAGAAGGCGCGGCGCAGGGGCAACACCAGGCGCTGGTCGTCTGTGGATTCCTCAATTGCGGAAAGCCCGCGAAAGAAGAGGGTGAAGTCGGTTTCGACCGCAGCCAGCACGCCGAACATTTCGCTCACCAGCTCGTCGTCGCCCGATTCGAGCGCATCAATCCCCAGCTTCTGCGCCAGCGCCTTGCTGAAGCTCTTCTGATAGGTCCTGCTGTAGAGCTTCAGCCCTTCCTCCAGCTCCTCCTTCGGCATGATCGGCAGCAGCGCCTCGGCCAGGCGCATCAGATTCCACTGCCCGATCTGCGGCTGGTTGCCATAGCAGTAGCGCCGCCCTTCGGCATCCGTCGTATTCGGCGTCCAATCCGGGTCGTAGCCCTCGAGCCAGCCGTAAGGCCCGTAGTCGATGGTCAGCCCCAGGATGGACATGTTGTCGGTGTTCATCACACCGTGCACGAAGCCGAGCCGCATCCAGTCGCTCATCAGCACCGCCGTGCGCCGGCAGACCTCGTGGTACCAGTCTCTGGTGGAACTCAAAGCAGGAAAATGCCGGCGCAGCACGTAGTCCACGAGGCGCTGCAGCACCTCTGGCTCTTCGTTCGCCGTATGGATCTGGAAATTGCCGAAGCGCAAGAACGAAGGCGCCACGCGGCACACCACCGCGCCGGGCTCGGGCTCCGGGTTGCCGTCGTAGAACATGTCGCGCATCACCTGTTCGCCGGTGCCGACCAGCGACAGCGCGCGCGTGGTGGGAACGCCCAGCCAATGCATCGCTTCGCTGCACAGGAACTCGCGGAGCGAAGAGCGCAATACTGCGCGGCCATCGGCGGTGCGTGAATAAGGAGTCAGCCCGGCACCCTTCAGTTGAATTTCCTGCCGCGAGCCGTCGCGGGCGATGAGTTCGCCCAGCGTGATGGCGCGCCCGTCGCCGAGTTGGCCCGCCCAGTGGCCGAACTGGTGGCCGCCGTAGCGCGCGGCATAGGGCTCCATCCCCGGCAGCACGCGGTTGCCGCCCAGCACGTCGACAGTCAGGCAGGCAGGAGCAGGCCGCGCGAGGCCGAGCTGCTCGCCCAAAGCGTCCGACCAGGCGAGGAGCCGCGGCGAGGCGACCGGCGTGGGGGCCACCAGGGTGTAGGAAGCATTGCGTACCTGGCGCCGGGTATTCAAAGGAATCGGGTCGCCAGGCAGCTCGCGCACGAAAGCGTTTTCGAACGCAGCTTGTGCAAGGTCGATGAGCGAAACGCCGGAGCGCTGGGGGTGAACGACGGCCATCGGGCCATGTTAACGCCGTCCGCACCCTTTCCTCGTAAGATCTCGGCCATGCCGCTGCTTTCCCGCTTTTCCCTCGCTCTTGTCGCCGTAGTTTTCCTCGGGGCCTCGGTGCAAGCCCAGGACCAGTCTCAGCCCCGCGTCGCCGGCAAGGTCGAACTCGCCGAGGGTATTGCCCGGATAGAAGGCAAGGACAAGCGCGCCCGCCGCCCGGTGGTCGGCGAGAACGTGCACGAAGGCGAGTCCATCGCCACCTCCGGCAAGTCCGAGCTGCACCTCAACATGATGGACGGCGCGTCGCTCATCTTGCGCGAGAACTCCAGGATCAAACTCACCGAGTACGTCGCCGACGGCGGGGAGAAGGACCGCAGCCTGATCGAGCTGGCGCAAGGGGCGATGCGCTCGATCACGGGCTGGATCGGGCAGTACAACCGCGCCAACTACCGCGTGCGCACGCCGCTGGTCACCATCGGGGTGCGCGGCACCGACCACGAGCCGACGCACCTGTTGGCCGGTGACCCGCGCGGCGAGCCGGGAAGCTACGACAAGGTGAACGA
>CAZVZV010000049.1:0-1138 GCA_964631735.1 uncultured Enterobacteriaceae bacterium
CGTGTCGCGGCGCGCAAGGCATGATCCTTCGGCACGACGAAATCGAGGTTGACGGATGAAGAAAATCGGCATTATTGGCGGCCTCGCATGGCCATCGACGGCCGACTACTACAGGGGCTTGTGCGCGAAGACCAACGAGCAGTTCAAGGCGAAGGGGGCGACACCGCCGTATCCGACACCGCACATCCTCATCGAGTCCTTGGACATCAATGAAATGCGCAAGCTGCGCGGACGCGAAGGCGATGAGGCCTCGTGGCAACGCTATGACGCCGTATTTCGCGAATCATTCCAGCGCCTGCGGGAAGCGGGCGCGGATTTTGGAGTCATTGCCAGCAATACCCCCCATATGAGGCTGCAGGGCATTACGGCGGGATTGGATTTCCCGGTGGTGAGCATTCTCGATGCAACGGCCCAAGCGGTGCGGTCTCTTGGCGGAAGGAGAGCGTTGATTCTGGGCACGCCGGTGACGATGCGAAGTAGGGTGTACGCGGATACCTTGCGGAAATTCGGCATTGAGACCTTTCCCCGAATGGATGAAGAACGGATAGCGGAACTTGAACGCCTCATCGATGTGGATTTGTACCAGGACGAAATAACTGGGGCTCGTGATCGGATACTGGGTATGTGTCGTGAGTCTGTGGATGTTCGAAGCAACGATGTGGTTTGCCTGGCCTGTACCGAACTGCCGCTGGCTTTCCCCGAGCACAAGGACGCGCCTTGCTTCGAGGCGGACGGAATGTGGTTCGTCAATACGACGGCGGTTCACATAGAGGCGATCCTGCGGGAGGCTTTGGGGTGATGAGCTCCTCGACCTTTAAGGCAACCGACGGCGACGGCTACGAGTTGCAGATGGGACGCTGGAGCCGGCGTCTTGCCGGGCCGTTCCTCGATTTCGTCGGCACTGCAAACGGCGAACGCGTGCTCGACGTCGGCTGCGGCACCGGCCGCCTCGCCTTTGCCCTGGCGGAGAGATGCCAGATAAAGCAGCTGCGCGGCGTCGATTTCTCGCCCGTCTACATCGAATACGCCACGCACCACAATCAGGATCCGAGAATTACCTTCGAGGTAGGAGACGCCTGCGCTCTGGGGTTTGCGGATCGCAGCTTCGACCGTGTTCTGTCACTGCTCATGCTGCATT
>CAZVZV010000050.1:0-7048 GCA_964631735.1 uncultured Enterobacteriaceae bacterium
GCCTGCCGCGGAGCCTCTGCTTCTACGACTCCGTGCTTTGTCCGTCCCTGCGCATCGACGGCAACGTAGCTATAGGCGGGCAAGCTCAGGCCTCACGCGTCACCCGGACCACTTCCTCGAGCGACGTTACGCCGGCAAGCACCCAGCGCAATCCGTCCTCGCGCAGCGTGCGCATGCCGCGGCTGACCGCGTGGGCCCGCAACTGCTGTTCCGCGCCGGCCGAGTGGATCAGCCGCTTCACTTCTTCGTCGATGCCGAACAGCTCGTAGATTCCGGTGCGCCCGGCGTAGCCGGTGTCGTGGCACGCCGCGCAGCCTCCCGGCGCGAAGAGCTTCCCGCCGGCGAAACCTGCGCCGAGCTCCGCCAGGTCGGCGGCGCCTGGCTGGTAGCCCTGCTTGCAGGCCGGGCAGAGCTTTCTCACCAGGCGCTGCGCCAGCACGCCGAGCAGGCTCGAGGACAGGAGGTAGGGCTCTACGCCCATGTCGACCAGCCGCGTCGTCGCGCTCACCGCGTCGTTGGTGTGCAGCGTCGCGAGCACGAGGTGCCCCGTCAGGCTCGCCTGCACCGCGATCTGCGCGGTTTCGAGGTCGCGGATTTCGCCGATCATGATGACATCGGGGTCGTGGCGCAGGATCGAGCGCAGCGCGCGCGCGAAGGTCATGCCGATCTTCGGATTGACATGGGTCTGCGAGACGCCGTCGAGCTCGTACTCGATCGGATCCTCGACCGTCATGATGTTGAGGCCGAGCGAGTCGATGCGGGAGAGCGCCGCGTACAGGGTCGTGGTCTTGCCCGAACCCGTCGGGCCGGTCACCAGGACGATGCCGTGAGGCTGGTGCACGAGCGCGTCGACCGCGGCCAGCGTCGTCGGGTCCATGCCGAGGCCCTGCAGCTCCAGCCTGCCGCCCTCCTTGTCGAGCAGGCGCAAGACCGCGCGCTCGCCGTAGCCCGTGGGCAGGGTGGCGACGCGCACATCGACCTGGCGTCCGGCAAGGCGCAGGGAGATGCGGCCATCCTGCGGCAGGCGCTTCTCGGCGATGTCCAGGTTCGCCATCACCTTGATGCGCGAGAGCATTGCGGCGTGCAGCGCGCGGTGCGGCTCGACCACGTTGTGCAGGCTGCCATCGAGCCGGAACCTCACCACCGAGCGCGTCTCGTAGGGCTCGATATGGATGTCGGAGGCGCCCTGCCGCAGCGCTTGCGTGAGCAGGACATTGATCATGCGGATGATCGGCGCGTCGTTCTCCGAATCGAGCAGGTCCTCGACCTTCGGCATCTCCTGCACCAGGCGCGAGAGGTCCATGTCCTGCTCGAGGTTGTCGGCGACGTAGGCGGCCGACTGGTTCGCGCGGGAATATGCGTCGGCCAGCCGGCGTTCGAAGATTTCCACCGGCTCCACGCTCGCGACGCGCACCGGCACCCCGAGCACGCGGCGCAACTCGGCCAGCACTTGCGCCCGGGCGCCTTGCCTGAGGCAGACCACGGCCTGCTCGGCAGACACCTCGAGCAGCAGTGCGCCCTGCGCCTTGGCAAACGGGTATGGGACCAGTCGAACCGCGGGCTCGCGAGCAGCGTCCATCGCGGAGGAGGCTACGGCCGGGAAGGATCGATCGGGGGCAACAGCGGCACCTGCATGTCCGGCAGCAACAGGTGGCGCGGGATCTGGGATTTCTCCTGCTCTCCCAGCATCAGCCGGTAGCGCTCCGCCGTGAGCCCGCCGTAGGCCGCGCTATCCCGCAACACCATGGGACGCAGAAATACCATCAGGTTGGACTTGACCTGCTTGCGCCTGTCGTAGCGGAACAGAGCGCCCAGGAAAGGGATGTCGCCCAGCAGCGGCACCTTCTCGACGGAAGTGACGGTGCTGTCCTGCACCAGCCCGCCCAGCGCGATGATCTGGCCGTCGTCGACCACCACCATCGATTCGATCGACCTCTTGTTGGTGATGATGCCCGCCGGATTCGTGGTGTCCTCCACGTTGGACACCTCCTGGAAGATCTGCAGCCTCACGGCGCCGCCTTCGGAAATCTGCGGCTTGATGCGCAACGTCACGCCGACGTCCTTCCGCTCGATGGTCTGGAATGGCGTGGCGGTGGTCGAGCTTCCGGTCTGTGCATACTGCCCGGTGATGAAGGGCACGTTCTGCCCAATGACGATCTTTGCCTCCTCGTTGTCGAGGGTCAGCAGGTTGGGCGTGGCAAGAATATTCGCCTGGCCATCCGTCTCGAGCGCACGCGCCAGCCCCACCAGATTGGTCACCGTACCGACCCCCGGAATCGTGATCTGCCCCTTCACCACGCCGATATTGATGCCGGTGCCCAGGGAGCCGAGGTTGGTGGCGGCATCGGTGATGTTGGTGCCGACGCCGCCGAAATTTGTGCCGCCGATCACCCGCGTCTGCGGAGAGGTGAGATCGCCCACCGACTGCCACTGAATGCCGAACTCGGCGCCCCTGTCCGACCTGAGCTCCACGATGAGGGCCTCCACGTAGACCTGCGCACGGCGCACGTCGAGCTTCTCGATGATGGCCTTGAGGTGGACGAACATCGCATCGGACGCCGAGATGAGCAGGGAGTTGGAGGCCGGATCGGCCTGCACCATGCCGCCGCCCGCAGGAGTCGAGGCTTGCGCGGAACCGCCCGTTGCCCCTAACGCCGGCGCGGCGGCGGCCGACCCGGCACCCGCCTCGCCCGAGAGAATCGAGCGCAGCGTCTGCGCGACCCGCAGCGCCTCGGCGTTTTTCAGGTAGACGACGTGAATGTTGCCGGCGGTGCCGGTCTGCACATCGAGCTGCTGCACGATGGCCTGCACCTGCGCGAGCCGCGCCGCATTCTCCGAGCGCACGATGATGCTGTTGGTGCGCGCATCGGCTGCGACGAACACGCGCGCCGAAGGGTCCACCGCCGCCGCCTGCGCCCCGGACCCGGTGACGCTGTCGGCGAGAACCCGGTTCAGAGTCTGCACCACGTCCGCCGCGGAGGCATAGCGCAGCGGGATGACGGTCGCTTCGCCGCCTCCCGGCCGGTCGATGGCGTCGACGATGCGGTCGATGCGGCGCAGGTTGTCCGCGTAGTCAGTGATCACCAGGGAGTTGTTGGCGGCGAACACGGTGATGGTGTTGTTCGGGCTGATGAGCGGGCGCAGCACAGGAAGCAGCTGGTTGGCCGAGGTGTACTTGAGCGCGTAGACCTGCGTGACCAGGCGGTCACCGCCGGCCGTGCCGCGACCGGTAACTCCGCCCACGTGCAGCTTGGCGTCCGCCTCCGGGAGAATTTTCGTGACGCCTCCGCTTTCCACGGCAGCGAATCCCTGCAGCCTCAGCGCGGACAGAAAGATGCCGTAAGCGGCGGACGACGGCACCGGGCGCGCGGAAACCAGGTTGACTGTCCCCTTGACGCGCGGATCGATGAGGAAATTGCGCTTCGAGATCTTGCCGATCGCGGCAGCGACCGATTCGATGTCGGCATTGACGAAGTTGAGCGTGACCGGCTCATCCGCCGGCTGCGCGCCGGCGATGGAAACGCTCCCTGCAACGAGCAAAGCGGCGAGCAGGCTGCGAATCATGGGCTTCGCATCACAGACTGCGCATCACTTGGGGGCACCGGGCGCGACGCGCCCGGCTTTGCTTGCACCACCGGCTTTGCTTCCACGGTTGCTGCGCGACGTTCAAGATTGATGCGCTCCACAACGCCGGCGCGATTCACGAGCACATGGTCCGGGTGCACTTCCTGCAGCA
Source organism: uncultured Enterobacteriaceae bacterium (assembly GCA_964631735.1). Lineage (GTDB taxonomy): Bacteria > Pseudomonadota > Gammaproteobacteria > Burkholderiales > SG8-39 > JAABQT01. The sequence continues at coordinate 3,737 of CAZVZV010000050.1, forward strand.
CGATACCGGCGGCGATGCTTTCTCCCGCCGTCACCGTTGCCGGCTTGGCGTTTTCCAATGCAACGATGGCGCGTCCTGCACCTGGTTTTCCACTCGCGAACACGCCCAGGACTTTCAGCCGCAACGCCGAGCTGGCGCCGCCCTCCCCGCCCGCCGTTCCTTCCCGCGCCACGCCGAACAGATGCCGCTGCACGATCGCGCCCGGGCGAATAATTTCCGCTTCGCCGGCGAGCGCCGCAGCGGCCGTCGCCGGCGGCGTAAGCGCGACCCAGGTCCAGTGCGCCAGCGTGACCGCCAGCGCCGCGACGAGCGCGAACTCGAGCAGCACGGCCCATCCTTCAACGAGCATCCAGTCCTTCAGCTTTTGCATCGGTTGAGAGCCATCGCGAACGAACGGGAGACGCAGTTCTCAAGGTATAGTACACCGTCCCCCATAGCCGGGTGCCTGCAGGCGATGCGTCGCAACTCTCCCGAAAAATCCCGCGGTTTCACCCTGATCGAGATCATGGTGGTGGTGGTGATCCTGGCGATCCTCGCGGCATTGATCGTGCCGAAGCTGATGAGCCGCCCGGACGAGGCCAGGGTGATCGCCGCGCAGCAGGACATCCGCGCGATCGTCCAGTCGCTGAAACTCTACCGCCTGGACAATCTGCGCTATCCATCGACCGAGCAAGGCCTGGCGGCGCTGGTCAAGGCGCCGGGCATCCCGCCGCTGCCGGCCAACTGGAAAGCGGGCGGCTACCTCGAGCGTCTGCACAAAGACCCCTGGGGCAACGACTACCAGTACCTCAGCCCGGGCATCCGCGGCGACATCGATGTGTTCAGCTTCGGCGCCGATGGCGTCCCGGGCGGCGAAGGCTTCGACGCCGACATCGGCTCGTGGGACCTCTGATGCGCAACAGTCCTGCGGGCTTTACGCTCGTCGAGCTGCTGATCGCGATGACGATTGCCGCGGTACTGTCGACCATGATCGTGATCATCGCCGCGCCCGGCGATGGCGCGTTGGCGAAAACCGAGGCGCGCCGTCTGGCGGCGCTGCTCGAATTCGCGCTGGCCGAAGCGCAGTCCAGCGGGCAGAGCACCGCCTGGTCCGCGGAACGCGGCGGATACTCCTTCTGGCGCAAGGTGGACGACGGCGAGTGGACACTCTTTCCAGAGTCGAGCCTCTACCGGCGCAGGTCGCTGCCGGGTGCGACGCAACTGCGCGACGTACTCGTCGACGCGCAGGAGCTGCCCGAGGGCGAGCGCATCGTCCTGTCGCCGTACGGCGTGCGCGCGGTGCTCGAGGCCACGGTCTCCGGCGGCAGCGCAAGTTTCCTGGTTCGCGCCGGCCTTCTCGGCCGCGTATCGGTACAAACCGACTCCCATGCAGGCACAGAGTTTCGCCGCCCCCCCGCGGGGCCGCGGATTCACCCTGGTTGAGGTCCTGGTCGCGCTCGCGATCGTGGCCATCGCGCTCGCCGCGGCGAGCCGCTCGGTGGCACTGTCGAGCACGTCGGCCCTCGAGCACAAATTGCGCGTGCTCGCTGGCTTCGTCGCGGAGAATCGCATGAGCGAGTTCTCGGCGCGCCGCGCCTGGCCGGGCGTCGGTATTGCCGAAGGGTCCGAGAGCCAGGCGGGCATCGAGTTTCGCTGGCGCGCTGAGGTCTTCGCCACGCCGCATCCCCAGTTGCGGCGCATCGAGATCCAGGTCATGGACCCGAACGAGTCCTCGCACGAGCTGCGGCGCCTGGTGGGCGTGCTCGCCAGGGAGAACTGAATGCGAGGCGGCCAGCGCGGCTTCACCCTGATCGAATTGCTGGTGGCGATGGCAGTCCTCGCCTTGCTCAGCGCGCTCAGCTTCCGCGGCTTGAGTTCGATCCTGGATGCGGAAGCGCGGGTGCAGGAGGAGTCGCGCCGCTGGAACGACGTGTCCGTGCTGCTCTCGCAGATGAGCCAGGACGTGGCGATGGTCATCGAGCGCCCGGTGCGGGACAGCATGGACCGCGTACGGCCCGCATTGCTGCTGCCCGGCGCGCCAGTTGGCGCAGGGGACGCTGATGAAAGCGCGCTCGTCATCACGCGCCTGGGCCGCGGCGATGGTGGAACCACGCAGGCCGGTCAGCGCCGCGTAGGTTACCGGCTGCGCGAGGGTACGCTGGAATACCTGGTGTGGCCCGCACTGGACGCCGCTCCCGGAACCGAGCCGATCGTCGAGCCCGCGCTGGACGAAGTGACGGAACTGCTGATCCAGGCGCTCGACCATGACGGCAGCTGGACGTCCGTCTGGCCCGCAGCCAGGCCGGCGAGCGCGCTGCCGCGCGCGGTGGCGGTACACATCGCGTTCGCCGGCGGCGAGCGCATCATGCGCGTTCTTCCGCTGCGATGAGCCTGCCGATGCGCCAGCGAGGCGCCGTGCTGCTGGTTGCCCTGCTAATCGTTGCGCTGGCGGCGGCCGCGGCGAGCGCCTTGCTCCTGCAGCAGGACCTCGCCGTCCGGCGGCTGGAGACCAGTCGCGACTTCGAGCAGGCGCAGTGGGTCCTCAAAGGCGGCGTGCAGTGGGCCCGCTCGATCCTGGCGCAGGATGCACGCACGTCAAACGTGGACCACGCCGGCGAACTATGGGCGACGGGTTTGCCGGCCACCGAGATGGAGCAAGGCACGGTGTCAGGCGACATCAACGACCAGCAGGGCCTCTTCAACCTCAACAACCTGGTGCTCGAGGGCAAGCCGAGCGCCGTGGACATCGCGATCCTGCTGCGCTTGCTGCGGGAGATCGATTTGCACGCCGAGCTTGCCGACGCGATCGTCGACTGGATCGATGCCGACGACGAACCGCGTGCGCCCGGCGGGGCGGAAGACGGCTACTACCTGCGCTTGCCCGTCCCCTATCGGACGGCAAACCGGCCGATGGCCGAAATCGGGGACCTGCTTCGTGTGCGGGGATTCGATGAAACCGCAGTGGCGCGCCTGCGGCGGGTGGCCACGGTGCTGCCGCGCCGCACGCCGGTCAACGTGAACCTCGCGCCGCCCGAGGTGCTGGTCGCGCTGGTCAATGGTCTGACGATGGCTGAGGCCCTGGTCCTGACGCGCGCCAGGTCGACGGCGCCGGTACGAGACCTGAAGGACTTCAGGGAAAGGCTGCCGCGCCGCGACCTCCAGGTGGCCGATGACTCGGTAGCCGTGGAAAGTCAGTATTTTCTTGTGCAGGGCCGTGCGAGAACCGGCAAGGCCGATGCGCGCATGGAGGCCCTGCTGCAGCGTGACAAAGGGTCGCTGCCCGTCGTCGTCTGGCAGCGCATGCTATGACGGCGTGCCGCATCCGCGTCAATC
>CAZVZV010000051.1:0-14871 GCA_964631735.1 uncultured Enterobacteriaceae bacterium
CGTCCCGCCGCTGCTCGAGCAGCTCGCGCAGCCCGGTGACGAACGGCACGCCATGCGCCGCGGCGAGCGGCTTGCCGCGCGACGCAGCGCTGCGCCCCAAGATCGCGCACACCTCGAACTCGCCCAGCTCGCCGCGGGCGAGATGCTCGAGGATGAGACGGGCGATGACGCCGCCGCCGATGATGCCGATACGCATGCGACCGATTGTGCCATGCAGCTCACGCGGCAGCGCCGAATTGCGCGCGGGCGCGGCAGCGGCGTAAGATGGGACGCACCGGGGCGTAAGACCCCACCACAGGACCGAGAGAGGAGAAATCCGATGAACAAGCTGATTTTCACCGTCGGTATCGCCGCGTCGCTCGTCGCGAGCTCGGCGTTCGCCGCCTACCCCGACCGTCCGGTCAAGCTCGTCGTGCCGTGGGCCGCGGGCGGCGACACCGACAACATCTTCCGGCCGTTCACGCCGCTGATGCAGAAGCACATCGGCCAGACCGTGGTGATCGCCAACGTCGGCGGCGCCTCCGGCACCAAGGGCGCGAAGGAGGCGAAGGACTCGCCACCCGACGGCTACACCGTCTACGGCATGCACGACTACATCCATTCGACCTATTACACCGGCGTGTCGGACGTGAACTACACCGACTTCGAGCCGATCTGCCTGGTCTCATCCACGCCCTCGGTGCTCACCGCGAGCCCTAAGACGCCGTGGACCGACTGGAAGTCGCTGCTGGCGGACGCCAAGGCGCGCCCCGGGCAGATCACGGTGGGCGCGACGCTCGGCTCGACCAGCCACTTCTTTCCGGCGCTGATCGAGAAGGCCGCGGGCATCAAATTCAAGTACGTCTCCTACGAAGGTCTCGCACCGCGCATGAACGCAATCCTCGGCGGCCACATCGACCTCACCGACGCCAATCTCACGCAAAAGGGCAAGGTGGAGGCCGGACAGTTGAAATTCTTCGGCATTGCCACGGAGAAGCGCAATCCCGAGATGCCCAATGTGCCGACGCTCAAGGAGCTCGGCGTGAACGTGGTCTACGACGTCAACCGCGGCATCGTGGCGCCCAAGGGCACGCCCAACGCAGTGCTGGCGAGGCTCGAGTCTGCGTGCGCCGCGACGGCGAAGGAGCCCGCTTTCGCGGATTCGATGCAGAAACAGGCCACCGACGTACGTTTCCTCGACCGCAAGGGCTACGCTGCATGGCTAAAGCAGAACGACGAGCTGAACAAGAACCTTGCGAAGGAGCTGGGTCTTTCGACGCGGTAGCCACATTACGAACACGCCTAGCGTGTTGAGTCGCGACGCTTGGGCGGGGCTCGCGGTACTAGCCGCGAGCCTCATTCTTTTCGGGCTCACGCTCGGACTGAAGGACAGCCCGCTGGTGCCGATCGGACCGGGGTTCTATCCCCGCATCGTCCTTGGCATCACCGCGCTGTTCGGCGCCATGCTGCTGGCCTCCGAGATGCTCGCGCGGCGCGGGCGGCAGACCGTTGCGCCGCCCAGGCGCGACCCGCTCAACTACGCACTGGTGGCCATCAGCTTCGCCATCTTCGGCCTGTACGTCGTTTCGCTCCCCTATCTGGGATTTCGCATCGCCACCGTCGCCTATGTGGCCGCCGCCAACGCAACGCTGGATCCACCGCGCGGCGTGCGCGGCTGGGCGCGCGTGGCCGCCACCGCGCTCTTGACGGCGTTCATCACCCACCTCATTTTCGAGCGCTACCTGACGGTGCTGTTGCCGCGCGGCGCCTGGACCGCCTTCTAGCCGATGTTCGAACTGCTCGGCGCCGGCATCGCCAACATCCTCCAGTTCAAATACCTGGTGCCGCTGTTCATCGGCACGCTGGTGGGCGTGGTCGGCGGCGCGCTGCCCGGGATCACCATCACGATGACGGTGATCGTGGTGCTGCCGTTCACTTTCGGCCTGGAGCCGCTGCAGGGCCTCTCGGCGATGATTGGCGTCTACGTCGGCGGCGAGTGTGGCGGCCTGATCACTTCGTGCCTGCTCGGCATTCCGGGCAAGCCATCCGCCGTGGCGACCACCTTCGACGGTTTTCCGATGGCGAAGAAAGGCGAACCGGGGCGCGCGCTGTGGCTCGGCATCTGGGCCTCGATCTTCGGCGGCCTGCTGGGCGCCGTGTTCCTCGTCGCCACCACCGAGCCGCTCGCGCGCATCGCGCTGCAGTTCGGGCCTTGGGAGTTCTTCTCGTTGTTCGTGCTGGCGCTGTCGATGGTCGCCGGGCTGGCGGAGGCCTCGCTGATCAAGGGTTTCGTGTCGGGCGCGCTCGGCCTCGTCGTCACGGTGCTCGGCAACGACCCGGTGATGGGGCAGGCACGGCTGACCTTCGGCATCCGTTTTCTGGAGGGCGGCATTCCGTTCCTGCCGGTGCTGATCGGCGTGTTCGCCTTCGCCCAGATCATGTCCGAGATCGAACGCATGGGCGGCGTCGCGAGGGCGATCGAGGCGGTGGACCGCGGCGTGAGCCTCGCCGTCTCGCACCTCAAGGTGATCGGCGAGATCCTGCAGCGGCCGTTCCTGCTCCTGTGGTCCACAGTCATCGGTCTGGTGATCGGCGTGCTGCCGGGAATCGGGGGCAGCGCCGCCAACATGCTCGCCTACGACCAGGCGAAGAAGTTCTCGCGGCGGCCGGAGAAATTCGGCAGCGGCATCCCCGAGGGCATCATCGCCTCGGAATCGTCGAACAACTCCAACGTCGCAGGCTCCCTGGTGACCATCATGGCCTTCGGCATTCCGGGGGACGCGGTGACCGCGGTGATGCTGGGCGCGCTGACCATCCACGGCATCCAGTCCGGCCCGCTGTTCATCGCGCAGAACGCGACGCTCGCCTACGGCATGTTCGCGGCCTACATCGTGGCGCACGCACTGGTGCTGGTGATCCTGTTTCCGGGCGTGCGCTGGATGCTGCGCATCGTGACCATCCCCAAGGCGGTGCTGTTCCCGGTGGTGCTGGTGCTGTGCGTGATCGGCGCCTACGCGCTCAACAACACGGTGGATAACGTCTATGTGCTGCTGGTGTTCGGACTGGTCGGCTACGGCATGGTGAAGCTCGGCCTGCCGCTCGCGCCGTTCATCCTCGGCGTGATCCTCGGCGACCAGATCGAGATCAACCTGGTGCGCTCGATCATGACCGACTCGAACCCCTGGCTGTTTCTCACTCGGCCCATTTCTGGTGGCCTGCTGATCGCCTCGGTGCTGTCGATCGCGCTTTCGGTTTGGCAGCACCGGCGCCAGCAGAAACGCCTCGCCGCCGCCAGCGAGGACGCGGACTTCTAGGCGCTATGCCTGGCGCCCCAGACACGAATCGAACGTGCGACCTGCCCCTTAGGAGGGGGCTGCTCTATCCACTGAGCTACCGGGGCGTATGGTTTATAGTTCCTGGCGCGATTTTACCTTCTTGAGATTCCTTCTTTCCGTATTGTTCGCCAGCGTGTCTTCGGCCTCGTTCGCGCAGGCCTGGGCCTGGGACGACGGCACGGTGCCTTTCGTCGTGACGCCCGCCGAGATCGTCGAGCGCATGCTGCGCATGGCCGACGTGAAACCCGGCGACATCCTGATCGACCTGGGCTCGGGCGACGGGCGCATCGTCATCGAGGCCGCCAAGCGCGGCGCGCGCGGCCTCGGGGTGGACATCGACCCGAGTCTGGTGCGCCTGGCGACGGAAAACGCGCAGGCGGCCGGTGTCTCCAAGCTCGCGCGCTTCGAGGCACGCGACATCTTCGACACCGACCTGTCGGGCGCGAGCGTGGTGGCCTTCTACCTGCTGCCGGAGTTCAACGCCAAGCTGCTGCCGCGACTGCTGCGGCTCAAACCCGGCACGCGCATCGTGTCGCACGACGGCGGCATCGGCGACTGGCCGCCCGATGAGCGGCTCGAAATGCGCGCCCCGGAGAAGGCGGTCGGCGTCGGCGGCGTGTCGCGCGTGGAACTGTGGATCGTGCCGGCGGACGCGAAAGGCGCCTGGGTGGGCGAAATTCCGCAGCATGGCGGGCGCTGGCGCTTCGACATCGGCCAGCGCTTCCAGGAACTCGACATCAAGGTAGGCGCGCATGGGCGCGACCTGCTGGTGCGCAACAGCCGATTGCGCGGCACCGAGATCAAGATGGTCGTGACCGGCATCGTCGGCACGCGCGCCTGGAACCACCTGTTCGAGGGCCGCATCGACGGCAACCGCATCGCCGGGCAGCTCAGCATTTCGGACGGCAACCAGAAAAGGACTTATCCATGGACAGCGACAAGGCAGTGAAGCCGAGGGAACTGCTTTCGGTGCCGGACGGCATCTTCCTCACCGTCGGCATGGTGATCGGCGTGGGCATATTCAAGCTCCCGTCGCTGGTGGCGGGCAATACGGCGAGCCCGACCGTGTACCTGCTGGCCTGGCTGCTCGGCGGCGCGGTCTCGCTGTGCGGCGCGCTGGTCTACGCCGAGCTCGCCGCGCGCCACCCCGAGACCGGCGGCGAGTACGCGTTCCTGCAGAAGGGGCTCGGACGCGGCGCCGCGTTCCTGTTCGCCTGGTCGCGCATGACCGTGATCCAGACCGGCGCCATCGCCGCCGTCGCCTTCGCCTTCGGCGACTACGCTTCGGAAATCCTGCGGCTGGGCGAGAAGAGTTCCGCCGTGTGGGCGGCGGTGGCGGTGGTCGCGTTCACGCTGCTCAATTTTGCCGGCACGTTGCAGTCCAAGACGCTGCAGAAGGTGATGGAAGTGGTGCTGATCGCGGCGCTGGTGCTGCTCGCGCTCGCCGCGCTCACTGCCGGCGCTACGCCCAAGCCAGCGGCGCCCGCGGCGGGCGCGCACATGTCTTTCGGCCTGGCGATGATCTTCGTGCTGTTCACCTACGGCGGCTGGAACGAGGCTGCCTACCTCGCGGGCGAGGTGCGCGAGGCGCGGCGCAACATGGTGCGCATCCTGGTGTGGGGCATCGTCTTCGTCACCGCGCTCTACCTGCTGGTCAATGCCGCTTACCTGGCCGCGCTCGGCCTGGGCGGCATCAGGGATTCCAAGGCAGTGGCCGCGGACGTCATGCGCCTGCTGGCCGGCGACAAAGGCGCGGTGCTGGTGTCGCTGATCGTTTGCGTGTCGGCGCTCACCACCCTGAACGCGGCAATCTTCACCGGCGCGCGCACCAACTGGGCGCTGGGCAGGGACTACTCGATGTTCCGCAGCCTGGGCAACTGGCGCGAGTCGGGCAGCACGCCGGCCAATGCGCTGTTGCTGCAGGGCGCGATTGCGTTGGTGCTGGTGGCCGCCGGCTCCGCGACGCCCGACGGCTTCGGCGCCATGGTGGCCTACACCGCGCCGGTGTTCTGGACCTTCTTCCTGCTGACTGGCGTCACCTTGTTCGTGTTCCGGCAGCGGGGCGGGGAGGCGCCGGCGTTCCGCACGCCGCTCTATCCGCTGGTGCCGCTCGCCTTCCTCGCCATGTGCGCCTATATGCTGTGGTCGAGCGTCGACTACATCCGCAACCCGGTGTTCGGGCCCAAATTCGGCGACATGGTGCTCGCCGGCCTGGCGGTGATGGCGGCTGGCATCCCGCTTTATTTCCTCGCCCGGAAGAAATGAGGCTGTTGCTTTGCGCGCTGCTTGCCTCGGCGTTGCCGGCGGCGGCGCAGGATTACGAGCGCGAGAGGCGCTGGGCCGCCGAGGTGGTGCCCAATCTTGTGGTGGGCGATGCGGTGCGCCTGAAGCTTCCCGGCGGGCGCGATTTTCTCGGCATTTACGCCGAGGCGAAACCGTCGCGCGGCGCGGTGCTGCTGGTGCACGGGGCCGGCGTGCACCCCGACCACGGCTTGACCGGCGTGCTGCGCGTCGCCCTCACGGATTTCGGCTACACCACACTCTCACTGCAGATGCCGGTACTCAAAGCCGACGCGCGCCCCGAGGATTATGCCCCGGCGCTGTTCCCCGAGGCGCTGTGGCGCATCCGTTCCGGCGTGCGCTGGCTTCAGGACAAAGGCCACCTGAAGATCTTCCAGCTCTGTCACAGCCTGGGCTGCAGGATGGCCAACGTGTACTTCGAGGAGACGCCGGCCGCCCCATTCGCCGCCTGGGTATCGGTCGGCATCCTCAGCCCATACCGCGGCATGGGCAATGTGAAAGTGCCGGTATTTGACGTCTATGGCGAAAAGGATTTTCCTCGGGTGCTGCGCGACGACTGGCGCCGGCGGCTGGCACTGAACGCCATTCCTGGCTCCGAGCAGCGGGTGATCCCCGGTGCCGACCACTACTTCACCGGCAGGGAACGCGAGCTGGCCGCGGCGATCCGCGATTTCCTCGCGCGCGTGCCATGACCCTGACCGATTGGGTAATAATAGGGTCAGACCCCTTTTTTTACCCATGAATCTCTCTGCCTGGCGTACCCCGACCTCCGTCCTAGTGGCCGGCTGCATCATCCTGTGCATCGGCTTGGGCGTGCGCTCGGGCTTTGGCTTGTTCCTGCAGCCGATGAGCCTGGACAACGGCTGGGGCCGCGAGACCTTCTCCCTTGCCATGGCGGTGCAGAACCTGCTGTGGGGCGTGTTCGGGCCGTTCGCTGGCGGCATCGCAGACCGCTACGGCGCGGGCCGGGTGGTCGTGATCTGCGGCATTGCCTACGTGCTCGGGCTAGTGGTGATGGCATTCACCGATTCGCCGCTCGCATTGCATGTCGGCTCGGGTTTCCTGATTGGCCTGGCGCTCTCCGGCAGCACCTTCGCCGTGGTGCTCGCCGTCATCGGTCGCATCACGCCGCCCGAGAAGCGCAGCACTGCGCTCGGCATCGCAGTCGCCGCCGGCTCCTTCGGCCAGTTCGCCATCCTGCCGATCAGCCAGCTGCTGATCTCGAGCTTCGACTGGCGCAACGCGCTCTTCGGCCTCGCTCTGCTCGCAGCGCTCATCGTGCCGCTCGCTTTCTTCACCAGCGGCAAGGCCGCGCCGCACGCCGGGCCGCAGCAGTCGCTTGCCGAGGCGCTGCGCGAGGCGACGCGCGAGCGCGGCTTCCACCTGCTGTTCTGGGGCTTTTTCGTCTGCGGCTTCCACATCGCGATGCTCACCGTGCATTTGCCTTCCTACGTCACCGACAACGGCCTGAAACCCGAGCAGGGCATGATCGCGCTCGCCCTCATCGGGCTGTGCAACATGATCGGCTCGTTCACCTCGGGCTGGCTGGGCGGGCGCTACAGCAAGAAGTACCTGCTGTCGGGCATCTACGCGCTGCGCGCGGTCGCGATCCTGCTGCTGATCTCATTCCCGCTTAGCCCGCTGACGCTCTACGCCTTTGCGGTGATCATCGGCTTCCTGTGGCTCTCGACCGTGCCGCTCACCAACGGGCTGGTGCTGCAGATCTTCGGCATGCGCTACGCCGGCATGCTTGGCGGGGTGGTGTTCCTCGGCCACCAGATCGGGAGCTTCATCGGTGTGTGGCTCGCCGGGTACCTGTACGACCAGACCGGCAGCTACCAGGGTGCGCTGGTCATCTCCGTCGGCCTGGGCGTGTTCGCCGCGATCGTCAACCTGCCGGTGAACGAGAAACCGCTGGCGCAAAGGCGGCCGGCCGCCGCGGTGGCGTGATGCTCTGGAAGGCGACCGGCATCGCGCTGCTGGTGCTCGCCAGCGCCGCGGCGTTCGCCGCTTACCTGAGGCCCGACATGGTGCTGAACTTTGCCAATGCGGTGATGGCGCTCTGCGGCTTCTAGGCGAGCCGCGTCGAAATCCACACCTCCGAGTGCAGGGTGCGGTGCACCGGGCATTTGTTGGCGATCTCCAATAGCCGCGCGCGCTGCGCCTGGTCGAGGTTGCCCTCGAGCGTGAGCACGCGCTCGATCCTGTCGATTTTCCCTTCGCGGGTCTCGCACTCGGCACAGTCAGTGGCATGCACCTTGTCGTGTTTGAGCTCGACGCCGACGTGCTCCAGCGGCCATTTCTTCTGCTCGGCGTACAGGCGCAGCGTCATCGAGGTGCAGGCGCCAAGCGCGGCGAGCAGCAGGTCGTAGGGTCCGGGTCCGCTGTCGTCGCCGCCGACGGCAGCCGGCTCGTCCGCGCGCAGGCGATGCCGGCCGGTGGAGATCAGCTGCGCGAAGCGGCCCTCGCCGGCTTCCGCGACCCGCACGCCGGGCACTGCTTCGCCGGTGTTCGCCTCTGGTTCCAGGTAGCGCGAGGCCCAGGCGGCAAGCACAGTGGCCGCGTAGCGCGCGTCCTCGTGCAGCGTCAGCAGATGATCGGCGCTGTCCAGCGACACGAAGCTCTTCGGATGCTTGGCCGCGAGGAAGATCTTCGACGCATTCTCGATGTCGACCACCGTGTCACGCGGCGAATGCATGACCAGCAGGGGCCGGCGCAGCGTGGCGATCGTTTCCGCGGATTTACGCGACGCGAGGTCCTCGAAGAAGCTCTTTTTTACGCGGAACGCCCGGCCGGCGATGCTCACTTGCACGTCGTCGGCGTTCTCCTTCGTCACCGTTATCAGGTGCGCCGCGTGTCCAGGGTCGAAGGGCGCGCCGATGGTCGCCACCGCGCGCGCCTCGGGAATGCGCGCGGCGGCGGCAAGCACGGCGGCGCCGCCCAGGCTGTGGCCGACGAGGATCTGCGCCGCGCCGCGGTTCTCGCGCAGCCAGGCCGCCGCGGCGACCAGGTCCTCGAGGTTCGAAGCGAACTCCAGGCTGGAGAAATCGAAGCGCAGCGTGGCGATGCCGTGCTCGGCGAGCGCCTGCGACACGTGAGCGGCCGCCTTGCTGTCCTTGGAGCAGGTGAAGCAGTGCGCGAACAGCGCATGGGCGCGCGGCGCGCCGACGGGCGTGTCGAGGCGGGCGACGAGCCCGTGGCCCTGCGCGCCGGGGAAGCGAATGGTTTCAGTTGGCATGATTTAGACTCGCCGGGATGAATGGGCACGATATTGTCGCGCCCTCCGCCTGGGTCGTGCGCTGGGCGCCGCTCATTTCGCAGGGCGCGGTGCTCGACGTCGCATGCGGCGGTGGCCGGCACTCGCGGTACTTCGCCAGCCTTGGCCAAGCGGTCACAGCGGTCGACCGCGAACCGCAGTCCATCCCAGGCGTCCGCTTCATCCAGGCCGACCTCGAAGACAGCAGCCCCTGGCCGCTCCCCGGCGAGCGCTTCCAGGGCATCGTCGTCACCAACTACCTGCACCGCCCGCTGTTTCCGGTCCTCATGCAATCGCTCGCCCCCGGCGGCGCGCTGCTCTACGAAACCTTCATGCTGGGGAACGAACGCTACGGCAAGCCCTCCAACCCTGCGTTCCTGCTGCGCGCCGGGGAACTGTGGCAGGCCTTTGCCGGTCTGCACCTCATCGCCTTCGAGCAGGGGTACGCGGCGCAGCCGAAACCGGCGATGATGCAGCGGCTTTGCGCGGTACGCGCGTGAAAACGGATAAAATCGCGGCCACTTCGCCGCAAGGAGTGCCTCACATGATTACCGGAAGCCTGGTCGCCATCGTCACGCCGATGTTCGAGGACGAACGCCTTGACATGGCGCGCTTTCGCCAGCTCATCGATTGGCACGTCGCCGAAGGCACCGACGGCATCGTCGTCGTCGGCACCACCGGCGAGTCGCCGACGGTGGATTTCGACGAGCACAAGGAGCTGATCCGCGTCGCGGTGGACCATGCAAAAGGACGCATACCGATCGTCGCAGGCACCGGCGGCAATTCCACCGTCGAGGCGATCGAGCTGACGGCCTCCGCCAAGAAGGCCGGCGCCACCGCCTGCCTGTCCGTCGTGCCGTACTACAACAAGCCGACGCAGGAAGGGCTGTACCGTCATTTCCGCAAGGTGGCCGAGACGGTGGACCTGCCGATGATCCTCTACAACGTGCCGGGCCGCACCGTCGCCGACCTGCAGAACGACACCGCAGTGCGCCTTGCCCAGGTGCCGGGCATCATCGGCATCAAGGACGCCACCGCCAACATCGAACGAGGCACCGACCTGGTGAAACGCTTGCCGCGCGGCTTCGCCATCTACAGCGGCGAGGACTCGACCGCGCTCGCGCTGATCCTGCTCGGCGGGCATGGGGTGATTTCGGTCACCGCCAACGTCGCGCCGCGCCTGATGCACGAGATGTGCGCTGCGGCGCTGGTGGGCGACGTGAAGAAGGCGCGCGAGCTCAACCTGCGCCTGCTCGGCCTGCACCAGAAGCTGTTCGTCGAGGCGAACCCGATCCCGGTGAAATGGGCGCTCGGCCAGATGGGCCACCTTGAGCCCGGCCTGCGCCTGCCGCTCACGCCGCTGTCGGAAAAGTTCCACGACACGGTGCGCGAGGCGCTGGCCGAAGCCGGCATCACCATTGCAGGATTGCGCGTGGTGGAGAGGCGGGCATGAGGCTGTGGCGGGCGACGCTCGCTGCCGGCGCCGCGCTCGCGCTGCTCAGCGCCTGCAGCAGCACCGAGGAGCTGTTGGAGGGGAAGAAAGTCGAATACAAGAGCGCCGTGAAGCTGCCGCCGCTCGACATTCCGCCCGACCTGAGCACGGTGCAACAGGACAACCGCTACGTGGTCCCGGAGACCGGCAAGTCCGCGGCCACGCTGTCGACATATCAGGCTGAGCGCGCGCAGCAGAGGTCCGCCGGAGGCGGCGCGGTGCTGCCTGCCGTCGAAGGCGTACGCGTGGAGCGCAACGGCAACCAGCGCTGGCTGGTGGTGAGCGACCCGCCGGAGAAAATCTGGCCGCTGGTGAAGGAGTTCTGGCAGGAGAACGGGCTGCTCGTCAACCTGGAGCTGCCGGAGGCCGGCGTGCTGGAGACCGACTGGGCCACGAGCCGCGCCAAGGTCGAGGCCGGGTGGGTGCGCAACACGATCGGCTGGCTGATCGAAATGACGAATTCCACGTCACAGCGCGACAAGTACCGCACGCGCCTGGAGCGCACGCCGACCGGCGGCACGGAGGTCTACATCAGCCACCGCGGCATGATCGAGGTTTTCGCCACGGCGCCGACAAATACGAGCGTGACCAATACCGTGTGGCAGCCGGGGCCGGCGGATCCAGAACTGGAAGCCGAGTTCCTGCGCCGCCTGATGGTGCGCCTGGGTGCGCCCGCAGACAAGGCGAAGGCGATGGTCGCAGCGGCGGCGCCGCCGCTGCGCGCGAAGCTGACGAAGGGACTCGACGGCCAGGAGCTGCTCGAGGTATTCGAGCCGTTCGACCGCGCCTGGCGCCGCGTGGGTCTCGCGCTGGATCGCGTCGGCTTCACGGTGGAGGACCGCGACCGGCAGAAGGGCGAGTACTTCGTCCGCTATGCGGACCCCGAAGCCGAGATGGACCGCAAAAGCCGCGAGAAGAGCATGTTTTCCTGGCTGGCGTTCTGGCGCAGCGACGATCCGAAGGTGAAACCGGAGCAGTACCGCGTGGCGGTCAGCGCGCAGACCGACAACAGCCGCGTCCAGGTCCTGGACAAGAACGGCGCCGCCGAGGCCTCGGCGACGTCGCGGCGCATCCTGTCGTTGCTGCACGAGCAACTGAAGTAGTGCGCTTCGCTTCGCTGGGCAGCGGCAGCAAGGGCAACTGCCTGGTGGCGGAAGCCGCGGGCAGCCGGGTGCTGCTCGACTGCGGCCTGTCGCCGCGGGAGACCGAGCGGCGCCTGGCGCGGCTGGGGCTCGAACCCGGCGGCATCCACGGCATCCTCGTCACCCACGAACACGACGATCACGCCGGCCATGCCTACGCCTTTGCGGCATTGCACGGCATCCCGGTGCACCTCACGCACGGCACGCGGCGCGCGCAGGAGGAGGCGGGCAGGTCCGCCGAGGGTGTCGAACTGCGGATGATCGAGGGCCGGGAGCCGTTCGCGGCGGGCGCGATCCGCGTCGAACCCTTTACCGTGCCGCACGACGCGCGCGAACCGGTGCAGTTCGTGCTCGGCGACGGCGCGCGGCGCCTGGGCGTGCTGACCGACCTGGGCGCATCCACCGCGCATGTGGAGCAGACACTTTCCGGTTGCGATGCGCTGGTGCTGGAAACCAACCACGACCTGGATCTGCTGTGGGCGGGGGATTATCCGAAGTGGCTGAAGGAGCGCATCTCGGGGCCGTTCGGCCACCTGGACAACGGCGCTTCCGGGCGGCTGCTCGCGGCGCTGGACCGCTCGCGGCTCAAGCACGTCATCGCCGCGCACCTGTCGCTGCAGAACAATCGCGCCGAGCTGGCGCGGGCCGCACTTGCGCGGGCCTTGGGCTGTGCCGAGGACTGGGTCGGCGTTGCCACCCAGGAGCAAGGCTTCGGCTGGCGAGAGTTGAACTGACTTTTATTCCGCGCGCGAACCTTTGCTTCTAGATGACCGCTTTCGGCCAGGAGCGGTCATTCGGGATCGAGGCGCCTAGCGCCGCGGCGCCTGCTGCAGAAGATCCGCGATCTGCTATGCCCCGCGTCAATCATGCGGCGCTCATACGAATATCTTGGGTACCGAAAACAGCGCCCTAAGGCCGGAAAACACTACCCTCTGGACGGAAAATCCTGCACACGAGCCCGCAAGGGCATGACGCTACTACCTACGGCTGCAGGGCTTTGGCCACGTCCGGCTCCTGGAACAGCACTTCCATCATGCGGCGGAACCGCGGGAGTACCTGGGCGGAACCGCCAGGCGCAAACGGGTCGCCGCTCCCGAGATTCTCACGGCCCAGCTGCGGCTTCGACACCAGCAGTTTTCCGTCCTTGTCGAACACACTCAGGACAAAGTCAAAGCTCAGCCCTACGTTGACCATCGCGTCCGCCTTCCATTCCAGCAGCCTGATCACCACCGATCTTTGCGTCCCGGCCGCGCGCAAAGTAGCTCTAGCTTCATCGAAGCTGAGCGCAGGCTTGAGCTCGACGACCTTCGCGTCCACGCCTTTGTCCTTCATCGACGCTACGATCGAACCCGAGATGTCGCTGGCGAGTGGTTTTTCGGACTGGGTCGTGACGTCGAACGGGTTTCCAAACCCACCCCTGGACAGTCCAACGAAGTTCTGGGCTTTCTGGCCGTTAACCACATAGGGCCGATGATCGAGGGTTCCAACCGCCACCGTGGCGGAAGTGCCAATACCGAGATTGAGCGCTTTCTGGTGATAGTCGTGCTTGACGCCCATGGCGCATCCACCCAGAAGCAATACAGCAAAACCAACGCTGAGCGACTTCCACATGTTTCACCTCTTTCGTCGGAATTAGCGGTCGGGGGCCCCGGTGACCCCAGGCAGTAACTAGCCTACACGCTGGATGACCGCTTCGGGTCGAAAGCAGTCATTCGCAAGGTCTAGCTCGTAGCTCTGTTGCGATCGCTCAGGCGCCTCGCAGGACCAGTTCGGCGCCTTTCTCAGCAATCATGAAGGTGGCGGCGTTGGTGTTCGCCGACGTGACCGCCGGCATCACTGAGGCGTCGATGACGCGCAGCTTCGAGACGCCGCGTACCCGCAGTTCCGGATCGACCACCGAGCGCGCATCGCCGCCCATGCGGCAGGTGCTGGTCGGATGGAATACCGTGCCGCCCTTGGTACGCGCAAATTCCCACAAGTCCGTCTGGCCGGGCAGGGTTTCCGCCTCCCACAGGTCGCGGAACGCAGGTTGACGGTAGATCTCCCTGAGCATCTCCAGTCCGGAGACGATGACCTTGCGGTCGTGCGGTGCCGAGAAGTAGCGCGGCTCGATGCGCGGTTGCTCGAACGGATCGCTGGAGCGGATCGCCAGCCTGCCGCGGGAAACGGGCCGGCACTGGCACGCCGAGGCGCTGAAACCCGAGTAATCGTGCAGCGGATCGCCAGGTTTGTCGACCGAGAGCGGCATCACGTTGAACTGGATGTCGGCGCGCGTGTCGCGCGCGTGAGGTGTGCGCGCAAAACCGCCGACCTGGCCGGCCCCCACCGTCAGCGGGCCGCGGTTCTGCAACAGCCATTGCAAGCCCATCTTTGCCAGCTCGACCGGATTTCGCACCTGGTCGTTCAGCGAGAGTTTCTTTTTCAGCCGCACAATAACGCGCGCCTGATAATGATCCTGCAGGTTTTCGCCGACTTCGGGCGCATCGGCGACGATGGCGATGCCATGCTGGAGAAGGAGTGTCGGCGGGCCGATTCCCGACAGCTGCAACAGCTGCGGCGACTGCAGGGCGCCGGCGGCAAGGATCACTTCCCGTTCGGCGCGCGCCTGCCTGGCGATGCCGTCCTCTATCCATTCCACTCCGACCGCAGCTGTCCCCTCGAACAACACGCGCGATACTTGCGCGTGCATCACCAGGCTCAGATTCGCGCGCTTGCGTGCCGGCCGAAGAAAGCAGCTTGCGGCCGAAGAGCGCCAGCCGTCGCGCATCGAGAGCTGATAGGCGCCGACGCCATAGTCGGTTGCCGCATTGAAGTCCGGGTTGCGCGGCAGCCCGAACTGCTGGCCGGCCGCCAGCCAGGCCGCACAGTAAGGATGGTCGTTCTGCAGATCAGAGACGCCCAGTTCGCCTGCCGCGCCGTGGTATTCGTTCTCCCCGCCCGCATAGTTTTCCGAGCGCTTGAAGTACGGCAGGACCGAGGCGTAGTCCCAGCCTGCGGCGCCCGCGGCGGACCAATCGGCGTAGTCCTCGCGCTGGCCGCGAATGTAGATCAGGCCATTGATCGACGACGACCCGCCGAGCACGCGGCCGCGCGGCCAGACCACGTTGCGCTCGCCGCTGCCTTCGCTCGGCTCGGTGTCGAACTGGCGCGTATAGTGCGGATCCACCATGGTCTTGAAGTAGCCCACCGGCAAGTGGATCCAGAAATTGCGGTCCGGCCCGCCGGCCTCGAGCAGCAGCACGCGGCGGCCTGCGCCCGAGAGCCGGTTGGCGAGCAGGCAACCCGCCGAACCGGCGCCGACGATGATGTACTCGTACTGCGGGGTCACGCCTTGATGGTGTCGAGATAGAGCTTGGCGTCGAAGTA
>CAZVZV010000052.1:0-13096 GCA_964631735.1 uncultured Enterobacteriaceae bacterium
GCCATGTCGCAATGGCTGATCCGCTGGTCGGAGCAGCTCGAGAAGGGCTCGGGCGGGCGCATCAGCGTGAAGCGCTTTCCCGCAGCGCAGATGGGCCCGACGCCGGGGCATTACGACTTCGCGCGCACCGGGCAGGCCGACGCGGTGTGGTTCCTGCACGGCGGCACGCCGGGGCGTTTTCCCCTCACCGAGATCGTCAACCTGCCGTTCATGGTGGGCAGCGCGGAGATCGGCACCAAGGTGCTGAACGATGCCGAGCTGCGCGCGAAGTACCTCGACGCCGAGCACAAGGGCGTGAAGCTGCTGATGCTCTTCACCCACCAGCCGGGCGGGCCGCACACCACCAGGAAGCCGATCCGCACGCTGGACGATTTCAAGGGGCTGCGCCTGCGCTTCGCCTCGCCCACGGTGCGCGAGCTGGTCGCTGCGCTCGGTGCGACGCCGGTGGGCGTGCCACCTACGGAAATCGCCGAGCAGTTGCAGAAAGGCAGCATCGACGGCGCGTTCATCGACTACGGCGGCGCGGGCATCGCCTTCAAGCTCGGCGGCACGGTGAAGTATTCGACCGAGCTCTACGCCTACGTCACGAGCTTCGGCTTGTCGCTGAACGAGGATTTCTGGAACAAGTTGCCGCCGGACCTGAAGAAACTGGTGACCGATACCACCACCGGCAAGGAAGCCGAGATCGGCACAGCCTGGGACTCGCTCGATGTGCCGGGCAAGAAGGCGCTGATGGACGGGGGCGGCGAGGCGATCAAGTTCTCCGCGGCCGACAGCGCAAAGGTCCGCGCGGTGGGTGCCGAGGTGGCCGAGGCCACCATCAAGAGCTACGAGGCCAAGGGCCTGCCGGCGCGTGCGGTCTACAACACGATGCGCTCGCTGTCCGACCAGCACTCGAAGACCTCGAAGAACTTCTGGAACTAAAAATAGGGTCAGACCCCTTTTTCTAGAAAATGGGGTCTGTCCCTATTTTTCCTCTTTTTTCGGCAGCCTGCGGCTCGCTGGCCGGCGGGTCGCTCGCCGCGATGATGCTGGTCACGGTCGCGGACGTGGTGCTGCGCGCCGCCTTCAACCAGCCGATCCGCGGCACTTTCGAGATCGTCGAGCTGCTGCTTGCCTGCACGTTCTTTCTCGCGCTGCCGGCGGCGTTCCTGCGCGACGAGCACATCGTGGTGGACATCGTCGATGGGGTGGCGCCGCGCTGGGTGCCGCTGCTCAAGCGCCTGTCCCTGGTGATCGCAGTGGCGCTGCTCGCGGCGATGGCCTGGCAGGGCTGGATCGCCGCGCGAGACGCGGTCGCCTTCAACGACGTCACCTCCGACCTCGGACTGCCGCGGCTGTGGTACTGGATCCCGGTGCTCGCCGGGATGATCGGCGCCTGCCTCGCCGCCGCGGTGATGCTCATCCGGGTCAACGGCGGCAAATGAGCGTCGCAGTGATCGGCATCCTGGGAGTGCTCGGGCTGTTGCTGCTGATCTTTGCGCGCGTGCCGATCGCCATCGCGCTCGCCGTGTCGGGGCTCGCCGGCTACGCTGCGCTCGACGGCTGGCCGATCGCGCTGAAGATGCTGGGCTCAGTGCCCTTCAACCTGGCGAGCGCGTATTCGCTGTCGGTGATCCCGCTGTTCATCCTGATGGGCGCGGTGGCCTCGCGCGCCAACATGGCGAAGGAGCTGTTCGAGGCCTCGAACGCGGTGTTCTCCGGCGTGCGCGGGGCGCTCGCCAGCGCGACCATCGGCGCCTGCGCCGCCTTCGGCTCGATCTGCGGTTCCTCCATCGCCACCGCGGCGACGTTCTCCAGGGTGGCGATCCCGGAGATGCGGCGCTACGGCTACGACTCGGGCTTCGCCGCGGGCGCGGTCGCCGCCGCCGGCACGCTCGGCATCCTGATCCCGCCTTCGGTGATGCTGGCGGTGTACTCGATCGTCGCCGAGCAATCGCTGCCCAAGCTGTTCGCCGCGGCGATGGTGCCGGGGATCGTGCTCGCCGTGCTCTACGTGATCACGGTGACGGTAACGGCGCGCCTGCGCCCGGGGCTGATGCCCAAGGCGCCTTCGCTGCCGCTCGCGGAACGTGTGCGCGCCCTCGCCAAGATGTGGAAGCTGGCGGTGCTTTTCTTCCTCGCGGTGGTTGGCATCTACCTCGGCTGGTTCTCGCCGACCGAGGCGGCGGGAGTGAGCGCATTCGCCGCGATCGTCATCGCCTTCGCCACGCGTGCGATGAGCTGGCGCGCCCTGGGAGAGGCGCTGCTCGAATCGGCCTACGCCACGGCGATGATCTTCTTCATCGTGGTGGGCGCTTTCATCTTCGCGCGCTTCATCGTGCTGACGCAGTTCCCGACCGTCCTCGCGCAGTTCGTTCGCGAGGCGGGCCTCGCGCCGGCGTGGATCCTGCTCGCGGTGACGGCGCTCTACTTCGTGCTCGGCACCTTCCTCGACGAGGTGAGCACTATCCTGATCACCGTGCCCGTGACGCTGCCGCTCATCACCGGCATCGGCTTCGACGGCATCTGGTTCGGCATCTTCGTCACCGTGATGTGCACCATCGGCCTGATCAGCCCGCCCACCGGCATGACGGTGTTCGTGATCCAGGCGCAGCACCCGGAGATCCCGGTGGCGCGCATCTACCTCGGCACGCTGCCGTTCCTCGTGGCGGACTTCGTTCTCGTCGGCTTGCTGATCGCCGTGCCGGGGCTGGCGTCCTGGCTGCCCGCGCTGCTCAAGATATGAAAGAGATCCTCGTCGCCGGCGGCGGCATCGGCGGGCTTGCCGTCGCGCTCGCCCTGGCGCTGAAAGGCCGGCGCGTGCGCGTGCTGGAGAAGGCTGCGGAGTTCGGCGAGATCGGCTACGGCATCCAGATGGGGCCGAACGTGAGCCGCATGCTCGAGCGGCTGGGCGTGCTCGAGGCCATCGAATCGCACGCCTTCTTTCCCGATGCGCTGATTTTCGCCGACGCGATCGACAACCGCGAGATCACGCGCATCGCGGTCGGCAAGTTCTTCCGCCAGCGCTACGGCCACCGCTACTTCGTCGTGCATCGCCGCGACCTGCACGGCGAGATTCTCAAGGCCTGCCGGCATCGTGGCGAGATCGCGCTGGAGACCTCGCGCGGCGTGACCGGATTCGAGGAGAGCGCGGATGCAGTGCTCGTGCGCTGCGAGAACGGGGCGGAGTACGAGGGAGCGGCGCTCGTCGGCGCCGACGGTCTTCGCTCGCCGACACGCCAGGTGGTGATCGGCGACGGCGCGCCGCGCGCGGCGGGACATTTCGTCTACCGCGGAGTGGTGCCGATGGACCAGATCACCGACCGCAGCCGTGCGGAGGCGATGACGATCTGGGGCGGGCCGGACCTGCACCTGGTGCAATATCGCCTCCGCGGCGGCACGGTGATGAACAACGTCGCCACCATCGTCAGCCGGCGCTTTCGCCAGGGCGCTGAAAACGCCGGCGCGCCGGAGGAGCTCGAGGAGATGTTCTCCCGCGCGCACCCGCACGTGCGCGAGATGCTGCGCTACGTGTCGCGCGAGCGGAACTGGGTGCTGCACGACCGCGACCCGGCGACCAACTGGACGCAGGGCCGGGTGACGCTGCTGGGCGACGCGGCGCACCCGACGCTGCAATACCTCGCGCAGGGCGCACAGATGGCGATCGAGGACGCCGTGGTACTGGCGGACAAGGTGGCCCTGGCGGGCGAGAACTTCGAGGCGGCGTTCCAGGCCTACCAGCGCGAGCGCATGAACCGCTCTGCGCGCGTGGTGTTGAGTTCGCGCTTCTTCGGCGAGGTGCTGCACGTTGACGGCGGTGCGCGGGAGCTCAGGAACGAGCTGCTGCGCGGCCGCGATCCCGAGAACTGCTGGGAAGCGGACTGGCTCTACCGGGGGATATCGTAGGGTGGGCCCTGGCCCACCACGTGGTGAGCGAGGGCCCACCACGTGGTGGGCCAGGGCCCACCCTACCGCCAAACCTCCCGTGCGACTTCGACCACCAGCTCCAGCTTTTTCCACTGCTCGTCCTCGCTCAAGGCGTTGCCGTGGTGGGTGCTGGCGAAGCCGCACTGTGGCGAGAGGCACAGGTTTTCAAGCGGCACGTACTTCGCCGCCTCGTCAATCTTGCGCTTGAGCGCATCCTTCGATTCGAGCGCGCCGATCTTGGTCGTCACCAGGCCGAGCACCACCTTCTTTCCCCTGGGCAGCAGGCGTAGCGGCTCGAAGCCGCCCGCGCGATCGCTGTCGTACTCCATGAAGTAGCCGTCTACTGCGGTGGAGAACATCGCCTCGATCACTTCGTCGTTGTAGCCGCCGGCGGCGAACCATGCGCTGCGGAAATTGCCGCGGCAGGTGTGCATGGTGACGCTCATGCCCGCCGGCCGATCCTTCAGTGCGCCGTTGATGGCCGCGGCGTAGGTGCGGTGCAGCGTCGCAGGGTCGTCGCCGTTGGCGCGGAAGTTCTCGCGCACCTTGGGATCGCACAGGTAGGCGAAGCTCACGTCGTCGAGCTGCAGGTAGGTGCAGCCGGCCCGGGCGATCTGCGCGATCGCCTGGCGATACGCCGCCGCCGCATCCGACCAGAACTCGTTGAGGTCCGGATACACCTCGCGCGAGATGGCGTTGCGGCCGCCGCGGAAATGCAGCGCCGCGGGCGCAGGGATGGTGAGCTTGGGCGTCTTCTTCGCCGCCGACTTGAGGAAGGCGAAGTGATCCGTGAAGATCGGCTCGCCGAAGCGTACTTTGCCGGTGATGGTGGCCATCGGCGGCACGTCCTCCGCCTGGAAGGTCATGCCCACGGCATGCTTCAGTGTCACGCCCTCCAGCTGCTTCGTGAAATCGAGATGCCAGTAATCGCGGCGCATCTCGCCGTCGGTGATCGCCTCCAGCCCCAACGATTCCTGTTTCGCCACCGCGGCGCGGATGCAGCGGTCCTCCACTTCCTTGAGCTGCGCGGCGCTGAGCGCGCCTGACCTGGCTTTCTCGCGCGCGTCGGCGAGCTCCGGCGGGCGCAGCAGGCTGCCGACCTGGTCGGCGCGGAACGGTGGCTTGGCGTTCATGCTCTATTTCCCCTCATAGGCCCAGCGCAACAGGGCGTCGGTGGCGGCTTCGGCGTCGGGCGCGTTGGGATGGTTCATCAGCATCACCACCACCTTGCGCTGGCCCTTGCGGTCGAGCACGTAGCCGGCCATCGAGCGCACGTCGTTCAGCAACCCGGTCTTGATGTGCGCCTTGCCTGCCGGGGGCTCGCCGATCAGGCGTTTCTTCATGGTGCCGTCCATTGCCGCGAGCGGCAGCGAGGACAGGTACTCGGGCATTACGGCGCTCTGCCACGCGGCCTGCAGCAGCGCGGCGAGGCTGGCGGCGCTCATGCGGTCGGTGCGCGACAGCCCCGAGCCATTGTCGATCGAGAACTCCGGCGCGGCGACGCCCTTGGCGGTGAGCCAGTCGCGCAGCGCGCGCGCCGCAGCATCCGGGCGCGCGGGCGGCTCGGCGATGGTGGTGGCGAGCGTCAGATACAGCTGCCGCGCCATCACGTTGTTGGAAAACTTGTTCACGTCGCGCACGATCTCCGCCAGCGGCGCCGACTCGTGCGTATGCACCAGCCGTGCGTCGGCCGGCACCGGCGCTTCGCGCGCGGCGCCGTTCCAGCGCCCGCCGATCTCGCCCCACAACTCGCGCAGCACGCCCGCCACGTGTTCGTTGGGCGCGAGCATGGCGACATTGATGTCCTTCTCGCCGCAGGCGAGCGGGTAGCGCCCGGCGAAGGCCGCGCGCGGCGGCGGCCCGGTTTCGAAGCTGCCCAGCAGGCTGTCGCGGAACGCCCGGCCCTCCGGGCAGTTGCCCTGCGTGAGGCGCAGAGCGTTGTGCAGCTCGAGCGCCGGCGGCCGCGGCTCGACGAAGATGCGCACCGCGTTCCTCTCCGGCTCGGGCACGAAGGCGAAGCGCAGCGATTTATAGTTCACCAGCAGCGCGTCGGGCAGCACGTTGTAGGGCCGCAGCGGGTCGCCGTCGAAGCGCGCCGCATCGCCGTTGCCCGGCGCGAAGAAACTGCGGTCGAGCAGCACCTCGCCGCGCAGGTCGGCGAGGCCCTTGCCGCGCAGCGCGCGCAACAGCAGCCAGAAACTTTCGTAATCGAGCTTGGGGTCGCCGTAGCCCTTGAGCGCCAGGTCGCCCTCCAGCACTCCGTCGCGCAGCGTCCCCGTCACGTAGGCCTCGGTCTTCCAGCGGTAGGCCGGCCCCAGAAGTTCCAGCGCGGCGAAAGTGGTCACTAACTTCATCACCGAGGCAGGATTCATCGACACACCGGCGTTGTGGCTCACCGCCGCTCGCGCCTCGCCCAGGCCCTGCACCACCACCGCAACGCTGGATTGCGGGACGGAAGCGGCGCGCAGCGCTTCGAGGACCGGTTTGGGCAGCTCGCGCGCGGCTAGGGTCGGTGCGGCGAGCGCAGCGCTGAAGAGGAGGACTCGAAGGCGGGACACGCGCCGATTGTAGTGGGCGGGTGAGATACCCCTTGAAATCCCCCGGGCCGAGGCCTATCATTGGCACTCATCAGTGGCGAGTGCTAACAGGCCTCTGGTCCGGTATGGGTTGGGAGATATCAACCCTTTGTTTAAAAACACTATTGTATTGGAGAACCCTATGAAGATCCGTCCTCTTCATGATCGCGTGATCGTGAAGCGCATCGACGAGGAGCGCAAAACCGCCTCCGGCATCGTGATTCCCGACACCGCCGCCGAGAAACCCGACCAGGGCGAAGTGCTGGCCGTAGGCAAGGGCAAGAAGAACGACGAAGGCAAGCTGATCACACTCGACGTCAAGGTCGGCGACAAAGTGCTGTTCGGCAAATACTCCGGGCAGACCGTGAAGGTGAAGGGCGACGAGCTGCTAGTGATGCGCGAGGAAGACATCATGGGCGTGATCGAAGGCCATTGATCCCGGCATTGAGCCCAGCAACCTGACAACAGATTCGTAACGAGGAGCAATTCAGATGCCAGCCAAAGAAGTACGGTTCCACGAAAACGCGCGCGCGAGGATGGTCCATGGAATGAACATCCTGGCCGACGCCGTCAAAATCACCCTCGGCCCCAAGGGCCGCAACGTCGTGCTCGAGCGCTCGTTCGGCGCGCCCACCGTCACCAAGGACGGCGTGTCGGTCGCCAAGGAGATCGAGCTGAAGGACAAGTTCGAGAACATGGGCGCGCAGATGGTGAAGGAAGTCGCTTCGAAGACTTCCGATGTCGCCGGCGACGGCACCACCACTGCCACCGTGCTCGCCCAGGCCATCGTGCGCGAAGGCATGAAGTACGTCGCCTCGGGCATGAACCCGATGGATCTCAAGCGCGGCATCGACAAGGCAGTGATCGCGGTGGTCGAGGAACTGAAGAAAGTTTCCAAGCCCTGCAAGACTTCCAAGGAGATTGCGCAGATCGGTTCGATCTCGGCCAACGCCGACAACGACATCGGCAAGATCATCGCCGACGCCATGGACAAGGTCGGCAAAGAGGGCGTGATCACGGTCGAGGACGGCAAGACCCTGGAGAACGAGCTCGACCTGGTCGAGGGCATGCAGTTCGACCGCGGCTACCTCTCGCCCTATTTCATCAACAACCCCGACAAGCAGATCGCGGTGCTGGAGGATCCCTACATCCTGCTGCACGACAAGAAGATCAGCTCGATCCGTGAATTGCTGCCGCTGCTCGAGCTGGTGGCGAAGGCGGGCAAGCCGCTGCTGATCATCGCCGAGGAAGTCGAGGGCGAGGCGCTGGCCACGCTGGTGGTGAACAACATCCGCGGCATCCTCAAGACCGTCGCGGTCAAGGCGCCGGGGTTCGGCGACCGCCGCAAGGCGATGCTGGAAGACATGGCGATTCTGACCGGTGGCACGGTGATCAGCGAAGAGCTGGGCCTGAAGCTGGAGAATGCGACGCTCAAGGACCTGGGCAAGGCGAAGAAGATCGAAGCCGCCAAGGAAAACACCACCATCATCGACGGCTCCGGCGTGAAGAAGGACATCGAGGGGCGCGTGAAGCAGATCCGCGTGCAGATCGATGAAGCCACCAGCGACTACGACAAGGAAAAGCTCCAGGAGCGCGTGGCGAAGCTGGCCGGCGGCGTGGCGCTGATCAAGGTTGGCGCGGCCACCGAAGTCGAGATGAAGGAGAAAAAGGCCCGCGTCGAGGACGCGCTGCACGCGACCCGCGCGGCCGTCGAAGAGGGCATCGTCCCCGGCGGCGGCGTGGCGTTCCTGCGCGCGCGCAAGGCGCTCGAAGGCAAGCTGAAGTGCGACAATGAGGATCAGAACGCGGGCGTCAAGATCGTGATGCGCGCCCTGGAAGAGCCGATGCGCCAGATCGTGGCCAACGCCGGAGCCGAGCCCTCGGTCGTGCTGAACAAGGTTGCCGAAGGCAAGGGCGTGAACTACGGCTACAACGCGCAGACCGACGAGTTCGGCGACCTGGTGGAGATGGGCGTGATCGATCCCACCAAGGTGGCGCGTACCGCGCTGCAGAACGCTGCTTCGGTTGCCGGCCTGATGCTCACCACCGATGCGATGGTGGCGGAGATGGTGGAAGAGAAGAAAGGCGGCGGCCACGCGCACGGCGGCGGCGGCGGCATGGGCGGCATGGGCGGGATGGACGGCATGGATATGTGACGCAGAGGGAACCTAGGGTTCCCTCCGCACCTCCCTCTTCTCAGCAGTAGACAAGGGGCGCTTCGGCGCCCCTTTTCTTTTATAATCCGCGCTCCCTTGAACGTGCCGGATTTTTGGGCACGCCCGGCAGGCCAAGTAGCTCAGTTGGTAGAGCAGCGGACTGAAAATCCGTGTGTCGCTGGTTCGATTCCGGCCTTGGCCACCATTACAATCCGCAGTAGATGACCCTGTTTGCCCTCGGCCTCAATCACACCACCGCGCCGCTGCCGGTGCGCGAGCGCGTGGTGTTCCACGTCGAAAAGCTGTTCGACGCGCTGGGTGAGCTGACCCGCGGCAAGGCAGTGGCCGAGGCGGCGATCCTCTCTACCTGCAACCGCACCGAGCTCTACCTGTCGGCCGAGCAGCCGCAGACGGCGGCCGAATGGCTGGCGCAGTACCACCGCATGCAGCCCGACGAACTGCGGCCGTACCTCTATACCCTGCCGCACGAGCAGGCGGTGCGCCACACCTTCCGCGTCGCCTCTGGGCTGGACTCGATGGTGCTGGGCGAACCGCAGATCCTTGGCCAGATGAAGGACGCGGTGCGCACGGCGCAGGCCGCCGGCACGCTCGGCACGGTGCTGCACAAGCTGTTCCAGCGCAGCTTCGCGGTGGCGAAGGAAGTGCGCAGCACCACCCAGGTGGGCGCCAATAGCGTGTCGATGGCGGCGGCGGCGGTGAAACTGGCGGCGCGCATCTTTTCCAGCCTGAAGGACCAGAAGGTGCTGTTCATCGGCGCCGGCGAGATGATCGAGTTGTGCGCCACGCACTTCGCGGCGCAGGCGCCGGCGCGCATCACGATCGCCAACCGCACGCTGGAGCGCGGCCACGCGCTCGCGCACCGTTTCAACGGCCGCGCCATCGAGCTGCGCTCGCTCGCCGAGCAGTTGCAGGAGCACGACATCGTGGTGTCCTGCACCGCATCCTCGCTTCCGATTCTTGGTAAGGGGCTGGTGGAACGGGCCCTGCGCGCGCGCAAGCACCGGCCGATGTTCATGGTGGACCTGGCGGTGCCGCGCGACATCGAGGCCGAGGTGGGCGAATTGGACGACGTGTTCCTCTACACGCTGGACGACCTGCAGGGCATCGTGCAGGGGAATCTGGATGCGCGCCGCTCCGCGCTCGAGCAGGCCGAAGCGATCGTCGAGACCCAGGTCGGGCAGTTCATGCACTGGATGCAGGCGCGCGCCGCGGTACCGTTCATCCGGCAGCTGCGCGAGCATGGCGAGGCCGCGAGGCGCCAGGAACTGGAGCGCGCGCTCAAGCTGCTGCAAAAGGGCGAGCAGCCTGCGCAGGTGCTGGAAGCCCTGTCGCAGGGGCTCACCAACAAGCTGCTGCACGGGCCGACGCAGGCGCTGAGCGAAGCCGCGGACGAGGAACGCCGGGCATTGGCCGCGCTGCTCGAGCGCCTGTACCGCCCCAAGTGAACCCGGCACTGCGCAGGAAGCTCGACAGCCTCGCGCTCCGGCTGGAGGAGCTGAACCGGCTGCTCGCCGCCGAGGACGCGACGCGCGACCTCGACCAGTTCAGGAAGCTGTCGCGCGAGCACTCGGAACTCACCGACCTCGCCGCGTTGTACGAGCGCTTCCGCCAGGCGGAGCGCGACGCGCAGGAGGCGAAGGCCCTGGCGGGCGACGCGGCGATGAAAGTCTATGCCGAGGACGAACTGAAGGGCGCGCGCGCGGCGATGGAAAAGCTCGAGGCGCAGCTGCAAAAGCAGTTGCTGCCCAAGGACCCGAACGACGGCAGGAACCTGTTCCTCGAAGTGCGCGCCGGTACCGGCGGCGACGAATCGGCCCTGTTCGCCGGCGACCTGTTCCGCATGTACACGCGCTACGCCGAGCGAAAGGGCTGGCAGATCGAGATCATCTCCGAGAGCGCCTCCGAGCTGGGCGGCTACAAGGAAGTCATCGCGCGCATCAACGGCCAGGGGGCGTACTCCAGGCTCAAGTTCGACTCGGGCGGCCACCGCGTGCAGCGCGTGCCCGAGACCGAGGCGCAGGGGCGCATCCTCACCTCGGCCTGCACGGTCGCCGTGCTGCCGGAAGCGGACGCGATCGACGAGGTGGTGCTCAATCCCGCCGAGCTGCGCGTCGACACCTTCCGCGCCTCGGGCGCGGGCGGCCAGCACGTCAACAAGACCGACTCGGCGATCCGCATCACGCACCTGCCCACCGGCATCGTGGTCGAGTGCCAGGATTCGCGCTCGCAGCACAAGAACCGCGAGAAGGCGCTGTCGGTGCTGGCGGCGCGCATCAAGGACAAGCAGACGCGCGAGCAGCAGGCGAAGACCGCCTCGGCGAGGAAGTCGCTGATCGGCTCGGGCGACCGCTCGGAGCGCATCCGCACCTACAATTTCCCGCAGGGCCGCGTCACCGACCACCGCATCAACCTTACGCTGTACAAGATCGAGCGCATCATGGACGGCGAGCTGGACGAGCTGGCGGACGCGCTCTCGGCCGAGCACCAGGCCGAGCAACTGGCGCAATTGGCCGAAGAAGCGGCGTGATCGTCGCCGAGGCGCTCCGCGCGCTGGACGCGCGCGAGGCGCGCCTGCTGCTGGCGCAGGCCACGGGCTTTTCCGAGGCGAGCGTGCTGGCCCATCCCGAGCGTGCGCTGCCCGCAGAAGCCGAAGCGAAATTCCTCGAGTTTGCCGCGCGCCGCGCGCGCGGCGAGCCCATCGCCTACCTCCTCGGTCAAAAAGAGTTTTACGGCCTGCCGCTCGCGGTAAACCCCGCGGTGTTGATCCCGCGGCCGGAAACCGAGTTGCTGGTTGAACTGGCCCTCGCCCGCAAGCCCGCTTCGGTGCTCGACCTCGGTACGGGTTGCGGCGCCATCGCGCTCGCGATCAAGCGCCATCTGCCGCAGGCGCGCGTCATTGGCGTCGAGGCGAGCATGGCGGCGCTCGCGGTGGCCGCGCGCAATGCCGTGAAGCTGGGGCTGGAAGTCGAACTGCGCCATGGCTTGTGGTTCGCACCGTTCGCCGGGGAGCGTTTCGACCTCCTGGTGTCGAATCCCCCTTACGTCGCCGTGGGTGATCCGCACCTTTTGCAAGGGGACCTGCGCTTCGAGCCGCAAGCGGCGCTGGTCGCAGGTGCGGACGGGCTCGATGCCTTGCGCGAGATTGTGCGCAGTGCGCCGTCCCACCTGAACCCGGGGGGCTGCCTGCTGGTAGAACACGGTTTCGGGCAGGACCAGGCGGTCAGGACACTATTGCAGCAGGCGGGGTTTGAGGGCATCCGCACCTGGCCCGACCTTGCTGCCATTGCCCGGGTCTCGGGCGGGGAGCTAGAATCCTGACTATGGACACCCAACAACGCATCAAAGATCAAGTCACCGGCAACCCGGTGGTGCTCTACATGAAGGGCACGCCGCAAATGCCGCAGTGCGGTTTCTCGCAAACGGCCATCCAGGTGCTGCATGCCTGCGGCGTGCACGCGCCCTTTACCGTGGACGTGCTCGCCGATCCCGAGATCCGCCAGGGCATCAAGCAGTACGCCAACTGGCCGACCATCCCACAGCTCTACGTCAACGGCGAGTTCGTCGGGGGCTCCGACATCTTGCGCGAGATGTACGAATCCGGGGAGCTGCAAAAGCTGCTGGAAGGGCTTCGCCAGCAGGCCTAGATCGCGGTCATGTCCGGCGCCGATTGGCTGGCGCAGCTTTGCTCTCACATCCCGGATCGCTTCGAGCACTTGGTACGCTACGCCGGCTGGTACTCGAATCGCAGCCGGGGAAAGCGCAGACGCATGGATGCCCAAGCGGCGCCAAGCCGATAGATTGCCATGTGGTTTTTACCAATAGCGGGCCTCGACGCGACATAAGCGCCATTGTGCGACGCTGCGCCGGGGCTGCATAGCACCGAGGGAAACGTCGCGCGGGCAGCCTCGGATTGGTTTTCCTATCCGTCGCGGCGGGAACCAGCCAGCGCATTGCGTCGTTCCTCCTAAAACGCCATATCTATACCACTTCCGGAAATCGACCCATGTATGAGCGCCTGGCATTCCTGCAACGACGATTACCGCTGAGAGGCCGGCTCCGCCTGCGCAGGCAATGCAATACCCTCAGCGATCGCCAGGCGCTCCAGCGCCTGCTCCATGACGAAACGCGCCAGCCCCGTGGCGCGCTGCAGCTCCAGGTGCAGGACGACATCGGCGGGGCTGCGGGTCGCGCATTCGGCGCTGTAGCGCTCGAAGCTGCCGAGATTCATCACCAGGTCGACGAGATGCCGCGGGCACTCGCATTCAACGACGCGGGAGGCGCTCGACAGTTCGACGAGGGACTGCTCATCGAACCTGGGCGCCCGCGGCTGAGCAGCCTGCAGCCATTGAACAGTGTCGCCTGCCTCGAGGCGCGGGCGGCGCGCGACACCGATGCAAAGGGCCTCGATTTCCGCGGGATCCGAAGTCGCCCGCG
>CAZVZV010000053.1:0-29344 GCA_964631735.1 uncultured Enterobacteriaceae bacterium
GGCGACAAGCTGAACCTCGCGCTCGGTTTCTAGCACCCGGTGGTGCACCACATGCCCAAGGGCGTGAAGGTGGTGACGCCCACGCAGACCGAAATCGTGCTGACCGGCGTCGACCGGCAGCTGGTCGGCCAGGTCGCCGCCGAAATCCGCGCTTACAAGCCCCCCGAGCCCTACAAGGGCAAGGGCGTGCGCTACCTGAACGAGACGATCGTGCTCAAGGAAACGAAGAAGAAGTGACGCCAGCGAAGGGATAACGGAGTCCTCCAATGATCGACAAGAACCAGTCCCGGCTGCGGCGCGCGGCGCAGACGCGCCACCGGATCCGCGATCGCGGCGCGGTGCGCCTGACGGTGCATCGCACCAACTCGCACATCTATGCGCAGATCACGTCCCCGGCGGGCGACAAGGTCCTCGCGGCCGCCTCGACGGCCGAGAAGGAAGTGCGCGCGCAGGTCAAGAACGGCGGCAACAAGCAGGCGGCCGAACTCGTCGGTGCGCGCATTGCGCAGCGGGCGAAGCAGGCCGGCATCGAGAGCGTCGCGTTCGACCGTGGCGGCAACCGCTACCACGGCCGCGTCAAGGCGCTGGCGGAGGCTGCCCGCGCGGGTGGCCTCAAGTTCTGAGGAACCGGGGATCCGACATGGCCAAGTTTCAACCGAGAATGCAGCAGACCGAGGACCGCGGCGATGGGCGTCGCGAGAAGATGGTCGCGGTCAACCGCGTCACCAAGGTGGTGAAGGGGGGCCGGGTGCTCGGCTTCGCCGCGCTCACCGTGGTGGGCGACGGCGACGGCGGCATCGGCATGGGCAAGGGCAAGGCGCGCGAAGTGCCGGTCGCGGTGCAAAAGGCCATGGAGGAGGCGCGGCGCAAACTGTTCAAGGTCAAACTGAAGAACGGCACGCTGCACCATGCGGTCATCGGACACCACGGCGCGGCCACCGTGCTGATGCAGCCCGCGCACGAAGGCACCGGCATCATCGCCGGCGGGCCGATGCGCGCGGTGTTCGAGGTGATGGGCGTCACCAATGTCCTCGCCAAGTGCTTCGGCTCCACCAATCCGTACAACGTCGTGCGCGCGACGCTGCAGGGACTGCAGGCGATGAACACGCCGGCGCAGATCGCCGCCAAGCGGGGCAAGAAAGTCGAAGAGATTCTCGCGTAAGGGATGGCCATGGCGGACAACAGAATCAAGGTGAAACTGGTGAAGAGCACGAACGGCTGCAAGGCGGGGCATCGCGCCACAGTGCGCGGCCTCGGGCTGAAGAAGATCAACCAGACGGTCGAGCTGGTCGACACGCCGGCCGTGCGCGGCATGATCGAGAGAGTCTTTTACCTCGTTCGAATCGAAAGCTAAACCATGCGCCTCAACACACTGAAACCCGCACCGGGCTCCAAAAAATCACGGCACCGCGTCGGCCGCGGTGTCGGCTCCGGCTGGGGCAAGACCGCCGGCCGCGGCCACAAGGGCCAGCGCGCGCGTTCCGGCGGCTACCACAAGGTCGGCTTCGAGGGCGGCCAGATGCCGCTGCACCGGCGCCTCCCCAAGCGCGGCTTCGCCTCGCCGACGCGCGCCCTGTACGCCGAGGTGCGGCTGTCGGAACTGCAGGGCATGAAGGTCACCGACATCGATCTGGGTGCGCTGAAGGCCGAAGCCATCGTGCCGCGCGATGTGCTGGCGGCCAAGGTGATCCTGTCCGGCAAGCTCACGCGCAAGATCACGCTGACAGGCGTCAAGGCGACCAAGGGCGCGCGCGCGGCCATCGAGGCGGCGGGCGGCAAGGTCGAGGACCTGCCGCAGGCCGCGCCGAAAACGGACAAGGCATAAGCGCGCTTGGCCACTACGCTTCCCAACGCGGGTAAGACCGGGCGCTACGGCGACCTGAAGCGGCGCCTGCTGTTCCTGCTCAGCGCGCTGGTGGTATTTCGCATCGGCGCGCATATCCCGGTGCCGGGCATCGACCCGAACGTGCTTGCCGACCTGTTCAAGGGCCAGCAGGGCGGCATCCTGGGCATGTTCAACATGTTCTCGGGCGGCGCGCTGTCGCGCTTCACCATCTTTGCGCTCGGCATCATGCCGTACATCTCCGCCTCGATCATCATGCAGTTGATGACCTCGGTGAGTCCGCACCTTGAACAGCTGAAAAAGGAAGGCGAGGCGGGCCGGCGCAAGATCACGCAGTACACGCGCTACGGCACGCTGGTGCTGGCGCTGTTCCAGGGCACCGGCATCTCGATCGCGCTCGAGTCGCAGGCCGGGCTGGTGCTCGATCCGGGGCTGATGTTCCGCCTCACGACGGTGACCACGCTGGTCACCGGCACCATGTTCCTCATGTGGCTGGGCGAGCAGATCACCGAGCGCGGCCTGGGCAACGGCATCTCGATCATCATCTTCGCGGGCATCGCTGCAGGATTGCCGCAGGCCATCGCCGGCACCCTGGAACTGGTGCGCACTGGCGCCATGCACCCGTTGACCGCGCTGCTCATCGCGTCGTCGGTGCTCGCAGTCACGGCGGTGGTGTGCTTCGTCGAACGCGGGCAACGCAAGATCCTGGTCAATTACGCCAAGCGCCAGGTCGGCAACCGGGTCTACGGCGGGCAGAGCTCGCACCTGCCGTTCAAGCTCAACATGTCCGGCGTGATCCCGCCGATCTTCGCTTCCTCGCTGATCCTGTTCCCGGCCACGCTGCTTGGCTGGTTCGGTTCGGCCGAGGGCATGAACTGGTTGCGCGACGTGGCGGCGACCCTCACGCCGGGCCAGCCGATCTACGTGCTGCTGTACGGCGGGCTGATCGTGTTCTTCTGCTTCTTCTACACCGCGCTGCAGTACAACCCGAAGGAAACCGCGGACAACCTGAAGAAATCCGGCGCCTTCGTGCCCGGCATTCGTCCGGGCGACCAGACCGCGCGCTACCTGGAGATCATCCTGACGAAACTCACGCTGGCAGGCGCGGTCTACGTCACGCTGGTGTGCCTGCTGCCCGAGTTTCTGATCCTCAGATGGAATGTGCCGTTCTATTTTGGCGGCACTTCGCTGCTGATCATCGTCGTGGTGACGATGGACTTCATGTCCCAGGTGCAGGCCTACGTAATGACGCACCAGTACGAGAGCCTGCTGAAGAAAGCGAGTTTCAAGGGCGGCTTGCCCGTCCGCTGAACGAGAATCGGAGCACCAGATGAAAGTGTCGGCCTCTGTGAAGAAAATCTGCCGCAAGTGCAAGATCGTGCGGCGCAAAGGCGTGGTGCGGGTGATTTGCCCGAACCCGCGCCACAAGCAGCGTCAGGGTTGAAGCATCGAAATGCTTGATAACACCTTGACGATACAGGTATAATCTTCGGTTTCCCTCGGGACCTCCATGGCACGCATCGCGGGCATCAATATTCCGAACCACCAGCACGCCGACATCGCGCTAACCGCGATCTACGGCATCGGCCGCGCACGCGCGCGCGCGATCTGCGCCGCGGCGGGCTTGGAGAAGACGCGCAAGATCAAGGAACTCAGCGACGCCGAGATGGAGCGCTTGCGCGAGCAGGTGACGCGCCTCACGCTCGAGGGCGACCTGCGGCGCGAGGTATCGATGTCGATCAAGCGCCTGATGGACCTCGGCTGCTACCGTGGCGTGCGCCATCGCAAGGGCCTGCCGGTGCGCGGCCAGCGCACGCGCACCAACGCACGCACGCGCAAGGGGCCGCGCAAGGCCGCGATCAAGCTCAACGTGCAAGCCGGCAAAGCCGCTTAATACACGCCCCCACGTAGCACGCACTCAGGAACCAGGACATGGCCACCAAGCCCGCCCCCAGCACGCAGCAGCTTCAGCAGACCGCTTCGGCGCGCGCGCGCAAGAAGGTCAAGAAGAACGTGGCCGAGGGCATCGCCCATGTGCACGCCTCGTTCAACAACACCATCGTCACCATCACTGACCGCCAGGGCAACACGCTCGCCTGGGCCACTTCGGGCAACGCCGGTTTCAAGGGCTCGCGCAAGTCGACTCCGTTTGCGGCGCAGGTCGCCGCCGAGCGCGCAGGCCGCGCCGCGCAGGAATGCGGCGTGAAGAACATCGAGGTACGCATCAAGGGTCCGGGGCCCGGCCGCGAATCCGCGGTGCGCGCGCTCAACGCGATCGGCCTCAAGATCGGCAGCATCGCGGATGTGACCCCGGTTCCACACAATGGCTGCCGCGCGCCCAAGCGCCGGCGAGTCTGAACCAGCAGGCAAGGAGAACGCATGGCCAGAAACCTCGACGCCAAGTGCCGGCAATGCCGCCGCGAGGGCGAGAAGTTGTTCCTCAAGGGTGAAAAATGCTTCACCGACCGCTGTGCGGTCGAGCGACGCAGCTATGCACCGGGCCAGCACGGCCAGAAGAGCGGCCAGCGCATGTCCGATTTCGGCAAGCAACTGCGCGAGAAGCAGAAGCTGCGCCGCATCTACGGCGTGCTCGAACGCCAGTTCCGCAATACCTACGCCGAGGCCGCGCGCTCCAAGGGCGTCACCGGCGAACGACTGCTGCAGTTGCTGGAGACCCGGCTGGACAACATGGCCTATCGCATGGGGTTCGGCGCTTCGCGCACCGAGGCGCGCCAGGTGGTGCGCCACAACGGCATCCTGGTCAACGGCAAGCGCGTCAACATCCCGTCCTACCACGTTCGCCCCGGGGATGTGATCGAAGTCGCCACCAAGGCCAAGGCGCAGTTGCGCATCAAGGCTTCGGCGGAAGCAGCCGAGGGGCGCGGTTTCCCCGAGTGGCTGGAAGTGGATTCCAAGGCGCTGAAAGGCACCTTCAAGTCGCTGCCCGCACGCGCCGACCTCTCCTCGTCGGTGAACGAGAGCCTGATCATCGAGTTGTATTCGAAGTAACGGGAAAAATTCACATGCCGCAATCCGGATTTCTCAAGCCGCGCATCGTCGACGTCCAGAACATGTCGCCCTCGCACGCCAAGGTCACCATGGAGCCTTTCGAGCGCGGCTACGGCCACACGCTCGGCAATGCCCTGCGCCGCGTGCTGCTGTCCTCCATGCCGGGCTATGCGCCCACCGAGGTGCAGATCGCCGGCGTGGTGCACGAGTACTCGACGCTGGATGGCGTGCGCGAGGACGTGGTCGATATCCTGCTCAACCTGAAGGGCATCGTGTTCCGGCTGCACAACCGCCAGGAGGCGATCCTCAGCCTGAAGAAGAAGGGCGAGGGACCGGTCACCGCCGCCGACATCGAGCCGTCGCACGACGTCGAGATCGTCAACCCCGAGCACGTCATTGCCCACCTTGCCGCCGCCGGCAAGCTGGAGATGCAGATCAAGGTCGAATCGGGCCGCGGCTATGTGCCGGGCAACATGCGCTTCCTGCCCGAAGAGACCAAGGGCATCGGGCGCATCATCCTCGACGCGTCGTACAGCCCGGTGCGCCGCGTGTCCTACTCGGTGGAGTCGGCGCGCGTCGAACAGCGCACCGACCTCGACAAGCTGATCGTGGACATCGAGACCAACGGCTCGATCGAGCCCGAGGAGGCGATCCGCTATTCCGCCCGCGTGCTGGTCGACCAGCTATCGGTATTCGCGCAGCTCGAAGGCACGGCGATGCCGACGGAGACGCCCAAGTCACCGACCGTGGACCCGATCCTGCTGCGCCCGGTGGACGATCTGGAGCTGACGGTACGCTCGGCCAACTGCCTGAAGGCCGAGAATATCTATTACATCGGCGACCTGATCCAGCGCAGCGAGACCGAGCTGCTGAAGACGCCGAACCTGGGCCGCAAGTCGCTCAACGAGATCAAGGAAGTGCTCGCTTCGCGCGGGCTGACCCTGGGCCTGAAGCTGGAGAACTGGCCGCCAGCCGGTCTCGAGCATCACCGCGGCTGAGGCATCCATGCGCCACGGACTAGGCCTGCTCAAGCTCAACCGCACCTCGAGCCACCGGCTCGCGATGCTGCGCAACATGATGGTGTCGCTGCTGCGCCACGAAGAGATCAACACCACCCTGCCCAAGGCGAAAGCACTGCGGCGCGTGGTGGAACCGATGATCACCCTGGGCAAGTCGCCCAGCCTCGCCCACCGGCGCCTGGCGTTCGACCGCCTGCGCGACCGCGACATCGTGGGCAAGCTGTTCGATGAGCTGGGCCCGCGCTACGCGAAAAGGAACGGCGGCTACCTGCGCATCCTGAAGAACGGCATGCGCAAGGGCGACAACGCGCCGATGGCGCTGGTCACACTGCTGGACCGGCCGGAGGTGCAGGCGGATGCGAAGAAGCCTGCGGAGGAAAAGAAGGCGGCGTAAGCCGGCGCAGATGCAGCTCTGCAAGCAAAGGCCGGGAGATCCCCGGCCTTTTTTTTCCTGAGATGGAATAGAAATTCCTGTCGGTACGGATCAAGCGGCCTCAAAGAAAAAATCTCTGTGTCCTTCAAAACCGTAGGCTTTGCTTCGCACGGACTTGTAGTCATTCAAATTCACTTCCTGGCCGTCACAGCACATTGACCCTGTGTAGCCTATCTCCATCAACATATTGATCACCTGATCGCAGGATGGCTGATCCACTCGAAGCTCTATCTGGATTAATGGCCTGAGTGCTCTAATCGAGGATATGCCTCCTCTAATCACGGCCAATTCATGACCTTCGACATCACATTTGATATACCCAAGGCTGGAAAAACCTCCCGTCGACAAATAATCATCCAGGGTCGAAGTTCTGACAGTGACGGCCCGACTTTGGTCGCGTTCAATATTATTCGACTCTAGCGAAGCACTGCCATCCCCGACCCTGCTTCTATAAAGAGTTTTCTCGCTGGCCTTGTCTGAAAGCGCCGTCGAAATAACACTCACATTTTTCAACGCCAGCCAAGCTACTACGCTGTTTATCTCTTCAACGAGTTCAGGCTGGGGTTCAAAAACATGTACACGCCCCGTGACGCCAACTGCCTTGGACAACCAGTAGCTATAGATACCGTGATTGCCGCCAATGTCGAGCGCTTGTTTGCCATCTAGGTCGTAAGAAAGCAATTTCGTCAATTGCTGCCTTTCCGTCCTGTAGCGGTATCGAATGCACCGATGGGCAAAGTGAAGTTTGTCGTAAAAATTAAGCTGGTGAGCAAGATTTGACCGCACAATCCATCATAACTTACCTTCACCCGGCGTTTCGCGCAGCGGCTGGGAAATCAGGACCGCGCGATAGTCGTTGACGTTGGTGCGGGTGGGGCCGGTGACGACGAGGTCGCCGAGCGCGGAGAAGAAGCCGTAGCTATCGTTCGCATCAAGCATCCTTTTCGCGTCGATGCCTTTCGCTGCGGCGCGCACCAGCGTGTCTGGAAAAAGCAGCGCACCCGCGTTGTCTTCCGAGCCGTCGATGCCGTCGGTGTCCGCCGCGATGGCGTGCACGCCAGAGACGCCTTCCAGCTCGATGGCGAGCGCCAGCAGGAACTCGGCGCAGCGGCCGCCCCGGCCTTTCGAATTGCGCACGGTGACCGTGCACTCGCCGCCGGAAATCAGCACCGAAGGCCGTCGGACCTCACGCGCCTGCGCGGCCATCGATTTCGCGACGTCCCTTGCCTCCCCCGTGATTTCGTCGCCGAGGATCACCGGCGCGATGCCTGCCGCGGCAAACACCGTGGCCGCCGCCTCGAGAGAGCGGCGCGCCGTGGCGATGACGCGATTCTCGACGCGTGCGAACAGCGAGTCGCCCGGCTTGGGGGTCTCGGAGAACGGCCCGGGCGTGGCGATGCCGTAATTGCGCAGCACAAGCTGTGCGTCGGCAACCGTGGTTGGATCGGGTGCGCAGGGGCCGGAGGCGACGTGCGTGGGATCGTCCCCGGTGACGTCCGAAATGACGAGGGCCAGCACGGGCGCGCGGCACGCGGCGGCGAGGCGCCCGCCTTGAATTGCGGACAGGTGTTTTCTTACCGTGTTGATCTCCTGGATCGGCGCGCCGCAGCGCAGCAGCTCGCGGGTCATCGCCTTCAGGCCGTCCATGGTCACGCCCGCTGCCGGGAGCGACAGCAGGCTCGAGCCACCGCCTGAGACGAGCGCCAACAGCAGGTCGTCAGGCCCCAGCGCGCGCACGCGCCTAAGTAACTCGCGCGCTCCCGCTTCGCCAGCCGCGTCGGGCACGGGGTGGCCCGCCTCGATCACGCGGATGCGCTCGGTCGGCAGGCCATGCGCATAGCGAGTGATGGCAAGCCCTTCGAGTGGCGCGCCGCGCGGCCAATGCTGCTCCACCGCCAGCGCCATTGACGCCGCCGCCTTGCCGGCCGCGGCGACAAAGGTGTGGCCGCGGGGCGGCCGCGGCAGATGCGCGGGCAGGATTTTCAAAGGGTCGGCCGCGGCCACCGCCGCGCGGAAACTCTGCTCGAGGAGAGCGCGCATCGGTCGCAGTCTACCGGTAGGTGCGGTGCGCGCATTGCGCTATCCTCGCTGCACCATGACGAGACGAACCGCCCCGCCCTTTCGCGCCGACCATGTCGGCAGTTTCCTGCGCCCGAAAGAACTGCTCGATGCGCGCGACCGCTGCTTCAAGCAGAACGCCATCAGCCGCGCGGAGCTGCGCGCCGTCGAGGACAAGGCGATCCGCGACATCGTGAAGCTGCAGGAGGATTGGGGCCTGCAGGGCATTACCGACGGTGAGTTCCGCCGCACCTACTTCCACGTCGATTTCCTCGAGCAGTTGGAGGGCGTCGAGGTGAAGGGCGGCATCCAGGTGAAGTTCCACGGCGCCGCCGGCAAGGTGGACTTCGCCCCGCCGGTGATGCACGTGACGCAGACGCTCAAGCACGTGAAACCGATCCAGACCGAGGACTTCAAGTTCCTCAAGTCGGCCACCCGGCGCACGCCCAAGGTCACCATCCCGTCGCCCACCATGCTGCATTTCCGCGGCGGCCGCGGCGCCATCAGCCGCGAGGCGTATCCCGACATGGAGGGCTTCTACGAGGACGTGGCGCGCTGCTACAGCGACGAGATCCGCCAGCTGGCCGAGGCCGGCTGCCGCTACCTGCAGCTCGACGACACCAACCTCGCCTACCTGTGCGACGCGAAGATGCGCGAGGGCGCAAGGCAGCGCGGCGACGACCCGAATGAGCTGCCCCTGCGTTACGCGCGCCTGATCAATGCAGCAATCGCGGGCAGGCCCAGGGACATGGCGGTCGGCGTGCATCTGTGCCGCGGCAACTTCCAGAGCGCCTGGGCCGCCGAGGGCGGTTATGAGCCGGTGGCCGAAGTGCTGTTCAACGAGTTGCAGGTGGACGGCTATTTCCTCGAGTACGACGACGCGCGCTCGGGCGACTTTTCCCCTCTGCGCTTCGTGCCCAAGGGCAAGACCGTGGTGCTGGGGCTGGTGACCACCAAGCTCGGCACGCTGGAATCCAAGGACGACTTGAAGAAGCGCATCGACCTGGCCGCCAGGCACGTGCCGCTCGAGCAGCTATGCCTGTCGCCGCAGTGCGGCTTCTCCAGCACGGTGCACGGCAACCAGCTGGCCGTCGAGGCTCAGGGGGCGAAGGTCCGCCTGGTGGTCGAGACCGCGCGCGAGGTGTGGGGCGACGCGTAGGGTGGGCCACCGGCCCACCGTACGGTCAAGCGAAAGTTTCCTTCGCGGCTTCCTTGCCGAGGCCGTACAACGCCGGGTAGGTTGCGCGGAACACGCGCTGGATCTCCGCCACCGGCACGTCGGCGTACGAACCGCGCAAGCGCAGATATTCCATGTGGCGCCGGCCCTCGGCGTCGAAGGGATGGAAGATGGAGTCGTCGCGCCCGTCGAATTCGAGCGGCTTGACGCAGAACTTGCGGCACAGCTCGAGGTTGAAGGCCGGCGTCGCCTTTACCCACCTGCCCTCGAGCCACAACTCGGTGAAGCCGTGGTAGACGAACAGATCGCTGCCCATGCGCTCGGCGAGGCGAGGCGTCGTGAGGTGGTTCT
This sequence comes from uncultured Enterobacteriaceae bacterium, assembly GCA_964631735.1. Classification (GTDB taxonomy): domain Bacteria; phylum Pseudomonadota; class Gammaproteobacteria; order Burkholderiales; family SG8-39; genus JAABQT01. Next base: position 9,891 of record CAZVZV010000053.1, read on the forward strand.
TCACGTCGGCGAATCCCACCCGCGCCGGGATGCCCGCGCCACGCGCGCAGGCCGCCAGCAGCGCCGCCTTGCCGATGCAGAAGCCCTCGCCGGTCTGCAGGCAAAAGCTGCCGCGGAATGCCGTGTCCTGCGAGAAGTCGAGGAACGGGTTGTAGCGGATGCCGTCGCGCACCGCGTAATACAGCGCCACCGCGCGCTCGACGTCGCTGGAGCCTTTCACGTGCTTGCGCGCGAACTCGATGACCGCCGGGTGGTCGCTGTCGACATAGCGCCCCGGCGTGAGGAATTCCTTCATTGGTGCAGCCCCATCATGCGGCGCGCGGCCGCGAACAGTGCGTTGCCCGGTTCGGCCAGGCCGTCGATCACGGTGAAATGGTCGGTGCCCGGCATGCCGACGTTGCCGGCAAGCACCGGTTTCCAACGCTGCGCGAGCAGCGCCGCCTGGCGCTTGAACTCCGAGCTCTCCAGCCCGCCCACCGCGAGGGTGAGCGGCGAGCGCGTCGCCGGCGGCAGGAAGGCGGGCGACAGCTTGATGGCGGAACCTTCGTCCAGGCGCAGGTCGCCATTGAGCCAGCCGACCTGCGTGAGGGGGCGCAAGTCGTAGACTCCGCTCACCGCGAGCGCGCCCTTGTACAGGTCCTTCGGCAGCGCGCGGTCGAGCACCGGCCAGAGCGCCGCCAGCATCATCGCCGCCAGCTGAGCGCCCGCGGAATGGCCGCTGACGAACAGGCGCTCTTCGTCCATGCCGTAGCGCTCGGCGTTGCGGTACAGCCAGGCCGAGGCGGCGAGCATCTGCTGCACGATGCGCTCGATCGTCACTTTCGGGCACAGGTCGTAGTTCACCACCACCAGCGACACGCCGGCGTCCACCCAGGCGGGCGCGAGGAAGGAAAAGTCCTTCTTGTCGAGCGAGCGCCAGTAGCCGCCATGGACGAACAGCAGCGCGCTGCCGTCGCCCTTGCGCGCCGGGAAAATGTCCAGCGCCTCGCCGGGCGACGAGCCGTAAGCGACCTCCAGGTGGCAGAGCATGGTCGCGCGCGCGCGCGCCGAGGTTTCCGTCCAACGCGCGAAATGCCGCGGATGGTCGGGAAACAGCTCGCGGTTGTTGTACTCGCGGGCGAGGAAAGCGGGATCGGCGGCGCCGGACATAGGCCGCGGATTCTAGCGGGTCTTTTCGGCGCGCAGCCAGGTCACCGGCCGGCCGAGCGTCTTCTCCAGCGCCTTTTGCTCGGGATCGGCGAGTGCCGCTGCGCGGGCTTTGCGGATCGCCGCGGCCTGCGCCGCAGGATCGTCAGTGGCGGGGTTTTCCACCAGGGCGTCGAGGATGGCGAGGAAGTTGACGCGGCCGCGCCGGTGCGTCTCGCCGTAGCCCTTCAGCAAGCTGGCGCATTCGACCACTTCGAGCGCGAGCGCCGTGCTGCGCGGGGCGGCGTCGCGCACCGCGGCCAGCCAGCGCTCGATCAGCGCCTGTTCCTCTGCGTAGCGCAGGCTGTGCGGCCGCCAGGGCTTGAGCCAGGCGAGGGCGCGCACCATCAGGTAGCCCAACACGCCAGAGGTCTTCACATGCATGCCCACGTTGTAGGCATCCAGCTTGCCATTGCGCTCCGCCCAGGCCATCAGGCGCCGTCCCAGCGCGACCGGCAGAAGCGAGGCGACTTCCTCCACTCCCGGCTTCAAATAGTCGATGACGACCACCGGCTCGCCGACTTTCGCTCCTGCCTCCTTGCGCACGCGCTCGAAGCGCGAGCGGCGCGTCTTCAAGTCGGCGACGCGGATGATGTCCTCGTAGCTCATCCACAGGGCGAGTTGCCGCCCGGTCTCGCCGATCAGTTTCGCATCCGCGTTGCCCAGCGTGGCGATGCGCTCCAGGTACTGCCTGGCGTAGGCCTCGCCTTGATAGTCGCGCAGGCGCGCAGCGCCGAGCTGCAGGATCTCGCGCGTTTCGGGGGGCAGGGCGCGCGGCGCGACGGCGGGCGCCTTGCGTCCGCCGGCGGCGATGTCGTAGCCGGCGGCAAAGCCGCGCAGGCTCGCTTGCGCCCCCTTGCCCGAGTGGCGGATCGCGGCCTCGCAAGCCTCGCGCGGCAGCGGCAGCGAGCCCGAGCCGGCCATGGCCCCGAACAACACCGCATTGATCACCGTGCCGCTGTCCTCGGCCAGCTGGCGCATGTCGAACAGCACCGTCTTCCTGGAAAGCTGTTGCGCCGCCTCAAGCACGCGCTCGCTGGAGAAACGCCCGTCGGCCATCTGCATTTTCTCCACAGTGGCGTAAATGCGGTGGGTCGAGGCGATGAGCGTGGTGCGCTCCGGCGTGACGAAGCCGTTTTGCATCGCGCGCCCGGCCTCGAGCAGCTCCGAGGCCACCATCACGTCGACGTTGCCCGGACTCGCCGTGAGCGACATCACCGGCTCGCGCCCGCCGAGCGACTCGCGTTTGGCCGGAAAGATCTCCAGGTAGTAGGTGGTGGCGCCGGTGCGCTGCGCGACGCCGGGGATCGAAGTGGCCTGCGCGGGGAAACCGCACGAAATCGCCGCTTGCATCAGCCAGTCGGCCAGCACGCCGCCGCCTTCGCCGCCGAGCGCGGCCACCAGCACGGTGATCGAGCGCGCAGGTACGGTCGTGGTCATGCCGGGACGATCAGTCGCTGCAGGCGCGACGCCAGGCGGTCGAACCAGGACGGATTCTGGATCACTTCGGCGCGGTAGAAGGACGGGCAGAGCACGGCGGCGTGCGCGTTCTCGCCGCACAGCCCGCAGCCCACGCAGCCATCGATCACCGTCGCCACCGGGTCCTTGCGCAGGGGATCCGGGTTGTCCTTCACCGTGAGGGTGGGGCAGCCGGAAAGGCGGATGCACGAGTGGTCGCCGGTGCAGGTGTCCTCGTCCACGCCGTACTTGACGCGCACCACGCGCTCGCCGCCAGCGAGTTTCTTCGCCGTCTCGGGCCGGATGCGGCGCTGCCGCTCAAGCTGGCACTCGCCGTCCGCGATGATCACCTTGAGGCCCTGGTAGCCCGTGGTCATCGCTTCCTTCAGCGTCTGCTTCATCTCCCCGACGTGGTAGGTGTGCACCGTGCGCGTCCAGCTCACCCCCAGGCCCTGCAGCGCTCGCTCGATCGTCATGTCGGCGGCTTTGTGCTCGCTGTGCGTGGCCGAGGAGGGCAGCTCCTGCGTGCCGGTGGCCGCGCTGTAGCCGTTCTTCATGATCAGCAGGATTCCGTCGTCCTTGTTGAACACCGCGTTGGCCACGCCCGAGGTCATGCCGTTGTGCCAGAAGCCGCCGTCGCCCATGATGGTCACGGTGCGCTTGCCGAACATCGGCTGCACCGCGGAATTGGAGGCAAGGCCGAGGCCGTAGCCGAGCACCGTGTGGCCGATGTTGAACGGCGGCAGCGTGGAGAACGTGTGGCAGCCGATGTCGGCCGAGACGTGGTACTTGCCGAGGTCCTTCTCCACCAGCTTCATCGCCGCGAACACCGGCCGCTCGGGGCAACCGACGCAGAATCCCGGCGGGCGCGTGGGCAGCAGCGCGCCGAACAGCTCGGCAGCTTTCTTCTTCGCGGCGATGATGGCGGCGAGCGCCGGGGCGGCATCGACGAACTTCGCCACCCCGGTCACCACGACTTCGCCGGTGTATTCGCCGGCCATCGGCAGCAGGTCCTTGCCGTGCACCTTGACCCCGTTGACGTCGTGGCGGCGCAGGGTGGCGAGGATGGCCTCTTCCAGGTAGGCGGGCTGGCCTTCCTCGATCATCAGCACTTCACGCTTGCCGGCGCAGAACTGCACGATCTCTTCCGGCACCAGCGGGTAGGTCACGTTCATGCAGTAGATCGGGACGCGCGAGGCGCCGAATGCGTCGGCGAGCCCCAGTAGCTGCAGGGCGCGGATGGTGGCGTTGTACATGCCGCCCTGGCACACAATGCCGATGTCTTCGCGCTCGCCGGGGAAGAACTCGTTCAGGCCGTGCTCGCGGATGTACTGCACCGCCGCCGGCCAGCGCACGTCGATCTTGTGCTTCTCCTGCGCGTAGGTGGAGGGCGGCAGGCTGATGCGGCCGAAGTCGAAATCCGGCTGTTCGAGGAAATTGCGCGTGGAGTAGCGCGCCGCGCGATTCTTCCTGGTGACGAAGCTGCCCTGCACGTGGCAGGCGCGGATGCGCAACTCCAGCATCACCGGGCTGCTGGAGGCTTCCGACAGCGCGAAGCCATGCTCCACCATCTCGACGATCTTCGGCAGGTTGGGGCGCGGGTCGAGCAGCCAGATCTGCGACTTCATGGCGAAGGCGTGGCTGCGCTCCTGGATGATCGAGGCGCCCTCGCCATAGTCCTCGCCCAGCACGATCAATGCGCCGCCCTTGACGCCCGCCGAGGCGAGATTGGACAGCGCGTCGGAGGCCACGTTGGTGCCGACCGTGGACTTGACAGTCACCGCGCCGCGCAAGGGATCGTTGATCGAGGCGCCGAGCATCGCCGCCGCGCCTGCTTCGGAGGCGTTGGTCTCGATGTGCACGCCGAGCTCGCTGATGATGTCGCGCGCGTCGTTCAGCACGTCCATCATGTGCGACACCGGTGCGCCCTGGTAGCCGCCGACGTAGGAAACCCCTGACTGCAGCAGGGCCTTGGTCACCGCGAGGATCCCTTCGCCGTGGAACACCTCGCCGTCGCCGAGCTTGAGCTTTTCTACCTCTTCCTTGAAGGAGCGTTCCATGATTGGGAAGTAGGGTGGGCCGAACAGCTTAGCACTGCCCAGCTACGGGCGACGGAACAGCGTCCGGCGCACGACGGTGGCATTCTGGCTGCCAACTCGCGCAAAAGATTCACCTTGGCCGGATTTGGAGGCGTATTGTGAACGGTCGGACAGTCGCCAATGAGAGGGGGGGAGATGAAAGCGACAGCGAGAGTGATTGAACGAAATGCGTGGCTCGCAATCCTGTGCCTGGCGTACTTCAGCGCGGCGCCGGCCACGGCAGCCGACGATTACGGATGGATCGCCGGCTTCAATGCCGGCCAGGCCAAGCTGCAGGATTTCAGGCACCCGACCTCGAGCCTTGACGACACCAGCGCTGTCTGGTCGGTCTTCGGCGGCTATCAGCTCTCACGCCACTTTGCCGTGACCGCAGGCTACCTGGACCTTGGAAAGTACAGTGCCCAGGTCACTTCGTTCGGCGGTTCCGCCGAGGATATCAAAGTGGATGGCTTTCACCTGTCCGGGGTCGGCTTACTCCCGGTGGCATCTGGCGTCGACGTCGTGGGGACCCTGGGAGCTTACCGGTGGAGCTACAAGTTTCACTCGAGCGATCCTGGTGACCCGAATCGAAACCTGAGCGACTCCGGCGTTTCTCCAACCTTCGGCATCGGGGTGAACATAGATGTCTTCTCGAAACGCGGCACCTACATGCATTTTGGCTGGCAGCGGTTCCTGAAGGTCGGGAAACGCGAAACCGTGGAACACGAGAATGACTATGATCTGTTTATGGTCGGAATCGTGTACAACTTCTCGAAAATCGCGGAAGCAAGAGCAAGGCAGTAGGGCTTGAGCGGATGCGGGAGTAGAAACAAAGCCCGCAGTTCTGTTTTCTGGGAGGACCCATGAAATTGTTGCAGCTGATCTTCGGCCTGCTGCTGTCCATCGCCGCGCAGGCGCAGCCCTATCCGAGCCGGCCAATCAAGTTCGTGGTGCCCTTCCCGCCCGGCGGCAACCTCGATTTCGTCGCCCGCACGCTGCAGCCGAAGATGCAGGAGGTGCTCGGCCAGCCGGTGGTGATCGACAACAAGGGCGGCGCCGCGGGCATCATCGGGCTGGAGTTCGCCTCGAAGCAGCCCGGCGATGGCTACACCATCGTGCTCGGCAACACCGGCACCATTGCGATCAACCCCACGACGTACTCGAAGCTCCCCTACGACCCGGTAAAGGACTTCGTCGCGATCGGCCAGACCACGTCGAATGCGCTCCTGTGCTCGGTGCCGGCCTCGCTCCCGGCCGCCACACTGCAGGAGTTCGTCACCTACGCGAAGGCAAATCCGGACAAGGTCAACTTCGGCGTCGCCGGCTCGGGCTCGGCGCTGCACATCGCTTCGGAGATGCTGAATCGCGCCGCGGGACTGAGCATTCCGCTGGTGTTCTACAAGGGTAGCGGCCCGCTCGTAACCGACCTGCTCGGCGGCCAGGTGCAGATCATGATCGACGCGCCACCGGTCACCATGAGCCACGTCAAGGCAGGCAAGTTGAAGGCGCTGGCGGTCACCGGCAAGGCGCGGTTGCCCTCGCTGCCCGAGGTGCCGACCTTCGAGCAGGCCGGCTTCCCATCGGTGGACGCGACCGGATTCCAGGGCGTGCTCGCGCCCGCGGGCACGCCGCCCGCGGCGGTGGCGAAGCTCTCGGAGGCGCTGCTGAAAGCTCTGGCCGAGCCCCAGGTGCGCGAGCGCTTCGCGCAACAGGGCCTGGACGCCGTGCCGTCCACGCCGACGGAGTTCGCCGCCTTCATCCGCAGCGAAATCACGAAATGGGGCCGCATCGCTAGAGAGGCCAACATCAAGGCCGAATAGAAAGGGAAAAACAAACAAAAAAGGCCCGCGCGCGCGGGCCTTTTTTTGTGGCTAAGGCATTTCCGGCTGCTTCGCCTCGTCGCTGAAGCCGAAGCGACAGACAAAGTTCTTACCATTAGAGGCCCGCAAGGCCGGATAAGCGCCATTGTGCATCGCTGCGCAGGGGCGATGCGGCAAAAAATCAGATGGCCGCGAGGTCGAGTTCGTAATCCCGCCACAACTTGTCCGCGGAAACAGCCCGCAATTTTTCCACGCGCGCCTGCGCGATCAGCATGCGGTCGAAGGGGTCGTCGTGATGACGCGGCAACGCGGCAGTCTCGATGGCATGCCTGTCAGTGATCACCAGCATCTCGGCGCCGGAGGCGATCATCCGATCGCGAAACAGCGCCGGCCCGACGGGCAGCCTGCCGAGGCGGTGCTTGATGGCGACTTCCCAGACGCTGGCCGCCGACAATACGCAGGCTGACTCGGCGAGCAGCTTTCGCGCCGGACCGCCGAGCCGGCGGCTGCCGATGAGCCACCAGATCGCGACCTGAGTATCGAGCAGCAGCGTCACACGCGGCCGCGAAAAAGCCGCGCAGCCTCGCGCTCGACGGCGGGCGTGAACGCCTTGTCGAGGTTCCCCCGAACCCGTCTTGCCGTTTTCAACGAACCGAAACCCTTGAGTCCGCCGGATGCCGCGACGGGCACCAGCCGCACCATCGGCCGCCCGTTCTTCGCGATCACTACTTCCGTACCGGCACGCGCCGCGCGCACCAGCTCGGATAAGCGGTTCTTTGCTTCAAGGATGTTGAGGCGCATGTCCGTCTCCGTGACTCATCCGACGAGTATACGCATGTCTGGCCAGTCTGGCCAGACCAGATACAACACCATGCGCTTCATCCCACCAGGCCGGGCAGCCACGTGGCGACCGCGGGCAGGAAGAACACCAGCACCAGCACGACGATGCTGATCAGCAGAAAGGGAATCACCGCGCGAAAGATGTGCATCAGGGTCACCTGCGGCGGGGCCACGCCTTTCATCGTCATCAGCAGCAGGCCGTGCGGCGGCATCAGGAGGCCCAGCTGCATGCAGATCAGGAACATCACGCCGAACCAGACCAGGTCGATGCCCATCTGCTGCACCACCGGCATGAAGATCGGCAGGGTAATCATCATCATGCTCACCTGTTCGACGAACACGCCGAGGAAGATCAGAAACAGCATCATGCCGGCGACGATGGCGAGGGGCGGCAGGCCGGTCTCGGTGATCATCCGGGCGAGGCCGTTGCTGGCGCCCGAGAACGAGAGGATCTGCGAGAAGGTGGTGGCGCCGACGATGATGAACAGGATCATTCCTGAAATGCCAGCGGTGCCCCGAAGGGCCTTGACCAGGTTCTGCAGCGTAAGCGCGCGGTAGAGCAGCGCCAGGAACAGGGTCGCGAAGGCGCCCAGCGCTGCGCACTCGGTCGGCGTCGCCCAGCCGGCGATCATTCCTCCGACCACGATCACGAAGATCGAGACCAGCGGCAGCACGTACTGCACGAAGGGTTGCAAGCGGCGCCAGCCGTGGTACTCCTCGAAGCCGGTCCGGGGCGCGAGCTCCGGCTCCAGCTTTACGCGAAGCACGATGTAGGCGACGAAGATCACCGACAGGATCAGCCCCGGCACGATGCCGCCGATCAGCAGCTTGGAGATCGAGATCCCGGACAGGCTGCCGAGCAGCACCGTGAGCGCGGAGGGCGGGATCAGCATGTCCACCGCGCCGATCGCCATGATCGGGCCGGTGGCGATGGTCGGGTGGTAGCCGCGCGCGAGCATCACCGGGAGCATCAGGCTGCCCAGCATCGCGGTGGTGGCGATGGTCGAGCCAGAAATCGCCGAGAACACCGTGCCGGCAACGACCGCGATCACCGCCAGCCGGCCCGGCACCTCGCGGATCAGCCGCTCGATGCCGTCGATTACCTTGATCGCGAGTCCTGTGTGGAACAGCACTTCCCCCATCAGGATGAACAGCGGGATGGGGGTGAGCGCGAAGCTGGTCACCGACTGCACGCTGTTGCGCGCGAGCTGCATCATCCCGGCATCGCCGCCGAGGAAGATCGCGGCGCCGACGAGATTGATGGCGAGGAAAGCGAAGGCGACCGGCAGCCCGAGGAACATCAGGGCGGTCGAACCGCCCAGCAGGAGCCAGGCTGCGGCCTGCCAGGACATGGCGGCGCGCGCGCTGTCCGGCTACGCCGCCGTGACCGCGTCGGTCCGCGGACCGCGCTCGCCGTGAGCCAGGCGGTGCATGCGGAACAGGACTTCGATCGCGAGCAGGGCGAAGGTCGCCGGCAACGGTGCGAGCAGCCACCACTCAGGCACCGAGATCACCTTGACCACCATGCCGCTGATCGCATGGCTGGAGAGCACCGCCTTGAAGCCGTACCAGGCGATGACGATGCAGCAAGTGAGCGCCAGCAGGTCCACCGCCCACTCGCAGCACCATGCCGCACGCGCCGGGATCGCGCGCAGCAGCACATCCACGCGGATGTGCAGGCCCCGCCGCAGCAGCCAGGGTGCGGTCAGCATGGTGATGAAATACAGCGCGTACTCGGTGACCTCGTTGGCCCAAGGAACGCCGAGCATGCCTGGCACCAGGCGGACGTTGCGCAACAGCACGTCCACGCAGATCACCACCATCATGAGGAACAGCACCGCGCAGCCGGCGAGCGCAAGGCCCGCCAGCAGGCGGCCGTACAGCTCCGACAATCGCCGCATCAGCGGCTGAACAGCTGCCTCATCTGCGGGCCGTACTGGGGGCTCGCCTTGATGAGGTTGGTCCACGCCACGTCATAGGCCTTGTCGCGATACTGCTTGGCAGTCGCCGGGTCGAAGGTGATGGTCTGGATGCCGGCCTGCGCCTGGCGCCTGATGTCTTCGTCGTTCACCTTTTTCCAGGACTCATTGGCCGCTTCGTGCGCGACAACGTGGCGCATCAGGAAATCCTTTTGCGCCTGCGACAGCGCCTTCCATTTGTCCAGGTTCATCACCAGCGATACCTCGGCGCTGTAGAAGCCGGGATCGACGCGGAACTTGGTTTTCTCCTGCCAGTTGAAGTCGAAGATGCCGTTGATCGGCCAGCCATAGCCGTCCACAACGCCGCGTTCGAGCGCCGTGTACACCTCGCCCGGCGCGGTCTGCACCACCGTCGCGCCCAGCGCCTGGAAGAAGTCGCGGTACACCGGCGTGATGCGCAGCTTCAAGCCGGTGAGGTCCGGCTTGTCGATCTTCTTGGTGAGGTAGAGGTGGAAGGGCGTGAAATCGATGACGCGGCCGAGGTACTGCATGTTGGCCTTCTCGTTCCACACCTTGTTGATCAGGTCGACGGCGCCATTCTTGCGCAGGTCCGTCGCGGGGAGCTGGGTCAGCTTGAGGGCATCCGCCTCCGGCATGATGTTGGTGTAGAACGCGCCGGTGCTCATGCCGATGTCCACCACGCCGGTGCGCACGGCGTTGCCGACCTCGAACGGCGGCATCGCTTTCGGGCCGCCGATGAAATTGAGCTGCAGCACGCCTTTGCCCTCGGCGTTGAGTTTCGCCATCATCGGCTCGAGGTTCTTCACGTAGGTGGTGTTCTCGGCGAAGGCCGAGACCACGCGCAGGGTGACTTCCTGCGCCGATGCCGCGCCCGCGGCGAGCCCGAGCGCTACGCTCAGTACTGCAGACTGAATTTTCTTCATCGCTACTCCCTCTTTGTGGACGGCGTATTCTACGCCGCATGCTGTTTCCAACCACGCTGGTCGGCAGCTATCCGCAGCCCGACTGGTTGATCGACCGCGACAAGCTCGCCAAGCGTTTCCCACCGAGACTGCGCGCGAAGGAATTGTGGCGCGTGCCCGAGCCATGGTTGGCGCAGGCGCAGAACGACTGCTACCAGACCGGGGAACAGGCGGCGATGGACTACGCGGCGGCGGTGAACGAGGAGATCCGCGACCTGTTTGCCGCGGGCGCCGACATGGTGCAGATCGACGAACCCCGGATGCAGGCGCGGCCGGAGAAGGCGCGCCAGTACGGCCTCAAGGCGCTCAACCGCGCGCTGCCCTACGTACGCAAGGAGAACGTGATTCTCGCCCCGGATTGCGGGATGAAGTACCTGCCGAGGGAGGTCGCCTTCGGCAAGATGAAGGCGATGGTGGAGGCGGCAGGAATCCTGCGCGCCGAATTTACCTGACGACTTCGGGCGCGGCGGGAACCGCGTAGAGTTTGTCCACCAGCGCCGCGCGCCGCTCCAGCACCGCGCGCTGGTTGATATACCCCTTGTCGGTGATCTCGTTGCCGTCGATCTGCGGCGGTTCCGCCATGACGAGTAAGCGGACCGGGTGCGTGGAGGATCCGTCTTCTGCGGCAAGTGCCTTGAGAACCTGCGCAAGGCGCAGTTGCACTGCTTGTGCAGACATGTCTTTAGTTTCTGCGGGATTGAGGAACACCAGCGCGCCTATGTCGTTTCGGTCGTGGCCGGTGATCACGGCGTCCTGGATCAGCGGGTTGCCCGCCGCAATCAACTTTACCCGCACAGCGCCTGTGTGCACCCAGGTCCCCGTCGAGAGCTTGAAATCCTCGGCGACACGGCCGTCGAACACCAGCCCTTTCTCCGGCACTGCCGGGTCGGCGAATTTCATCGCGTCGCCGATGCAGTAGTAGCCCTCTTCGTCGAACGCAGCCTTGGTGAGGTCGTCGCGCCGGTAGTAGCCCGGGGTCACGTTGGGGCCCTTGACGCGCACTTCGAGCTTGCCGGTGGCGGGCACCAGCTTCAGTTCGCAGCCCGGATTCGGCAGCCCGATGACGCCCGCGCGCTCGATCGGGTAGTGCACCGCCGCCGCCGAGGGAGCGGTCTCGGTCGATCCCCAGGACGAGAGCATGGCGAGCTCGCCGCCCTTTTCCGCGATGGCAAGCTTCTCCAGCCGCTCCCACAGGTTCTGCGGCAACGCGGCTCCCGCGTAGAACAGCATGTCGAGGTCGCGGAAGAAATTGCCGCGCAGTCCGGCGTCCTGCTCCAGCATCGGCATCAGCAGGTCGAAGCCGCGCGGCACGTTGAAGTACATCGTCGGCGAGATCTCGCGCAGGTTCTTCGCGGTGAGCTCGGCGAGGCCGGGCGCCGGCTTGCCGCCGTCGATGTAGAGCGTGCCGCCGTTGCGCAGGATCACGTTGAAGCAGAAATTGCCCCCGAAGGTGTGGTTCCAGGGCAGCCAGTCGACGATGGTCTGCACCTTGTCCTCGAGAAAAGGCCACACCTGCGCCAGCATCTGCTGGTTGGCGCAGAGCATGCGGTGGGTGTTGATGACGCCCTTCGGCGTTCCTGTCGAGCCCGAGGTGAAGAGGATCTTCGCTACCGTGTCCGGCGTGAGGCGCGAAAACGCCAGTTCCAGCGTGGCGCCGGGATTGGTCTCGAGCAGCCTCGCCACCGGCGTCGAGGTGGCGCCGACCGCCGCGAGCGCAGGCGCGAACTTCTCCGGTTCTGCGGTGAACACCAGGCCGGGCTTGAGCAGGTCAAAGATGTACCTGAGTTTGGCGAAGTCCTTCGACATCAGCGAGTAGGCGGGAGAAACAGGGGCCACCGGAATTCCCACGTGCATCGCGCCCAGGGCGAGCAGCGCGTGCTCGACGCTGTTGTCGGAGAGGATCGCGACCGGCCGGTCCGCGTCGAGGCCCAGGTTGAGCAGCGCCTGGCCGATGCGCCGAGCGTCGGAAAGCGCATCGCGGTAGCTGACGCGGCGCCAGCCGTCGCCCTTGCGCTCGGCGATGAAGGTGCGATCGGGCGCGCGCTCGTACCAATACACCAGCCAATCGCCGAGCGCGCGCGCGTAGGGTCCGAGCGGCTGCGGCGAGCGCAGCACCGTCGTGCCGTCGGCGCGCCTTTCCACGCGGACATCCGCTGGCGCGAAACGCAGCCGTGAACGCAAAGCCATGGATTTCCCTTGCCAATTTCTATAGTACTTTAGGCCATCATGCCGATCACTCCCGACTGAGCGCGGGTGAAGCGCAGAACTTTCCTCGCCGCGGGCCTCGCTTCGATCGGCGCGACGGCCTGCCTTTCCCGGGACCCGCGCGCGGGTGGACTCGCGTTGCCCTCGATTGCGGGGAGACAGACGGTTCCGATCGGCGCGGTGCGCCGCCTGATCGTGGAACGCTCCGATGCGCTGCTCGGGCGCTGCCGCTATGTCGCGGACCTCGGCGGCCAGCGCGTCGCGCAGCCGACTTTGATCGCGCGGCGCGGCGAGCGTTTTGACGCGCTGGTCGACAACCGGCTGCCGCAGCCGACCAGCGTGCACTTCCACGGCTTGACCCTGTCCGAGGCGCAGGACGGCGCGGGATTCGATCCGATCGCCCCGGGCGGCTCGAAGCGCCTGCGTTTCGAGGTCAGGAACCGCAGTGGGCTTTACTGGTTCCATCCGCACCCGCACGGCTTCACCGCCGAACAGGTGCATGCGGGACTCGCCGGCCTGGTGGTGGTCGTGGACGAGGACGATGCGGCGCTCGACAACGCGCTCGCGTTGGCGCCGACCAACCGGCTGGCGCTCGCCATCGCGGACGTGCGCGTCGCCGGCGGCGCTTTGCGTCCCTACGCCCCGAGCGCCGAGGATTGCCACACCGGATGGCTGGGAAATCGCGTGATGGTGAACAACGCGCTCGACGCGCATTTTCCGGTGGCGCCGGGTTGGGTGCGCCTTCAGCTCCTCAACGCGTGCAACGCACGCGGCCTGCTCCTGGCGTTCCGCGCGGGCGGGGTGTCCGTTCAGTTCTTCCTGCTCGGCACCGATGGCGGGCTATTGCCCACCCCGATCGCGCTGGATCGCGTGTTCCTGCATCCGGCTGAACGCGTCGACGTCGTGCTGGACGCCCGCGCTCACCGGCGCATTGACGCGAGCAGCCTCGAATTCGACCCGCGCCTGCATGCGACCGGGTCGATGCAGGGGCGGCCGCATCCTGCGCGCGCCCGCTTCCCCGCCCTCGCGGTGGAAACCATCTGCGCGCCGGTGAGCGGGCGCCGCGCGGGCGAAGTCGTGCCCGAAGGCGAGCGCCTGCCGCTTTTCTCACTGTTGGTGGAGGGCGAGCGTCTGCCGCCGCGGACCTTGCCGCAGCACCTCTCGTCGCTGGCCGAAGCGGCGGCACCGCCCGAGGCCAGAGCCCGGCGCATGCGCCTTGAGCTCAGCGAGCAGCACGGTTTCCTGATTGATGACCAGCCTTATGCGCTGGAGGAGATTGCGTTCAGCGTGGCGCGCGGCACACGCGAGGTCTGGGAGATCAAAAACAGCCCGATCTCCATGCCGCATCCGATGCACCTGCACGGCTCCGGTTTTCGCGTCCTGCGCCGCCAGGGCACCTTCGGCCCGGCCCGATCGCTCGCCACCGAGAGCGGCGGCCGCCTGGCCACCGACCTTGGCGTGAAGGACACGGTGGTCATCTGGCCGAACGAGACCGTGTGGCTGGCGGTGGATTTCTCGCTGCCGGAGGATGCCGCGTTCAGCGGCCGCCAGCGTTACATGTTCCACTGCCACAACCTCGAGCACGAAGACGGCATGATGATGCGCAATTTCGCCGTGCTTTGACCCCCTCGGCGGGACGCGTCCGGCGCCCCGCTAGTCAAGAATGTGCACCCCCCAGGGGGTATTGCCGACGGCGATCTCCCTGAGGACGCTGTGTTTCACCGTGTCGATGACCGTGACGCTGTTCGAGCGGCCGTTGGCCACGTAGAGCTTTGCTCCGTCGCGCGTGAGCGCCATGTTCCACGGCCGCTGGCCCACCGGGATGGTGGCGAGCACCGCGTCCGACGCCGTGTCGATGACCATCACGTTCGCGTCGCCGCCATTGCTGAGATACAGGCGCTTGCCGTCCGGGTGCATGGCAAGCCCGTTCGAGCGCAAGCCCGCCTTGATCGTGCGCAGGATTTTGTGCGCCCGCGCGTCGATCACGTACACCGTGTTCGCGCGCTCGCAGGCGACATAGGCCTTCGCGCCGTCGGGCGTGAAGGCGATGCCGCGCGGCCGCATGCCGACCTTGAGCTGCGCCACCAGGGAGCGTGCGGCGACGTCGATGACTTCGAGCTTGTCGTCCTCCTCGGCGCTGACGTAGACGAAGCGTCCGTCGGGCGAGAACACCGCATGCTCCGGATTTTCCCCCTTGATCTTCACCCTGAAAACGACCGCGTCGGTCGCGGTATCGATGAACACCACGCTGTTGGTCAGTTCGACCGCCGCGGCGACGAGCTTGCCGTCGGGCGAGAGATAAACCCCTTCGGGGGATTCGCCGAGATCGATGCGCCTTGCCACGGCGCGCTTGTCGAGATCGATCACCAGCAGCGCGTTGTTCGGCTGGTCGGACACGTAGGCCAGCCTGCGCGCCGCGTGGACCGCGGTGCCGCGCGGCTTGCCGCCGGTCCTGATCTCGCCGACAACCTCGTCCTTGTCGGTGTCGATGAGCGTGATCGTGCCGCCGTTCTCGTTGCCGACCAGCGCCAGCCCCGCGCCGGCCGGTCCCGCCGCGCCAACGGCCGCGACCAGCCAGCCGATGAGCAGGCCACGTTTCCACACCGGCATGCGTTGCTTGCGCTGCATGGGTTGCTCCTCAATTTTCCATAGTACTTTATGCGATCGTGCAGATCACTCCCAACGGCCGCGCGCGCCATTTGGGGATAATATTGCGCGCACAAGGGGGACGGCATGCGCGCAAAGTTGGCGGCGATCTTCGTGGTGGCTGCAGCGTGGGGAGCGGCGGCGCTGGCGGAAACGAATGCGCCCCCGAAGGGACTCGCCACCCGGTCAGGCTGGGAAATCGGCGGCCTGCTGACGCACTACCAGTACGAAGAGCCGGGAGTCATGTGGCTCAAGGGCGACCGGCTCGGCGTCACGGGCGCCTACACGCTTACCGGTTCGAATCGCGCCTATGGGCGCGTCGAGCTGCGCCTGTCCTACGGGGAGCTGGATTACCAGGGGTCAGGCACGCTGAACAACGTGCCAGACCAGCTGTTCGAGGCGCGATTGCTGGCGGGCAGGGACTACGCCGCGGGCGCCAAGCTGGTCTGGTCGCCTTACCTGGGCTTCGGTTTCCGTTACCTGTACAACGACCTGAGGGGCACTACCTCGACCGGCGCGATCGGGTACCGGCGCGACTCCAGCTACTTCTACGTGCCCTTGGGTGTGACCCTGCGCATGCAGCTCGGCTCTGACTGGACAATGGCGCCGCAAGTGGAATACAAAGGGTTCGTCCACGGCGTGCAACGCTCCTACCTCTCGGACACCGGAATCCCAGGATTGAACGACGTCACCAACCAGCAGCGGCACGGGCGCGGCTACCGAGTGCAATTGATGTTCGAGAGCCGGCGCTGGTCGTTTGGTCCGTGGCTGGACTACTGGGACATCAAGGATTCCGACGTGCAGCCGATCGGCATGGGCCTGGCGGGATACGAGCCCGCCAACTGGACGCGCGAGGCGGGCGTGGAACTGCGCTACCGGTTCTAGTCCAGCACTTCGCGCAGCTTCTCCGCCGGCACGCGCGGCGCGACACCGGCGCGTTCCTCCTGCAGCAGCATCGGCGTGCGCGAATCGCGCTCGCCCCAGCCGCGGCGCATCGCCTCCTCGAACTCCTTCAGCGCCACCTGCGCGACCTGCATCGGCACGCCGACTTCGCGCGCGAGCTCGAGCGCGAGCGAGAGGTCCTTGTGCGCAAGGCGCAGCGCGAAGCCCGGCGGGTCGTACTTGCCGGGGAGGAACTGCTCCGCGAGCCGGTCGAAGGTGCGCTTCCTGCCGGTCGCGCCCTGCCGAATCGCCTTGAACAGCGCGAGCGGCTCCACGCCCGCCTTCACCCCGAGCGTGAAGATCTCCGCCAGCGCGGTCTGCACGGTGAAGCTGGCGCAGTTGTGCGCGAGCTTGGCGACCGAGCCGGCGCCGACCGGGCCGACGTAGATCGGCTGGTCGCCGATCTCGCGCAGGACGCCTTCGTGCTTGCGGTAAGTTGCTTCGTCGCCGCCCACCCAGAGCGCGAGCTTGCCGCTATGCGCACCTTCCCGCCCGCCGCTCACGGGCGCATCGAGGAACTGCGCGCCGCGCGCGGCGAGCGACGCATGCACGCGGCGCACGCAGGCGGGCGAATTGGTGGTGAGGTCGAACCACACTGTGCCGCGCGCGAGCGCCGGGCCGATCTGCGCGGCCACCGTCTCGACCTCGGCGGGGCCGGGGAGCGAGGTGAAGGCCACTTCGACGTCCGCCACGGCGGCGGCGGCCGAGTCCGCCCAGGCCGCGCCGGCCACGTCGGTCCAGCGCAGGTCATTCACTTTCACGGTGTGGCCCGCACGCGCGAGTCTCGCCGCAATCGGCGCGCCCATCACACCGAGGCCGATAAAACCAATTTTCATGCTCCGCGCTCCTCGTACACCTGTTTGGCGACCTGCGCCGCGCTGATGCCGTTCGCCCAGCCGGCGTAGAAGGCGAGGTGGGTGAAGAGTTCCGCGAGCTCCTCGCGCGCCCAGACGTCGCCGAACAGCACCTTCTCGGTCAGCTCGGCAAGCTTGGGCACCACGTCCTTCACGGTGCTGATGGTGGACGGCGGGGACTTCGGTGCGGTCATGGCGTTCTCCTGCAGGGATGAGGTCGCCGGGAAGTCTAGCTTTCAACAGGTAAACAGTGGATGTCTTCCGAGCGCCAAAGTCGATGAGTTAGCATTGCCAGGGCCGAAGTGGGGGGAACCATCGAAATGGAGGCAACATGAATAGGCAGGTGGCATCGATACTCACAGTCAGCATCGCGCTCTCCGGTTGCGCGGCCGACGGCAGCCGGCCGTTCACCAGCGCGGAGAGCGGGGCGATGATCGGCGCGGCGGGCGGGGCAGTGGTGGGCGCGATCGCCTACAAGCAGAACCGCACCAAGGGCGCGGTGGTCGGTGCGGTTGGCGGCGCACTGGCGGGCGCCGCTGTGGGCAGCTACATGGACAGCCAGAGGCGCGACCTGGAGAAGAACCTCGCCAAGGAGATCCAGGCCGGCCAGGCCCGGGTCGAGAAGCTGTCCGACCAGGTGGTCCTCATCACCATGACCAACCAGACGGCATTCGACACCGACTCCTCGGCGGTCAAGCCCGGCTTCCACAGCACGATGGACAAGCTCGCCGACGTGGTGGTGCGCTACGGCAAGACCACCCTGACGATCGTCGGCCACACCGACAACGTCGGCACGGACGAGTACAACCAGCGGCTCTCGCAACGCCGCGCGCTGTCGGTGGCGCAGTACCTGGAGTCGAAGCGCGTGGATCCCCTGCGCCTCGCCACCGCCGGCAAGGGCGAGACGCAGCCCGTGGCAAGCAATGCGTCGGAGAGCGGGCGCCAGGCGAACCGCCGCGTGCAGATCTACGTCGAGGCGGTGGTGCAGGGCTGAAGGCGCATGAGCGAGCAGAAGCCCCGGGGCCTGGCGCGCGGCCTCACCAACTACGGCGACGCCGGTTTTTCGCTCTACCTGCGCCGCTCCTTCGCCAAGAGCATGGGCTACTCCGCCGAAATGCTCGCGCGCCCGGTGGTCGGCATCGCCGATTCGAAAAGCGGCTTCAACAACTGCCACCGCCATTTCCCCGAGCTGATCGACGCGGTGAAGCGAGGCGTGCTCGCTGCGGGGGGCCTTCCCATCGAGTTCCCTACCGTGTCGCTGGGCGAGGTGTTCCTGCATCCAACCTCGATGATGTTCAGGAACCTGATGTCCATCGATGTGGAGGAGATGATCCGCGCGCAGCCGATGGACGCGGTAGTGCTGGTGGGCGGCTGCGACAAGACGGTGCCGGCGCAACTGATGGGCGCCTTGAGCGCCGACGTGCCGGCGGTGCAATTGCTCGCCGGCCCGATGATGCCCACTTCTTTCCACGGCGAGCGGCTGGGCGCCTGCACCGACTGCCGCCGCTTCTGGGCCATGCATCGCGCGGGCAAGGTGGACCAGGCGGGCATCGACGAGGTGGAGGGCAACCTCGCCACCACCGCCGGCACCTGCGCGGTGATGGGCACGGCCTCCACCATGGCCTCGATCGCCGAGGCGCTGGGCATGGCGCTGCCGGGCAGCGCGGCGATCCCCGCGGTGCACGCTGACCGGCTGCGCGCGGCGGAGGCAAGCGGCCGGCGCGCAGTGGAACTCGTGAACAAGCCGATCCGGCCGTCGCAGGTGATCACCGCGAGTTCCATCGAGAACGCGCTGCGCGTGCTGCTGGCGATCGGCGGCTCGACTAACGCGATCGTCCACCTGACCGCCATCGCCGGGCGCGCGGGCATAAAAGTCGACCTCAACCGGCTGAACGAACTCTCCGACACCACGCCGGTGCTGGTGGACTTAAAGCCCACCGGCCAGTTCTACATGTCGGACCTCTATGCCGCGGGCGGTGTTGGTGCGGTGCTGCGCGAGCTCAAGCCGCTGCTGCACCTGGACTGCATGACAGTGACCGGCGAGACGCTCGGCGAGCGCCTCGCGCACGAAGTGGGCGCCTGGGTGGATCGCGCGGTAGTGCGGCCCTTGTCGGACCCGCTGGCGAAGGAAGGCGGGCTGGTCGCCCTGTTCGGCTCGCTCGCGCCCAACGGCGCAATCCTCAAGCGCTCGGCGGCGGACCCCAAGCTGTTCGAAAAAGAGGGCCGGGCCGTGGTGTTCACCTCGCTCGACGATCTTGCCGCGCGCGTGGACGATGCCGCGCTTGACGTGACGCCGGACGATTTTATGGTGCTGCAGAACGCGGGGCCGAAATCCGGCTACGCCATGCCGGAGGCAGGCTATCTTCCGATCCCGGCGAAGCTCGCGCGCGCCGGCCTCAAGGACATGGTGCGCATTTCGGATGCGCGCATGAGTGGCACCGCCTACGGCACCATCGTGCTGCACGTTTCCCCGGAAGCCGCGGTGGGCGGGCCGCTCGCCCTGGCGAAGAACGGCGATCGCATC